>NZ_JBVHWM010000036.1:0-90291 GCF_055564375.1 Streptomyces sp. NPDC029138
CCGAACCCACCCCTCAACACGACGACGGCCTGCACAACCCCAACGGGGTCATGCAGGCCGTCGTCACGCCCACACTCGATTTACCAACAGCGTCCAGCAGGGAGCGGGCTCGCCGCGGATCGGGCGGCGCTCAGGGCAGGGTCAGGATCTCCGCGCCGGTCTCCGTCACCACCAGCGTGTGCTCGAACTGCGCGGTCCGCCTGCGGTCCTTCGTCACGACCGTCCAGCCGTCGTCCCACATGTCGTACTCATGGGTGCCCAGCGTCAGCATCGGCTCGATCGTGAACGTCATCCCCGGCTGCATCACGGTCGTCGCGTGCGGGCTGTCGTAGTGCGGGATGATCAGCCCGGAGTGGAACGACGTGTTGATGCCGTGCCCGGTGAAGTCCCGGACCACGCCGTAGCCGAACCGCTTGGCGTACGACTCGATGACCCGGCCGATGACGTTGATCTGCCGGCCGGGCCGCACGGCCTTGATCGCCCGGTTCAGCGCCTCGCGGGTGCGCTCCACCAGCAGCCGCGACTCCTCGTCCACGTCACCGACCAGGTACGTGGCGTTGTTGTCGCCGTGCACCCCGCCGATGTACGCGGTCACGTCCAGGTTGACGATGTCGCCGTCCCTGAGGACCGTCGAGTCCGGGATGCCGTGGCAGATGACCTCGTTGACGGAGGTGCACAGCGACTTCGGGAAGCCCCGGTAGCCGAGCGTCGAGGGGTAGGCCCCGTGGTCGCACATGTAGTCGTGGGCGACCTTGTCCAGCTGGTCCGTGGTGACGCCGGGCGCGATGATCTTCGCGGCCTCCGCCATCGCCTGCGCGGCGATACGGCCGGCGATCCGCATCGCCTCGATGGTCTCGGGGGTCTGCACCTCCGGCCCGGTGTACGGCGCCGGCGCGGGCTTGCCGACGTACTCGGGGCGGCGGATGTTTCCGGGGACCGAACGGGTGGGAGACAGCTCCCCTGGTACGAGCAGCGACTGGCCAGACATGCCAGCGAGTCTAACCAGCGCACATGGGGGAACATGTCGGTGGCGAGAGGAGCTGTTCATGGCCCTGTTCAAGAAGCGCACCGTCGGCAAGCCGGGCGAGTGGTACTACTGCCTGGAGCACAAGAAGGTCGAGGAGGGCCCGGACTGCCCGGGCAAGGACCGCTTCGGGCCGTACGCCTCCCCCGAGGAGGCCCGGCGCGCGATGGAGACCGCCGCCGAGCGCAACCTCCAGTGGGAGAACGACCCCCGCTGGCACGACGCCCCGGCGGGCGGCGGCGCGGGCGGGAACACCGAGGAGAACTGAACCGGTCGGAACCCGCCGGACCGCAGAACCAGTCAGGCCTGTACGGCGGCGGTGGCGCGCCGCTCGCGCATCCGCGCCGCGTGCTCGTTCGTCCGGGCGTCGTACGTCATCAGCCCCGGCAGGCACAGCGCCAGCAGCCCCACCGCGCCCGCGCACGCCAGGCCGCCGGACCAGACCGAGGCCCGTACGCCCGCCCACGCGGCCATGCCGCCCGCCCGGACCTGGCCGAGCTGCGGGCCGACCGAGTACGACAGCAGTTCGATCCCGGCGAGCCGGCCGCGCAGCTCGTCCGGGATCGTCTGGTTCCACATGGCCGCCCGGAAGATCCCGCTGACCATGTCGAAGCCGCCGCCGACGGTGAGGAACAGCAGCACCAGCCAGACGTTCCCGCACACCCCGGCCGCCGCCACCGCCAGGCCCCACCCGGCGGCCGACAGCACCACCAGCAGCCCGTGCCGGTGCACCCGCGAGGTCCAGCCGCTGGTCAGGCTCACCAGCAGCGCTCCCGCCGGGATGGCCGCGTACATCAGCCCGAGCGCCCACTGAGCGTGCAGGTCGTCGGCGAGGAACGGCAGCACGGCCAGCGGCATGGCCAGGAAGTTGTGTGGCGCCGGAGGTGGGCTGGTGGGTTGCCTCTTGGCCGAGCGAGTCGGGTGGGTGGGTGGGCGATGTCACCAAGGGGCCGGCGGCGGAGCCGTCAACGCTTCTGTCAGGCGTGACAGCCGGTCCCGGAAGCCCCGTCGCGCCCTCGGAGAGCCTCCGTTCTCGCCGACCGCCGCGCTGACCAGGTGCTGCACACTGTCCAGGTCCAGCTCCGCCCCCTGAGGCACGGCCAGCGTGTCATGCGCCATCGCGGCCAGCTCACCCCCGCCCGCGCCGAGCGCCAGCACCGTCACCCCGGCCCGCCGGGCGTCGTGCACCCGCTCCAGCAGCGGCGCCGGCTCCTCGGGCGCCACGACCAGCAGGGTCTCTCCGCGCCGCGCCGCCGCGATCCGCCCCGGCCCCACCGCCAGGTGCGCGGGATCGGAGGGGCGCGCGTGATGCCGTACCAGCGTCGGCGCCAGCTCGGGCGTGCCCGACCACGCGGCCTCGTCCACCAGGTGCGCGGCCAGGTGCCACGGCTCGTACTCCGGCGTGCCCACCAGCAGCAGCCCGCCCCCGTGCGCCACCACCGATCCGCGCAGCACCCCCGCGAACCTCCGGGTGGCTCCCAGCCACTCGGTCCCGGCGAGCACTTCCCGCAGCAACGCGACCCGTACGGCGTCCATGCGACCGCATCCTGCCGCAACACGGCACTCGTGACGCGGAGTTCACCGCGAATTCGCCCGACCCGGGGATGGTGGCGACCCCCCCGCCCATCCGCCCCGCCCCGTCCACCCCGTCCGTCCCGCCCGCCCCGCAGACCCGAGGAGCCGCCCGATGACCGATGTGACCGTCCCCTTCCGCGCGGGCCACGAGGGATACGCGAGCTTCCGCATACCGGCCGTCGTCGCCTCCAGGTCCGGCACCCTGCTCGCGTTCTGCGAGGGCCGCGTCGACTCCGCCGCCGACCACGGGCACATCGACATCGTGCTGAAGCGGTCCACGGACGGCGGCCGCACCTGGGGCCCGCTCCAGGTCGCCGCGAGCAACGCCCCGAACCTCGCCGGCAACCCCGCCCCCGTCGTCCTGGACACGGGCCGCATCCTGCTCGTGCACATACGCGCCGCCGCCTCCGCCACCGAGGCCGCCATCCTGCGCGGCCAGGTCGGGGACGCCGACGGGCGGCGGGTGTGGGTGCGGCACAGCGACGACGACGGGATGACCTGGTCCGAGCCGAAGGAGATCACCCGGCAGGTGAAGAAACCCGGCTGGCGCTGGTACGCCACCACGCCCGGCCACGCCCTCCAGCTGACCTCCGGCCGCGTCCTCGTCCCCGCCAACCACACCCTGCCGCCCACCGGCACCGACACCGGCGCCGAGGCCAAGTACAACAGCGGGCACTGCCTGCTCAGCGACGACCGCGGCGAGACCTGGTACCTGGGCTACCTGGACGAGAACACCGACGGCTACGTCAACGTCAACGAGACCACCGCCGCCGAACTCCCCGACGGCCGCGTCTACCTCAACACCCGCAACGACTCCCCGTCGCCCGGCAACCGCGCCGACGCCCACTCCAAGGACGGCGGGAAGACCCTCGTCAAGCCCTTCCGGCCGCAAGCAGGGCTGACCGCGCCGGTCTGCGAGGCCTCCGTGCTCCAGCTGCGCGACCCCGACCTGCTCCTCTTCTCCGCCCCCGCCGACCCCGCCGCCCGCGCCCTGATGACGATCCGCGCCTCCGACGACGGCGGCATCACCTGGCGCCCGGCGTTCACCGTCGACGGGCTGCCCGCCGCCTACTCCGACCTGGTCCGCGTCGACCCGCACACCGTCGGGCTCCTGTACGAGACGGGCGACTTCACCGCCTACGGGACGATCACCTTCCGCCGGGTGCCCGTACACCGGCTGACCTGAGCCGGTAGGGTCCCGGCGGCGGACGTAGAGTCGGCCCATGACCTCTACCGACAGCGCACAGACCCCTGCCAAGGCCCCCGCCAAGGACCCCTGGGACCTGCCCGACGTCTCCGGCCATGTCGTCGGCGTGCTCGGCGGCACCGGACCGCAGGGCAAGGGCCTCGCCTACCGGCTCGCCCGGGCCGGCCAGAAGGTGATCATCGGTTCCCGCCGCGCCGAGCGCGCCCGGGCCGCCGCCGAGGAACTCGGCCACGGCGTCGAGGGCGCCGACAACGCCGAGACCGCGCGCCGCAGCGACATCGTGATCGTCGCCGTACCGTGGGAGGGCCACGGCGACACCCTGAAGTCGCTGCGGGAGGAGCTGGCCGGGAAGCTCGTCGTGGACTGCGTCAACCCGCTCGGCTTCGACAAGAAGGGCGCCTACGCGCTCAAGCCGGAGGAGGGCAGCGCCGCCGAGCAGGCCGCCGCCCTGCTGCCGGACTCCCGGGTCGCCGCCGCCTTCCACCACCTGTCGGCCGTCCTGCTCCAGGACCCGGAGATCGAGCAGATCGACACCGACGTGATGGTGCTCGGCGAGGAGCGCGCCGACGTGGAGATCGTGCAGGCGCTGGCCGGGCGCATCCCCGGCATGCGCGGCATCTTCGCGGGCCGGCTGCGCAACGCCCACCAGGTCGAGTCGCTGGTCGCGAACCTGATCTCCGTCAACCGCCGGTACAAGGCACACGCCGGGCTCCGCGTCACCGACGTGTGAGCCGGGTCCGGACATGGGGGACACTGGTGGCCTCAAGCAGTGTCCCCCGACAGGATCCGGAGCCGACCCCCATGCCCCGCATCGCCCTCTACACCCTCGTCGTCTGCGTCCTCGCCGTGGCCGCCGCCGTCGTCTCGTTCGTCCAGGGCAGCTGGCTGGGGATCGTGTGGGTGCTGCTGGCGGGCCTGTCCTCCAACATGACCTGGTACTACGTCAAGCGCGGCCGGGCCGCCGCCGGGCAGGACACGTCCGTCACGAGCTGAGCGAGCAGATCTCCGGGGAGTCCTGCCAGAAGCGGTAGTCCGCCTCGCCGCAATAGCGGGAGAAGTCGTCGACGTTCAGCGCCCGCATGATCGAGTCGATCACGTCGAAGAACGCGCTGTTGACCGACGGCAGCCACAGCAGCGCGAACACGAACAGCAGCCCGAACGGCGCGAACGGCTCCACCTGCCGCTTCACGTTGTACGACAGCCACGGCTCGATCACGCCGTAGCCGTCCAGGCCCGGCACCGGCAGGAAGTTCAGCAGCGCCGCCGTCACCTGGAGCAGCGCCAGGAACGCGAGCGCGAACCGGAAGTCCGCGGGCACGCCGTCCAGCGCGTCCAGCCAGAACGGGGCCGTGCACACCGCCGCGAACAGCACGTTCGTCAGCGGGCCCGCCGCCGAGATCAGGCTGTGCCGCCAGCGGCCCCGGATACGGCCCCGCTCGATGAACACCGCGCCGCCGGGCAGACCGATCCCGCCCATGATCACGAACAGCACCGGGAGCACGATGCTCAGCAGCGCGTGCGTGTACTTCAGCGGGTTCAGCGTGAGATAGCCCTTCGCGCCGACCGTGATGTCCCCGCTGTGCAGGGCGGTGCGGGCGTGCGCGTACTCGTGCAGGCACAGGGAGACGATCCAGGCCGCCGTCACGAACAGGAACACCGCGATGCCCGGCTGCGCGGCGAACCCGCTCCAGGTGGCCCAGCCGGTCACCGCCGTCACGGCCAGAATGCCGACGAACACGGGACTGACCTGCCGGTCGCCGTGACGGGTGGTGGCGGTGGTCATAGGGAAGAGCTCCTCGGGTCGCGTCGGGCGGGCCGGGGTCGACCGTACCCGTGATGCCGGGGAAACGTCCTTCGAGCGGCCTGAGGTTCCTGCGCGCGCCTCCAGCGCGGTCGGTCCGGTCCCCTCGGCAAGGGGGATCGAGATCCCCGTCGCCGACCGGACCCTCACCCTCGGCTTCTCCGAGTTCACGCGCATGTGAAACCCGGGAGCAGTGCGCGGGCGTCCACGGGGACAATGGACCCCGTGCGCTATCGGCTGCTCGGCACCACTCAGGCGATCCGTCCCGACGGTACGGCCGTTCCGGTCGGCGGGGCGCGGTTGCGTGCTCTGTTGTGCGTGCTCGCGCTCAGGGCCGGGCGGACCGTGCCCGCCGGCGTGCTGGTGGACGAGGTCTGGGGCGCCGACCCGCCCGCCGACGCCACCGGCGCCCTCCAGGCGCTCGTCGGCCGGCTCCGCCGCGCCCTCGGCGCCGACGCCGTCGTCTCCGCCGACGGCGGCTACCGGCTCACCGCCGTACCCGACGACGTCGACCTCGGCCGCTTCGACCGGCTGACCGGCGACGGCCTCGCCGCCCTCGCCGACGGCGACCCGGCCAAGGCCGCCGCCGTCCTCGACGACGCCCTCGCCCTGTGGCGCGGCCCCGCCCTCGCCGACCTGCCCGACCGCACCGCCGAGGCGGCCCGCTGGGAGACCCGCCGGCTCGACGCCCTGCGCGCCCGGCACACCGCCGCCCTCGCCCTCGGCGAGGCCGATCGGGTCCTGCCCGAGCTGGCCGCCCTGTGCGACAGCCACCCGCTGGACGAACCGCTCCAGGCGCTGCGGCTGCGCGCCCTGCGCGACACCGGCCGCCCCGCCCAGGCGCTCGCCGCCTACGAGGACGTACGACGCCTCCTCGCGGACCGGCTCGGCTCCGACCCCGGCCCCGAACTGCGCGCGCTGCACGCCGAGCTGCTGCGCGAGCGGCCGGCGGACCCGCCGCCCACGGCCCGCCCGGGCAACCTGCCCGCCCGGCTCACCTCCTTCGTCGGCCGGGAAGCAGACATCCGGGCCATCGGCGCCGACCTGGCCACGGCCCGCCTGGTCACCCTCCTCGGGCCCGGCGGCGCCGGGAAGACCAGGCTGTCCCAGGAGGCCGCCGAGGCGGTACGGCACACCGTCCGGGACGGGGTGTGGCTCGCCGAGCTGGCCCCCGTGGACGCCCCGGACGCCGTACCGCAGGCCGTGCTCACCGCGATCGGCGCCCGCGAGACCGTGCTGCACGGCGCCGGCGTGGACGGCATGCGCGCGGTCTCCGACCGGCACGACGACCCCGTCGAACGGCTCGTGGAGCACTGCGCCCGGCGCCGCATGCTGATCATCCTGGACAACTGCGAGCACGTCGTGGACGCCGCCGCCCGGCTCACCGAGCACCTGCTGGCCCGCTGCCCGGAGCTGACCGTCCTCGCCACCAGCCGCGAACCCCTCGGCGTGCCGGGGGAGCTGGTGCGGCCCGTGGAGCCGCTGCCCCAGCCCGTCGCACTGCGGCTGCTCGCCGACCGGGGCGCGGCGGCCCGCCCCGGCTTCCGGGCCGAGGACGACCCGGAGGCGTGCGCCGAGATCTGCCGCCGCCTGGACGGACTGCCCCTCGCGATCGAGCTGGCGGCGGCCCGGCTGCGCATGCTCACACCCCGCCAGATAGCGGACCGGCTGGACGACCGCTTCCGGCTGCTCACCTCCGGCAGCCGCACCGTGCTGCCCCGCCAGCAGACCCTCAGAGCCGTCGTGGACTGGTCCTGGGACCTCCTGGACGCCGCCGAACGGGACGTCCTCGCCCGGCTGTCGGTGTTCGCAGGCGGCTGCGACCTGGCCGCCGCCGAGGCCGTGTGCGGGCCGGCCGCCCTGGACGCGCTCGGCTCACTGGTCGACAAGTCCCTGGTGGTGGCCGCCCCTGCGGCCGACGGCGGCATGCGCTACCGGCTGCTGGAGACCGTCGCCGAGTACGCCGCCGAACGCCTGGCCGAGGCCGGCCACCGGAGAGAGGCCGAGCGCGCCCACCTGACCTACTACCGGGAACTGGCCCGCGCCACCGACCCGTTGCTGCGCGGCCCGGAGCAGCGCGCCGCCATCGACCGGTTCCAGCTGGAGTACGAGAACCTGCGCACCGCGTTCCGGCACGCCGTCGCCGAACGCGACGAACAGGAGGGCCTGTGCCTGGTCCTCTCGCTGCTCTGGTTCTGGCAGATCCGCGACCAGCGCATCGAGACCCGCACCTGGTGCCAGGAGGTCATGGCGCTCGGCCCCGACCCGTTCACCGAACCGGTCCGCCGCGCCGAACCGGTGTGGCAGCGCTGCACCGACGCCCCGCCGCCGTACACCGGTGAGATCCTCGCCGAGGCCCGGCGCGGGGTGCACCTGGCCCATCTGGCCTGCATGGACACGGAGATCGACGTCTGGCAGACCCCCGAGGCGCAGGCGAAGCTCCGCGTCGTCGCCCAGGTCTACGAGCCGGGTCTGCCGCAGACCTGCCGGCCCCCGGGCATGCTGTGGTTCTTCGCCGAGCTGCTGACCGGCGGCGCCGACCGGCTGCGCGCCATCGTGGACGCCAGCGTGCGGACCTGCCGGGAGACCCCGGGCTACGAGTGGGAGCTGGCCGGCGCCCTCCACCTGCGCGCCAACCTCCTCGCCAACCGCACCGCCTGGGCCGGCGACGCCACCCGCGACGCCGACGAGTCCCTGGAGATCTTCCACCGCCTCGGCGACGCCTTCGGCATCACCGAGGCCCTGTCCGCCCGCGGCGAGGCCCACGAACGCAAGGGCGCCCACCGCGAGGCCGCCGCCGACTACCGGGCCGCGATCGAACACGCCGAACGCCTCGGCGCCCGCGCCCAGGTGGCCGTCCTCCGGGCCCGGCTCGGCAACCTGCTCATGGAGGCGGGCGAGGCCGAACGCGGCGAGCGGATGCTCCGCGACGTCATCGCCAGCCAGGACGGCGTCCACAACGAGGCGCTGCCCGCCGCCCGCCTCTTCCTCTCCTGCTGGCTCGGCCTGACCGACCGCACCGCGGAGGCGCGCGAGCAACTGCGGCTGCTCCGCGAAGAGGTCACGATCGCGCACTTCATCGTCTTCGACACCATCATCCTCTGCCAGGAGGCCTGGCTGGACGCCCTGGAAGAGCACACCGAGGAGGCCCTGACCGGGGCCCGCACGGCGATGCGCCTCGCCTCCGACCCGCTGTCCGAGGCCGTCACCCCGCACATGCGCTCCGTCGTCCTCACCGTCGCCGCGCTGGCCCTCGCCCGCGCCGACGGCGGCAGCCGCGCCGCCGACGCCGCCCGCTGCCTGGGCGCCGCCGACGCGCTGCTGCCGCCCGGCCATGTCCCCTCGGGCGTGGAGCGGCGGTGCCACGCCATGACCGAGGCGCGCATCCGGGAAACGCTCGACGCACGGTCGTACGAGGCCGCGTACGCCGAGGGCGGTGGCCTCTCCCTCGCGGAGGCCACCGCCCTGGTCTGAGCGCCGCGGAACGTCAGCTCTTCGTGCGGAACTTGTGGATGGCGACCGGAGCCATGACCGCGGTCAGGCCCACCGACCAGATCAGCGTCACCCACAGGTCGTGCGCGACCGGGCCGCCCTCCATCAGGCCGCGCGCGGTGTCGGCCAGCGAGGACAGCGGGTTGTAGTCGGTGAACGCCTGGAGCCAGCCCGGCATCGAGGCGGTCGGCGCGAAGATCGACGAGCCGAACTGGAGCGGCATCAGCACCAGGAAGCCCATCGCCTGCACGGACTGGGCGTTCTTCATCACCACGCCGAGGGTCAGGAACACCCACATCAGCGCCGAGCCGAACACCGCCGACAGCCCCACGGAGGCCAGCAGCCCGCTCCAGCTGTTGATGTCGTAGCCCACGAGGAGGGCGACCACCATCAGCACCACGGTGGCGAACAGCATCCGCATCAGCTCGACCGCGATCTTCGCGAAGAGCACGGAGCCGCGCCCGATCGGCAGGGACCGGAAGCGGTCCATGACACCGGAGTTGAAGTCCTGGTTGAAGCCGGTGCCCACGCCCTGCGCCATGTTCATGCCCATCATGGCCATGAGGCCGGGGATGACGTACTGGACGTACTGGTCCTGCCCGCCGCCCAGCGACTTCCCGATGGAGCCGCCGAAGACGTACACGAACAGCAGGGTGAAGACGACCGGGAACAGGACGGCGTCGAACATCGACTCCGGGTCCTGGCGGATCCACAGCAGGTTGCGGCGGATCAGCGCGCCGGTGTGGCGCAGATGGGCCCGCAGCGGGATCGGCGTGTCGGTCTTCGGGGCGGCCGGGGACAAGGTGGCGGCGGTCATACGGTGACCTCCTGACGGTCGTCGGCGGGCATGGCGTCCTGCGGGGCACTGGCGCGGTGGCCGGTGAGGGACAGGAACACCTCGTCCAGGCTGGGTAGTTCGGTGGTGATGGAGGAGATCGTGATGCCGCGCGCGGTGACCGCGCCGACCACGGCGGTCAGCTGCTCGTCGCTGAGGATCGGCACCAGCAGGGTCCCGGTCTCGGTGTCCACGGTGGTGGCCGCGAGCCCGGTGATGCCCAGCTCGTCCAGCATCGTGGCGAGCGGGCGCAGTTCCAGCGGGTCGACCGGCCGCACCCGCAGGGTGCGTCCGCCGACGCGGGCCTTCAGCTCCTCGATCCCGCCGTTCGCGATGACCTTGCCCCGGTCCACCACGGTCAGCTCGGAGGCGAGCTGCTCGGCCTCCTCCATGTACTGGGTGGTGAGCAGCACGGTGACGCCGTCGCCGACCATCGCCTTCACCTCGTCCCACACCTCGTTGCGGGTGCGGGGGTCGAGGCCGGTGGTCGGCTCGTCCAGGTACAGCACGGCCGGGCGGCCGATCATGGACGCGGCCAGGTCCAGCCGTCGCCGCATACCGCCGGAGTAGGTGCTCGCCGGGCGCCGGGCGGCCTCCGTCAGTGAGAACCGCTCCAGCAGCTCGTCGGCGCGGGCGCGGGCGTCCTTGCGGGACAGGTCCAGCAGCCGGCCGATCAGGTACAGGTTCTCCCAGCCCGGGAGCTTCTCGTCCACCGAGGCGTACTGGCCGGTGAGTCCGATGACCCGGCGCAGCTGGCGGGGCTGCCGTACGACGTCGTAGCCGGCCACCGTGGCCTGCCCGGCGTCGGGGGTGATGAGGGTGGACAGAATCCGTACGAGGGTGGTCTTGCCGGCTCCGTTCGGCCCGAGCACACCCATCACGGTGCCCTCGCGCACGTCCAGGTCGACACCGTCCAGCGCCTTGGTCTCGCCGTAGTGCTTGACCAGTCCCCGTACGGTCACGGCGGAGCGTCCGCCGACGGGGTTGTCGTCGATGCGTGTCATGCCGACGACAGTGCCAGGCCCCACCGACAAACGACCTACAGCCGACCGACACGCCGCCGACACCCCCTGTCGGTGCCCCGACACGGCGGCAGCCCGCCGACGGGGGATGATCGGCGGGCTGCCCGGTGGTGCCGCGATGGCCTAGTGGACGGAGTGTTCCTCCAGCGGGAAGCCCCCGCCGACGACGTCCTCCGCGAACGCCTTCGCCGCGTTGCCCATGACCTCACGCAGATTCGCGTACTTCTTGACGAACTTCGGGACCCGGCCGGAGGTCAGCCCCAGCATGTCCGTCCAGACCAGGACCTGCGCGTCCGTCTCCGGGCCCGCGCCGATACCGACCGTCGGGATGTGCAGCACCCGCGTCACCTCGGCCGCCAGCTCGGCCGGAACCAGCTCCAGCACCACCGCGAACGCGCCCGCGTCCTGCACGGCCTTGGCGTCGCGCAGCAGCTGCTGCGCCGCTTCCTCGCCCCGCCCCTGCACGCGGTAGCCCATCGCGTTGACGGACTGCGGGGTCAGCCCGATGTGGGCCATGACCGGGATGCCGGACTCCACCAGGAGCCGGATCTGCTCGTGCGACCGCTCGCCGCCCTCCAGCTTGACCGCGCCGACCCCGGCCTCCTTCACCAGCCGGGTCGCCGAGCGCAGCGCCTGCACCGGGCCCTCCTGGTAGGAGCCGAACGGCAGGTCGCCGACGATCAGGGAGCGGGTCGTGCCGCGTACGACGGCCGCCGACAGCATGGTCATCTCGTCGAGGGTGACGGGGACGGTGGTGTCGTACCCGAGGTGGCAGTTGCCCGCCGAGTCGCCGACCAGGATGACCGGAATCCCGGCCTCGTCGAAGACGGACGCGGTCATCGCGTCGTAGGCGGTGAGCATGGGCCACTTCTCGCCCCGCTCCTTGGCGAGGGCGATGTCGCGGACGGTGATGCGGCGGGTGCCCTTCCCTCCGTACAGCGCCTTGCTGCCGTCGGAAGGCTTGTTCTGGGCAGCCGAAAGCTGCGTCATGGCAACGGCTCCTTCAGTCATCTCGAGGCGCCCTGACGGCGTCCCCGGACCGACTCCATGGTGGCACCTCGTGCCATTCGGGGCCAGAGGTACCCCCCTGTGAGCCGAGCCGCGTAAGACCTTGGTAAAGAAATAAGATACGAGACGGTTCCGTATCGAAATGATCGTAGGCTCGAACCCATGACAAGTCCTGTCCCTGCCTCCCGAATACCGGAAGCGGTGCACCGGCGCCGCTGGGCGATCCTCGGCGTGCTCATGCTGAGCCTGCTGATCGTCGTGCTCGACAACTCGATCCTGAACGTCGCCATCAAGACCATCGCCACCCCGGCGCCGACCGGCCTCGGCGCGACGCAGAGCCAGATCGAGTGGGCGATCAACTCCTACACCCTCGTCTTCGCCGGCCTGCTGTTCACCGCAGGCCTGGTCGGCGACCGGCTCGGCCGCAAGAAGGTGCTGCTCGGCGGCATCCTCGTGTTCGGCATCGGCTCCGCGCTCGCCGCCGAGTCCGGCTCGCCCGGCCAGCTGATCGCCTACCGCGCGCTGATGGCCCTCGGTGCCGCCTTCGTCATGCCCGCCACCCTCGCCGTGCTCATGAACGTCTTCGAGCGGGAGGAGCAGCCCAAGGCCATCGGCATCTGGGCCGGCGGCGTCGGCCTCGCCATCGCCATCGGCCCGATCACCGGCGGCGCGCTCCTCGACCACTTCTGGTGGGGCTCGGTCTTCCTCATCAACGTGCCCATCGTGATCGTCGCGCTCGTCCTGATGACCTGGCTGGTGCCCGACTCCCGCGACCCGCGGCCCGGCCGCCTCGACCCCATCGGCGTGGTCCTGTCCGTCGTCGGCCTCGTGCTGCTCGTCTACGGCATCATCAAGGGCGGCGAACTGGCCGACTTCACCGACGCCAAGGTGCTGGCCACCATCGTCGCCGGGCTCGTCGTCCTGACCGGCTTCGTCGTCTTCGAGAAGCGCAGCGACCACCCGTCGCTGGACGTCACGTACTTCCGCAACAAGGTCTTCTCGGCCGCCATGAGCGCCATCGCGCTGGTCTTCTTCGCGCTGATGGGCGTCACCTTCTTCGGCGTCTTCTACACCCAGAGCGTGCGCGGCTACTCCCCGCTGGAGTCCGGTGTGCTGATGCTGCCCCTCGCCGCCGCCCAGCTGATCTTCGCGCCCCGCGCCCGGCTGCTGGTCGACCGGTTCGGCAACAAGGCCACCACCACCGGCGGTCTGGTGCTGATCGCGGCGACACTGGCCGCGTTCGCCACCTTCGAGGCCGACACGCCGATCTGGCTGCTGGAGGTCGTCTTCTTCCTCATGGGCACCGGCATGGCGCACATCATGACGCCGACCTCGGTCGTCATCATGCAGGCGCTGCCCCGCGAGAAGGCCGGCTCCGCCTCGGCGCTCAGCAACACCTTCCGCCAGGTCGGCGGCGCCCTCGGCATCGCCGTCCTCGGCTCGGTGCTCGCCACCTCGTACCGCAACGGCATCGAGGACAAGCTCGGCCTGCTGCCGCCCGCCCTGCGCGACACCGCCGGCGAGTCCATCGAGGCCACCCTCGGCGTCGCCGAGAAGCTCGGCCCGCAGGGCAAGGCCCTGGTCACCCCCGCCAACGACGCGTTCCTGCACGCCATGCACGTCACCGCTCTGTGCGGTACGGGCGTCGCGCTGATCGGCGCCGTGGTGACCTTCCTGTTCCTGCCGGGCAGGCCGCCCGCCGGTCAGCGGCAGGAGAAGGAACCGGAGTTGGTCGCCGCCGGGGAGTGAGGTCCGCGCGCGGTTCCACGGGGGAAGGAGGCGGCTGCGGGACAATCTCCGCAGCACAGTGAGAGGACGGATCGTCGTGAGCCTTGCCGAGAGCCGGCCGCGCCCGGACGGACCCGCGCGGGGCCGGCCGCGCAGCGAAGCGGTGGAACGCGCCATCCTGGAAGGCGTGATGAAGCTCCTGGAGGAGGGCGTGCCCCTTGCCGAGCTGTCCATCGAGCGGGTCGCCCGCACGGCCGGGGTCGGCAAGGCCACCATCTACCGCCGCTGGAGCGGCAAGGAGGAACTGTTCGTCGACGTCGTACGCGCCGCCGAACCCCCCGACCCCGTGCTCCCCGGCACCTCCCTGCGCGACGACCTCGTCGTGCTGCTGGAGTCCCTGCGCCGGCGCGGCCTCGTCAGCCGCTCCTCGGCGATCCTGCACAACGTGTACGCGCAGATGAAGAGCAGCCCGCGGATCTGGGCTGCGTACCAGGCCGGCGTCATAGCGCCCCGCCGCGACCTGGCCCTGGACCTGCTGCGCCGCGCGCAGGCGAACGGGGAGATCCGGGCAGACATCGACCTGGACCTGGCCAACGACATGTTCGTCGGCCCCATGCTCGTCCGCTCCGTCATGCGTCCCGACGCCGATCTGCCCGAGGGCCTGGCGGAGCAGATCGTTGACGCGGTCCTGGAGGGCCTACGACCCGTCAGGTCCACAGTGTCGTAGCACTAATGTGCGCGTTTCGTCACAGACCCCGTGCGTCCCGGGGGTGACCGGAACTCACGGCCCCGGCTCGTTCGTCCTCGTCTTCCGTACGGCCGTCATGGGACGGCGGAACGGAGCCGATCATCCCCTAGGGTCGGAAGAGCACGGGGGCGAACGGTGTGCACGGCAGGCAGTGAGGCAGACGGTATGGCGCAGCAGGCGTACATGACGGAGACGGTGGGCGACGGCTCGGGACCCGAGCGACCGGGATCCCGGCTTCGACGCCTCGCGCACCGCCTGTTCGCCGGCTGGCGGAACGATCCGCGCGTCTGGCGGCGCGGCGCCGTCCTCGCCGTACTGGCCCTGCTGCTCGCCCTGGTGATGCTGCTGCACTCGCACATCCCGAACGCGGTGGGCAACCTCGGCTCGCTCACCGAGACGTTTCTGCCCTGGCTGGGCCTGGCCGTCCCGGTGCTCCTGGTCCTCGCGCTGATCCGCCGGTCGGCGACGGCGCTGATCGCGATCGTGCTCCCGGCGGTCGTCTGGCTGAACCTCTTCGGCGGGCTGCTGACCGACAGGGCGGGTGGGGGCGGCGACCTCATGGTGGCCACCCACAACGTCAACGCCGACAACCCCGACCCGGCCGCGACCGCCACCGACGTGGCCGCGTCCGGCGCCGACGTCCTGGCCCTGGAGGAGCTGCCAGCCTCCGCCGTGCCCGTCTACGAGAAGGCGCTGGCGTCGACGTACAAGTACCACGCGGTCGTCGGCACGGTCGGGCTGTGGAGCAAGTACCGGATGACCGGCGTCCACGCCGTCGACATCAAGCTCGGCTGGAAGCGTGCGATGCGCGCCACCGTGGCGACGCCCCGGGGCCCGGTCGCGGTCTACGTCGCCCACCTGCCCTCGGTGCGGGTGAAGATGGAGGCCGGGTTCACCGCCCGGCAGCGGGACAAGAGCGCCGACGCGCTCGGCGAGGCCATCTCCGACGAGCCCCTGGAGCGGGTGGTGCTGCTCGGCGACCTGAACGGCACCATGAACGACCGCGCGCTCAACGCCGTCACCTCCCAGATGCGCTCCACGCAGGGCGCGGCGGGCAGCGGCTTCGGCTTCAGCTGGCCGGCGTCGTTCCCGATGGCGCGCATCGACCAGATCATGGTGAGGGGCGTGCGGCCGGAAAGCAGCTGGACGCTGCCGCGCACCAACAGCGATCACCTGCCCGTAGCGGCCCGTGTGAAGCTCGACACAGGCTCTTAACCTGCCGGAATACTGGACCTGAGAGAGTTTGTTCCGTACAGGAACATAATGCGAGACTCGAACCTGTACGGCACTCCGCTCTCTGAAAGGTCCCTCATGCCCCTGGCCCTGCTCGCCCTTGCCGTGGGTGCCTTCGGCATCGGTACGACCGAGTTCGTGATGATGGGCCTCCTGCCCGACGTCGCGGACGACCTCCACATCTCGATCCCCGCCGCCGGGCACCTGGTCTCGGCGTACGCGCTGGGCGTCGTCATCGGCGCCCCGCTGCTGGCCGCACTGACCGCGCGGATGCCCCGCCGCACGGTCCTGATCTCCCTCATGGCCCTGTTCGTCGCGGGCAACGCCCTGTCGGCGTTCGCCCCCGGCAACGGCTCCCTGCTGGCCGCCCGCTTCCTCAGCGGCCTGCCGCACGGCGCCTTCTTCGGCGTCGGCGCGGTCGTCGCCACGGCGATGGTCCCACCGGAGCGCAAGGCCCGCTCGGTGTCCCTGATGTTCCTCGGCCTCACCGTCGCCAACATCGCGGGCGTACCCGTCGCCACGCTGATGGGCCAGCACCTGGGCTGGCGGGCGACGTTCCTGGGAGTGAGCGTGATCGGCATAGCGGCGATCGCCTCCCTGGCTCTCCTGATCCCGCACGACCGGAACCACGCGGCCACGTCGACGGGCCTGCGCGGCGAACTGGCGGCCCTGAAGTCGGTGCCGGTCTGGCTGGCCCTCGGTACGACAGTGGCGGGCTTCGGCGCGCTCTTCGCGGCCTACAGCTACGTCACCCCGATGCTGACCGACGCGGCGGGCTACGCCGACACCAGTGTGACCCTGCTCCTGGCCCTCTTCGGCGTCGGCGCCACGGCGGGCAACCTGCTGGGCGGCCGGCTCGCCGACCACTCCCTGCGCGGCACCCTCTTCGGCGGCCTGGCGTCCCTGGGCGCGGTGCTGGTGCTCTTCCCCTTGCTGATGCGGGCGGAGTGGAGCGCGGCCCTGGCGGTCACCCTGCTGGGCATGGC
Source organism: Streptomyces sp. NPDC029138 (assembly GCF_055564375.1). NCBI lineage: Bacteria > Bacillati > Actinomycetota > Actinomycetes > Kitasatosporales > Streptomycetaceae > Streptomyces > Streptomyces sp. NPDC029138. The sequence goes on from NZ_JBVHWM010000036.1 coordinate 16,660, forward strand.
GGCGTTCATCACCGGCTCCCCGCTCCAGCTGATGGTGATGGAGAAGGCGTCGGCGGCCCCCTCCCTCGCCTCCTCGGCCAACCAGGCGGCGTTCAACCTGGCCAACGCGGGCGGCGCCTGGATCGGCGGCCTCGCCCTGGCGGCCGGCTTCGGTACGACGTCCCCGGCGCTCGCGGGAGCGGCCCTGGCCGTCCTGGGCCTGGGCGTGGCGAGCGTGGCGTACGCGGTGGACCGCCGCCGGGAGACGCCGTCGGCGGGACGGGTGATCACAACGCACGTCCCGGAGGCGGAGGGGTCGGGGGCGCTGTACCGCTGAGGGTGCGGCGCGGGCTGGTCACCGGGACCGGCCCGGCGGCCCGACGACTCTCCCGTCAATGATCTCCGGAGCGGTGGCTGCCTGCTCGCGGTCGTGGTGGTCGGGCACCGCCGGCGTGGGGCACGGGCGGCGATGCTGACGCGTCAGTGCTGGTTGACCGGCCAGATGGCCGCCGGATCGCAGCGGGCCGGGCACGCCAGCAGGTAGACCTCGTTGCCGTTTACGGAACGGTTCTTCAGTCACCGATGAACCACAGAGAACTCCCCGGCGTGCTCACGCAGACCTCCAGCATCGCGGCGAGGTCGAGGAGGGCGGCCTGCTGGAACGGGCTGGCGCATGCCCGCACGAGGGCGGCCACCTCGGGCAGCGCGGCCTCCGCGTCCTGCTCGGTGAACCGGGTGTCCCCGTACGGATCGACCTGCGCGAGCCGCCCGTGACTCACCCCGTCCAGGGCTCGGGCGAGGGCGTCCCCGTGCTCATGGGAACGGCGGATGACGGTGTCCCGGCGCCCCTTGTTCCGAGAGGCCTGCCTGACCCGCAACTCCAGCTCGATGCCCACGGCACCCCCGTACGGCTCGCTTCACCCGCCCGAGCTGCCAAGGTAACCGTTGGTCCGCTCGCTTCCCGGCCAGTGTCGGGCTTCCGCGAGGTGAGTCAAGGGCGCTGCGCGTCGCCTTCGGCGATGGCCCTCCGGGCCACCCTTGACACACCTCACTCCACCCCGGGGAAGAAGCGAGCGAGCGGCCCGAAAGAACGGTGGCCCCGACCGGTACCGGGCCCCCAGGTCAGCTGCGTCCGCACCGTCGGGAGGGTCGCGCGGACGCGCCTCGCATGGACGCCGGGTGGGCTTAGCGGCGATCCCCGGTGGGTGGGTGCAGCGCGGTGGCGTCTCGCATGGACGCCGGGTGGGCTGAGCGGCTTGCGGATGGTGGGTGGCGGGGGCGCGGTCGCGTCCCGCCTGCACGCCGGGTGGGTTTGGCGGCGATCCCCTGGTGGGTGGGTGGGGTGCGGTCGCGGCTGGGGTGGACGCCGAACCGGCTCGGCGGCTCTCCCTGGGAGCGCGGGAGGCATGAGAGGGGCAGAGCCCCGGCAGGCTGGGCCCCCACTGACCACCCCAGGGCCGTGATTGGCAGATTTGTGCCAACGGGCCCAGCGATCACGCGGGTCAGAGGGTCGGCTGGGCAGCAGCACTGGCACAAACCTGCCAATCACCGGCTTCCCTGTGACCTGAGGGGCTCAGGGGCCGCACATCGCCACCCGTCGTGAGGCGCGAGGGCGCCCCCGCCGGCCGCTTGCCGCCGAGCCCAGCCGGCTGCTGGCGAGGTGAGGATGCGCCCTCGCCCCACTGGCCGTTCGCCGCCGAGCCCACCCGGCGCGCGACCGGGACCCGATCGCGTCCCCACCCCACCGGCCGTGCGCCGCTTGGCCGGCCCGGCGTGCTGGCGAGACGCGGGTGCGCCCCCGCCCACCGGCCGTGCGCCGCTTGGCCGGCCCGGCGTGCTGGCGAGACGCGGGTGCGCCCCACCCACCCGCCGTTCGCCGCCTAGCCCACCCGGCGTGCTGACGAGACGCCGACGCGCACCCTCAGCCCCGGGTGCGCGCCCAGCTGGGCTGAGGGGCCGGTGCCGATGAGGGGGCCACTTTCCTCCGGTCGCCCGCTCGCTTCTCACCCGGGCTGGAGCGAGGTGTGTCAAGGGTGGCCCGGAGGGCCATCGCCGGAGGCGACGCGCAGCGCCCTTGACTCACCTCGCGGAAGCCCGACACTGGCCAGGAAGCGGGCGGCCCTACGGCCACTTCTCCGCATCCGCTCACATCAGTTCCGTAGCGCCCCGCTCTCCCCACCTCAGTTCCTCAGCTCGCACCACACCGTCTTCCGGTCCGGCCCCTGTTCCACGCCCCACCGCTCGGCCAGCGCGTCCACGAGAGCCAACCCCCGCCCCGACTCCGCCGCCTCCGTGGCGGACAGCAGGACAGGCAGCGCGCGCGGGTCGGGATCGGTCACCTCGATGCGGGTACGGCCCCGCACCGCCGTAGCCCCGACACGGACGGTCACCGGTGTTCCCTCGCCGAGGTGGTCGATCACGTTCGTCAGCAGCTCCGTCGCACACAGGCGGACGTCGAAGCCGTGCGCACGGAGGTGGTGGCGCAGTTCCGGTGCGGCCTTCGGCGTGGCCAGCAGGTGCAGTTCCAGCAGCGCCATCACTCCGCCGCCGCCTTCCTCAGCACGGCGGCGAGGGCCCGTGCCGTGGCCGTGTTGCAGTTCCCGAGCGTGACGAGTCCGGCGGGCGGGGCGTACGTACCCGCGAAGCTCGGCAGGTCGACGCGGAGGGAGGGGAGCGTGATGCCGTGCAGGGCGAGGGCGCTGCGGAGTTCCTCGACGCAGAGGGTGACGTCGTAGGCGGTGGGGGAGCGGTCGGACATGAGAGGCGGCAACCTTCTGTGCTGTGTGTGACGAACACCTCACAGGCTGTCGCCAGTCTCGCTACCGTGGAAGAGGTTTCGCGTTCGCGACCAGGGCAGCGGAGGAGAGTGAGCGGTGGCTCGGGGCAAGGACATTGACGGCTCGATGAGCGTCCCGACCTTCTACGGCAAGGAGTTGCGGTGGAAGAGGGAGGCGGCCGGGCTGTCGTTGGAGGCGTTCCTTGAGGGCAGCTTCTACGGCAAGACGTACCTCAGCGACATCGAGCACGGGGAGCGGAGGATGCCCATCGATCTGGCTCGGCATGCGGATCGGGTGCTCGGGACCGACGGCTTCTTCGAGCGCCATTGCGAGGATGTGCGGCGGGCGAGGAGGGGGCCGCATGCCGCCTACTTCGAGAAGGTGCTGGAGGCGGAGAAGTACGCGGAGTCCATCGAGGAGTGGTGCCCCATCACCTTCCCTGGGCTGCTCCAGACCGCTCCGTACGCGCGGGCGCTGGTCCGGTCGGCTCACCCGGCGGCCTCCGACGAGTGGGTCGAGGAGAAGGTGGCGGCCCGGCTCTCCCGCGCCCGCCTCTTCGAGGTGGATCACTCCAAGCCGGAGTACTGGGCCGTCCTGCACGAATCGCTGATCGCCGCTCCCATTCTCCCTCCGCTGGAGATGGCCGAACAGTTGGACCACGTCGCCGAGTTGGCCGAGCGGCACCGGATCACTCCGCAGATCGTTCCGCGCACATGCGGGGCGTATCCCCTGATGGCTGCCTCCATCAAAGTGATGACCTTCCCGGACGCCCCACCGCTGATCTACACCGAGGCGTCGTACAGCGGGGACACCATCGATGATCCGGCCCTCGTGAAGCAGTACCGCAAGGCATACGATCGGCTCAGGGCCGTCGCGCTGTCACCAGACACGTCCCTGGCAATGATCAAGGCAGCGGCAGAGGATTTCCGAAATGGCGACCAACCGGATCGACTTGAGTGATGCGCTCTGGTTCAAGAGCAGCTACAGCAACGGTGATGGTGGGGACTGCGTAGAAGTGGCCGCCGACTTCCCCGGCGCCGCCCTCTGGCGAAAGTCGAGCTACAGCAACGGTGACGGCGGGGAATGCGTCGAGGTAGCCCACAACATCCCCAACCTCATCCCCGTACGGGACTCAAAGATCCCCCACGGCCCCGTCCTCCTCCTCACCCCCACCGCCTGGACCCCCTTCATCGCCGCGCTCAAGGCCCGATGACGCCGAAGGGGCGTGAGGCCACCAAGGCCCCACGCCCCTTCAGCAAAGCAACGGCGACTTACCGCTGCCGGAACGACTGCACGTACCCACCCGCAGGCGAACCCACGCCGGTAACGTCGTCATACCCCTTCACCGCAGCCAACGAGCTGTCCTTGCCCAGGCTGCGAACCGACGTCAGCAAGCCGTCAGCCGCGTCGTACCCGTTCGCGAAGTCGACGCGGGCGACCGCCAGCCCCGACCCCGTCGGGTTGTCCGTGACGTCGTGGAAGACGCCCTTCTTGCCGTACTTGGCGTAGATCACCGGGTTGGCGAATCCGATCGCCTTGCCGCCGCGGGCCTCCTGGGCCAGGGCCTGGACCGCCGCGATCACCGGCGCGGCCAGCGAGGTGCCGCCGATGCGGTACTCGCTGTACTGCTCGGTGCCGTCGGGGAAGGTCTGGGTCTGGCCGACCAGGAAGCCGGTGTTCGGGTCGGCGATGGCCGCGATGTCCGGGACGACGCGGTTGCCGGAGGCGTTGTTGGCCTTGGCGAGCGCCTCCGGCACGACACCCTTCTGGTAGTACGGCGCGGGGACCGTCTTGCTGGTGCCGCCGCCCGCGCCCGAGGTGAAGGCGCCGGGGAAGCCGACCCAGCTCTTGCCGTCGGGCGACAGCGAGGCCTTCTCGGTGCCCCAGCCGGTCTCCCACTGGTACTTGTCGCCCTTGCCGACGGCCAGCGAGGTGCCGCCGACCGCGGTGACCCAGGCGGAGTTGGCCGGGGTGTCGACCTGCTTCACACCGGTGTTGGCGACCTGGTCGCCGTCGTCGCCGGAGGAGAAGTAGAAGCCGATGCCCTGCACCGCGCCCAGCTGGAAGACCTGGTCGTAGGCGGCCTGGACGTCCGGCGTCTCGTTGGCCTCGACATCGCCCCAGGAGTTGGAGACGATGTCGGCCAGGTGGTTGTCGACGATCTTGCCGAGGGAGTCCAGCAGGTCGTCGTCGTAGCAGGAGGCCGCGCCCACGTAGGTGACGTCGGCGTTCGGCGCGACCGCGTGGACCGCCTCGACGTCGAGGGTCTCCTCGCCGTACCAGCCGGCCGCCCCGCACTCCTCGGTCTTCGTGTAGTTCTTCGGCAGCACCTGGTGCAGCTGGCCGGTCTTCCAGGCCGCGTCACCGTTCTTCAGCGCGTACTTGCCGGCGTCGTAGGCGATCGTCGGGGAGGCGTACGCGTCCGTGATCGCGATGCGGACACCGTGCCCGGTGTACGTGCCCGCGCCGTACGCGGCGCGCAGCTGCTTGCCGGTGTAGCCCTTGACCGCGTACGGGATCTTCTGGCCGTAGGCGTCCGGCAGCGTGCTCGCGACGTTGGAGCCGTAGTACGAGGAGAACGGCCCGGCGTTCTTGAACACCGCGTCCGGCGGCGGCAGCTGGTCGTCGTGGTTCGCCTTGTGCGGGGCGGTGTCCAGACCGGTGACGGTCAGGACCGCGCCCTTCAGGGCGGCCGGGGCGGAGGCCGTTTGCGCCGGGGCGCGGTAGGTCTTGGAGCCCTTGGCGTAGTTGTGCAGCTGGGTGTTGAACGCCTTCTCGGCGGCGGCCACGTCACCGGAGACGGCGACGTAGTGCGGGGTGACCGCGGTGACGGTCAGACCGGCCGACTTCAGCCAGGACGTCACGGCGGCCACCTGGGCCTTGGTGGCGCCGAAGCGGGCCTGTGCCTTCTTGGCGCTCAGGTACTTGCCGTACAGCGGCGAGCCGGGGTCGGACACCGCCTTGGCGTAGGCGGCGAGGCCGGCCGCGTCCCGGCCGGCCAGGTAGACGCGGGCCTTGACCTGGGCCTTGTCCGAGGTCGCGCCCTTGTCCGCCTTGGCCGTGGCCCAGAGCGGCTTGGTGCCCTTCAGTACGTCACGAGCGGGGCTGTCCGCGGCGTGTGCCGCGGGTATGCCCAGCGCCAGCGCACCGGCGATCATGGGCAGTGTCGCTGCCATGCTCACACCGGCGCGCACGGTGGCGCGGTTGGATCTCATAGAACCCCCTGCGATGCGGTTCGCATGCATGTAGTGGTTGGCACGTCGTGGAGGCGCGCGCCGGCCCGCGGCGGTGTCGGCCGGCGAGTGGATCACACGATGGGGGCCACTCTTGCGATGAACCGTTCATGCCAGGGGAACGTAAAAGTCAAGAGAAGCTCAAGTAACCGCCGCGTAGGGCGTTTTGATGCTTTCGTCCCTACGGCGGTGTTACGAACGGGCTTGCGCGCCCCGCTCCTTGAGCATTCCGGCCATCAGGTCGATCTCCGACTGCTGCGCGTCGACCATGCCCTGCGCGAGCCGCTTCTCCACGCCGACCGTGCACTTGGCGACACAGCCCTCGGCCATGTGGATGCCGCCCTTGTGATGGTCCGTCATCAGCTGGAGGTAGAGGATCTCGGCCTGCTTGCCGCTGAGCGACTGGAGCTTCTTCAGCTCGGTGTTCGTGGCCATCCCCGGCATCAGCGCGCCGTCCTTGCCGGAGGCCATGCCGCCCATGCCCATCCAGGTCATCGGCGGGTCGGCCGACACCTTCGGCAGCCCCCACAGGTCGAGCCAGCCCAGCAGCATCCCGCGCTGGTTGGCCTGCGTCTGCGCGATGTCGTAGGCGAGCCGCCGTACCTCCTCGTCCTTCGTGCGGTCGCGCACGATGTACGACATCTCGACGGCCTGCTGGTGGTGGACGGCCATGTCCCGCGCGAACCCGGCGTCCGCCGATTCGGCGCTCGGCGTCTTCGGATCCGATCCGCCGGTCTCCTCGGCGACCGCGTAGGTGATCGCGCCGGCCGCGACGAGCACCGCCGCCGCGGCCCCGGCGACCCAGCCGACGTGCTGCCGCCTCACTTCATGACCCCGCCGGTGCACGAGGCGCCCGGCTCGGGCGTCTGCGGGCCCTGCACGTACGCGGCGAAGAACTTGTCCACTTCCGGGTCCTTCGCGCTCTTCACCGCGACCTGGTGGCCCCACGCCGACAGGATCAGCGGGGCGTCCTGGTTCTGGTACGGGCTCATCAGCGAGTACGGCGTCTTCTTCACCTTCGCCGCGAGCGCGTCGACGTCGCCCTTGGCCGCCTTGTCGGTGTACGTCACCCAGACCGCGCCGTGCTCCAGCGCGTGCACGGCGTTCTCGTCCGGCACCGCCTTGGTGTAGACGTCACCGTTGCAGTTCAGCCAGACCGGGTTGTGGTTGCCGCCGACCGGCGGGTGCATCGGGTACGACACCTTGGTCGTCACGTGCGTCCGGGACAGCTTGCCCGACCAGGTCCTCACCCCGTCCTTGCCGGTGGTGAACTTCCCGGAGTCCCCGGAGCCCTTGGCGTCCCCGCTCGGCGTCGCCTGGTCCTTGCCGGAGTCGCCCTGCGTCTTCACCAGGACCACACCGCCGACGACGAGACCGACGACGACCACCGCACTGGCGGCGATGGTGAGCACCCGGTTACGGCGCTCGCGGACACGCTCCGCGCGCCGCATCTCCTCGATGCGCGCCTTGCGCGCCGCGGTGCTGCTGTTCTTGCCGGAACCCATGAGGCGTGTCCTTCTGGAGAAGGGGACGTGGACGGTGGGGCCCGCTGATCGTAATGCGGAGGGGCCGCGCTTCCGTAGGGAGGGCACAGGAAGCGGATAATTTGAAGCCAGGATGCGCATTACCTACGCTCGCGGTATGCGGCTGCTGCGCTCCACCGACCTGGCCCTGCGCGTCCTGATGCGACTCGCGGTCGCCGACGCCACGCCCACGACCCGCCAGGTCGCCGCCGACATGGCCGTGCCCTACACGCACGCCGCGAAGGTCGTCGCCGAACTCCAGCACCTGGGCCTGGTCGACGCCCGGCGCGGGCGGGGCGGGGGGCTTGCGCTCACGGAGCGGGGCCGCACGGCGTCGGTGGGCGCGGTCGTGCGGACCTTCGAGGGCGACGGTGACGTGGTGGACTGCGAGGGGACGCAGGGGACGCCGGCCTGCCCCCTGCGCTCCGACTGCCGCCTGCGGGGCGCTCTGCGGGGGGCTCAGGAGGCGTTCTTCGCCGCGTTGGACTCCGTCACGATCGGGGACCTCGTCGCTGAGCCGACGGGGCCCTTGCTGCTCGGGATCTCTCGGGGGCCGGGGCTGGACTGAACGCGGCGCGACCAGCCACGAGAGGTCGTCAGGCGTGTGCCGCGCCGTCGTGGCTGGTCGCGCCGTTCCCCGCGCCCCTTGCGGGGCGCTCAGCGTCGCGCCCCTTTACAGAGCGCTCAGCCCTGCGCCAGCCAAAGGTCCGGGCCGAACACCTCGTAGTGGATGTCGGCCGGGGACACGCCCTTCTCGATCAGCTGGGTGCGGAGTGCCCGCATGAAGGGGAGCGGGCCGCACAGGTACGCGCGCGTGCCGGGGTGTACGGCGATGTCGGTCAGGTCGACCAGGCCGGTGCGGGTGCCCGGCTCGGCGTCGCGCTCGTAGAAGAAGTGCGCGCAGGCGTCGGGCAGCTTCTCCGCGTACGCCGTGTGGTCGGCGCGCAGGGCGTGGTCGGCGGGGGAGCGGTCGCCGTGCGCGACGGTGACCGGGGCGCGGTGGCCGCCGCCCGCGAGGTCGGCCAGCATCGCGATCATCGGGGTCACGCCGATGCCCGCCGAGGCGAGCAGCAGGGGCGCGTCCGGGTCGCCGGCCAGCACGAGGTCGCCGTACGGCTCGGACAGCTCCAGGACGTCACCGGGTCGCACGCGCGCGTGGAGGTGGTTCGAGACCTCGCCGTCGGGGGTCGCCTCGCCCCGCACGCGCTTGACGCTGATCTGGCGTACCGCCTCGCCCGGCGCCCCGGTCAGGCTGTACTGCCGTATCTGCCGGGCGCCGTCGGGCAGGGTGACGCCGACGGAGACGTACTGCCCGGCGCGGAAGCCGGCCACCGGGCCGCCGTCGGCCGGACGCAGCCGGAAGGTGACGACGTCCGGGGTCTCCTCGATCCGCTCGACGACCTCCCACGCACGCAGGCCGGGGCCGCCGCTCTCCTCGTACAGCCGCTTCTCGATGGCGATGAGGGCGTTCGCCATCAGCCAGTACACCTCGTCCCAGGCGGCGGCCACCTCGGGGGTGACGGCCTCGCCGAGGACCTCGGCGATGGCGGCGAAGAGGTGCTCGTGGACGACCGGGTACTGCTCGGGGGCCACGCCGAGGGAGGCGTGCTTGTGGGCGATGCGGGCGAGCATCGCGTCCGGCCGCTGGTCCGGGTGGTCCAGCAGGTGCGTGGCGAAGGCGGCGATGGAACCGGCGAGGGCCTGCTTCTGGGCGCCGGAGGCCTGGTTGCCGCGGTTGAAGAGGTTGCGCAGCAGGTCGGGGTGGGCGTCGAAGAGGCGGGCGTAGAAGCGCTCGGTGATCTCGCCTATCGCCGCGCCGACGGCGGGCAGGGTGGCGCGGACGGTGGCTGCGGACTGCTCGGTCAGCATCGGGACTCCTCGGAGAACTCGGCTGATCAGCACGCTATGAAAACTTGCATCTGAGATGCAAATTTAACGGGCGTGGTGTCGGTCACGGGCGAAGCGGACCGGCCATTACGGATGTCGGTCCGAGCAGGCAAGATGGGGCGAGAGCGCAGTACACCTGCCGTACGAGAGGCGTTCAGGGCGAGGACGCTCGGGCGATCAAGGTCCGCAACGCGCGTGAAATGGTGTTGTGGTGGGATGCTCAGGTGCCCGACCGCCTCCCGTGGTACGGGGGACAGGCGGCCTGACCAGCAAGGATGGGGAAGCGGAAGATGGACAAGCAGCAGGAGTTCGTGCTCCGGACCTTGGAGGAGCGTGACATCCGGTTCGTACGCCTGTGGTTCACGGACGTGCTGGGCTTCCTCAAGTCCGTCGCCGTGGCCCCCGCCGAACTGGAACAGGCCTTCGACGAAGGCATCGGCTTCGACGGCTCCGCCATCGAGGGCTTCGCCCGGGTCTACGAGTCCGACATGATCGCCAAGCCGGACCCGTCCACCTTCCAGGTCCTGCCGTGGCGCGCGGAGACCCCCGGCACGGCCCGCATGTTCTGCGACATCCTCATGCCGGACGGCTCGCCGTCCTTCGCCGACCCGAGGTACGTCCTGAAGCGCGCCCTCGCCCGCACCTCCGACCTGGGCTTCACCTTCTACACCCACCCTGAGATCGAGTTCTTCCTGCTGAAGGACCGCCCGCTGGACGGCTCCCGCCCCACCCCCGCCGACAACTCGGGCTACTTCGACCACACCCCGACCAACGTCGGCATGGACTTCCGCCGCCAGGCGATCACCATGCTGGAGTCGATGGGCATCTCGGTGGAGTTCTCCCACCACGAGGGCGCGCCGGGCCAGCAGGAGATCGACCTGCGCTACGCCGACGCGCTCTCCACCGCCGACAACATCATGACGTTCCGGCTGGTCATGAAGCAGGTGGCGCTGGAGCAGGGCGTGCAGGCGACGTTCATGCCGAAGCCTTTCTCCGAGCACCCCGGCTCCGGCATGCACACCCACCTGTCCCTCTTCGAGGGTGACCGGAACGCCTTCTACGAGTCCGGTGCCGAGTACCAGCTCTCCAAGGTCGGCCGCTCCTTCATCGCGGGCCTGCTGCGGCACGCCGCGGAGATCTCCGCGGTCACCAACCAGTGGGTGAACTCCTACAAGCGCATCTGGGGCGGCTCCGAGCGCACGGCCGGCGCCGGCGGCGAGGCCCCCTCCTACATCTGCTGGGGCCACAACAACCGCAGTGCCCTGGTCCGCGTCCCGATGTACAAGCCCGGCAAGACCGGCTCGGCGCGGGTGGAGGTCCGCTCCATCGACTCCGGCGCCAACCCGTACCTGGCCTACGCCGTCCTCCTCGCCGCCGGCCTGAAGGGCATCGAGGAGGGCTACGAGCTGCCGCCGGGCGCCGAGGACGACGTCTGGGCCCTCTCCAACGCCGAACGCCGCGCCATGGGCATCGAGCCCCTCCCGCAGAACCTCGGCGAGGCCCTGACCCTGATGGAGGGCAGCGACCTGGTCGCCGAGACCCTCGGCGAGCACGTCTTCGACTTCTTCCTGCGCAACAAGAAGCAGGAGTGGGAGGAGTACCGGTCCGAGGTGACGGCGTTCGAGCTGCGGAAGAACCTGCCGGTGCTGTAGGCGCAGGTCAGAGTGGGTTTGCCGCTGATGACGCGAGGGGGCCGACGGTCGTGGACCGCCGGCCCCCTCGCGTCTCACTGACCCTGGGCCGTCTCCGGACGGGTCAGGATCGGGCGCACGGGGGGTCGTAGGGGAGGTGTGGGACGTACTCGTGCCACAGCTGGGGGGTCAGCACGTTGCCGGTGGAGCGGCAGATGTACGCGACGGCGGATCTGGTGGTCATGGGCAGGATGCGAACGGTGGATGAGCCGTCGCCGATGAACAGGGTGCGCCCGTCGCCGGAGAACGTCATCGTGTCGATGTAATCGGGGAGGAAGATCGGCTTTCCGAAGGGCCGCGCGTGGTCCGGGTCGCGGACGTCCCACAGCCGAAGCGTCTGGTCGGAACCGCCGCTGGCCACGGCGCGGCCGTCCGGGCTGAAGGCCAGGGCGATCACGGTGCCCCTGTGACCCGTCAGGTCCTGACCCAGATGCCTGGGACGGGTGCGGTCGCGGATGTCCCACAGACGGAGCACCGCGTCACCGCCGGACGTCGCGAGCATGTGGCTGTTCGGGCTGAAGACGATCGAATTGACCGGGTCCTCGCTGACAGTCAGGAGTCTGCCCAGGGGCCTCGGGCGCGCGGGGTCGACGACGTCCCAGAGCCGCAGTCTGCCGTCGTCCGACACGGCGCCGAGTGTGTGTCCGTCAGGGCTGATGGCCACCCGGTTGATCCGCCCGCTTGATCCCGAGGACAGCGGTCGGCCGAGAAGCCGTGGACGAGACGGGTCGGAGACGTTCCAGAGGACCACCGTCCCGTCGGAATTGCCGCTGGCCATCGTGTTCCCGCTGGGGGTGAAGGCGACACTCAGGAAGCTGTCGTCGGCATGCCCGGGCGGGCTCCCCAGGAGCCTTGGCCTGGTCGCATCGGTGACGTCCCACAGCTGCACCTTCGGTCCGGCGGCAACGGCCAGAACCCTTCCCCCGGGCTGGAAGGCGACGGCGTAGGGAGAGGACGGCGCGTCCAGCCGTATCGATCCGCTGAGCAGCCGGGGATCGGCCGTGTTGCTGACATCCCAGAGACGTACGGTCCGGTCCGCCGAGCCCGAGGCCAGCAGATGCCCGTCGCGGCTCAGGGCTATTGCCTGTACCAAGTCCGAGTGCCCGGTGAGGATCGTGCGGGGTATCGTCCAGACCCTGACTTGGTGGTCGTTGCCGACGCTGGCCAGTTGGGTGCCCTTGGGATTGAAGGCCAGCCCCCATACATGTCCGGTGTGGCCCACCAGCGAGGCGAGACCCCGGTTGTCCTTGGGGGACGCCATGTTGTAGAGCCCGACGGCGTTGCTGTCGCCACCGAGGGCCATGAGGTTGCCGCTGTGGGAGAACGCCACCGCGTTGACGTCGCCCTCGGCGGTCGGGGAGTCGATCGCGGTCGGCTTGGCCGGATCCGTGATGTCCCACAATTGGGTCGTCCCTGAGGCTCCGGCCGCGGCCAGAGTCCGGTTGTCGTGGGCGAAGGCGACCGCCTTGACATCGTCGCCGGCCGACGCGTCCGGGATGGTCGGCGTGCCGGCGGCCCGTGGATGCCGTGGGTCCGTCACGTGCCACAGCCGTACGGTCGCATTGCTCCCGCCGGCCGCCAGCAGCGTGCCGTCCGGGCTGAAGGCGACGTCGTACACCGAGCCGTTGGCTCCGGTCCCGGTGAGTGGTTGCCCGAGGAGCTTCGGGTAGCGGGGATCGGAGACGTCCCACAGCCGGACCCGGCCGTCATCGCCCGCTGTCGCCAGGAGGCGCCCGTCAGGGCTGATCGCGAGGGTGTACTGCCCGCCGCCACCCGCCTTGACCGGGTCACCCAGGGCGGTGGGGTGCCGGGGGTCGCGGACGTCCCAACGGCTGAAGGTGCCGTCCTCGTCGGCGGCGGCGAGGAAGTGTCCGGCAGCGCTGAAGTGCACTCCCCACACCGGCTGGTGGAAACCCCGCAGCGGATCGCCGAGCCTGCTCGGGGGGCCCGTGCCGGCGGTGTTCCACAGCCAGATCTCGCCCTTGTCATCCCCGCTTGCCAGCACATGACCGTCGGGACTGAAGTCCACGGTGTTCACCTCGCCCCGGTGTCCGGTCAGCACGGTGGACAGCGGTGTGTCCTCGTCACCCAGCAGGTTGAGCTCGGTGGACTCGGTCGGCTGCATCCGAAGCGCCACCACGTCCAGCTGGGCGGCCAGAGAGGCGTCCGTCATTCGCACCTGATCGGCCTCGGCCCTGACCTCCCCGGCGATCGCGGTATTCCGTTCCTGCCGTGCCCTGTCGCTCTGCACCCACGCGAAAACGCCCACCACCGCGACGGCCACGGCCAGCGCACTCAGGACAACGACGAGGCCCTGCCATATCCGGCGGACGCGCTGCCGGTGCCGTACCGAGGCGCTCAGGAACTCGGACGCGACCGGCCCGAGTCGGCCCGCGCCCTCGTCGTCACGCGCACCGCCACCCCCGGCCAGCGCGCGCGCCTCCTCCAACCGCACCCCCCGGTAAAGCAGCCCCGGATCGCGCCCCGCCTCCTCCCAGGCGACCGCCGCGTCCTCCAACCGCTGCCGGGCCAGGTACCGGGCGCGGTGGTCCCGGATCCACTGGCGCAGGCGTGGCCAGGTGCGGAGGAGTACCTCGTGGGTGATGGTCACCGTGTCCTGCTCCCGGGTCAGCAGGCGTCCCCGGGTGAACTTCTCGACGACCTGCGCGGCCTCCTCGGGACGCGCGCAGAGGCTCACGAGGTCGTCGTACCGCACCGGACACCGCGTGTCCCCGGCGCCCCGCTCGCCGAACTTGACCAGCCGCAGGAACAGGGACCGCGCGGTCTCCCGTGCCGACGGATCCAGCCGGTCGAACCAGCGGTCCGCCTCGGTGGCCACGCTGTGCGCGATGCCGCCGGTCGCCTCGTAACCGTCCACGGTGAGGACATGGCCCGCGCGGCGCAGCCAGGTCGCCCGCAGCGCGTGGGCGAGCAGAGGGAGCCGTCCGATCTCGTAGGCGGGGTCGTCGTCGGCTCCCTCCTCGGTCGCGCCGAGGTCGCGCAGCAGGACCTCCACCAGCCCTGGTTCGACGTCCAGCCCGACCGTGCGGGCGGGGTAGAGGATCGCCTCCCGTACGCCGGTCCGGGTCAGCGGTCCCATCATCACCTGGTTGCGTTCCACCGCGTCGAGGAGACCGGGGTGGGCCGCGCACTGGGTGTAGAAGTCCGATCGCAGACCGAAGACGACCAGGCCGGGTGGGGGTTCGCCGCTCGGGCCGACCTCCGCGATGCCCAGGACCGCGTCGAGGAAGTCCCGGCGCTCCTGCTTGTCGGGGCACAGCGTGAACAGTTCCTCCAGCTGGTCGACGACCACGACGACCCGGCGTTCCCCGGGGCCCTTCGCCAGTGCCCGGCGCAGTTCGTCGGGCCGCAGGACGGGAGAACCGTCCCGGCCGCTTTCCATGACCTCCCACAGATGGGCGCCGAGGGCCTCCATCGGATGGGACGTCGGCGTGAGCCACACGAGCGGCCAGCGCGCCGAACCCGGCAGCACGCCCCGCCTCAGCTCGGCCAGCAGCCCCGCCCTGAGCAGCGAGGACTTCCCCGCCCCGGAGGGCGCCACGACGACCAGGGCGCCGCCCGCAGCGAGGCAGCCGTCCAGCCGTACCAGCAGCTTGGCCACCACGGAGTCCCGGCCGAAGAACCACCGCGCCTGGTCGGTGGTGAACGCGGACAGACCGGGATACGGGCACTCGTCGGAGAGTGCGGCGTCGGGCACCCGGTGTGTGCGGCGCACCCCGCTCTCGTAGTGCACGTGCAGATCCCGCTCGGAGACGTACAGGTCCCGGCGAGCCTGGTAGATCCTGGCCCGGTCCGAGGCGCGCGCCTGCAGGCCGACCCGCTCACCGCGCGGCATCTCCTCGCTTCGGACGGAGGGTCCGCCGGAGCCGCGTGCCGGGGGTCCGCCGATGGGAGTCATGGCCCCTGGATGTGCTGATCACGCCCGGCCTGGTAGACCCGGCCGTGTCCGGAGGCCTCGGCGTGGAGCTCCTGGGTCCCGGTGCGGATGCCGGTGTCGTGGTGCACGTGCGGGGTGATGTCCCGCTCGATCAGGCGGCGCAGGTCCGCCGCCAGCGCGCGGTTCTCCCCCAGCAGCTCGGCCACCCGGTCCGCCCAGACCGTGACCAGCTCCGACTCCGCGTCGGTGTCCTGTTCCCGGCGGGCCGTCATCGCGCGGTCCCTGGACTCCTCCAGTTCCGCGGCCACGCGGTCGGCCTGCTGCGGGCGGATGCGACGCCACCAGCCGGCGAAGGCTGTCCGTACCTGTTCCCAGGCGTCGGTGGTCATCGCTCCCACCAAGGCCGTGGCCGCCGACATCACGATCGGGTCCATCGCCACCAACCCCGCAATTACCTCTAATGGGACTAATGTACCCATTTTGAAGTAAGGTGTCGCGTCAACGCGGTGGCTGCCAGGCCGCTTTGGTTGAACGATGAAAGACAGGTTCAGGCCCGTCGCGGCGGCAGCGTGGTCGCGTGGGTGGCGAGCAGGCCGGACACCGCTCGGGTCAGGGCGACGTACAGGCGGCGCAGCCGGTGCGCTCGTCCGGTCCTCCGCGAGCACCAGCACGCGCGTCCGCCGCGATCAGGCCGTCCGAGCCCTCGTTGTCCAGCAACTCCTCGCGGACGGCGACCATTTCGACCGTCTCCGTCGCCGTGCGGGCCTCGAAGAAGCCGGGGTTCGGCCGTCAGTTCCTCGATGACCCCCTCACGCTAGCCGCGGTGGGCCTGCGCCCCATCCCAACTCCGCGTCGCCCAGGGCGTCGTGCCCTGCGTCAGGTCGCCCAGGACGATCGCGCCGCCGGTGGTGCAGCGGCGGCCGACGGACCGGTACTGAATGGGGGACAGGTCCTGCGCCTCGTCCAGGAGGAAGCCCGAGCGAGTGAGTGCGCTGGGTCTCGATCGCACGAGGTCGCTCCCGAGCAGCCGCAACACCCGTCGGCCCCCACAGCGTCCCACCGCCGTTTGCCGTGACGCCGCCGAGCCGCGTACTGAACACACACCCGGGACCGTGAACACGCGCCCGAGGTCGTCGATCCGGCCCGCACCCGGCCCTAGCATGCGCCTGTGGCACCGCTGCTCGCCGTGTGCGCCGGGTACTTCATGGTCATCCTGGACGTCACGATCATCAATGTCGCCGTGCCCGCGGTGGGCCGGGAGCTTGCGGCCTCGCTCACCGGCATCCAGTGGATCACGGACGGCTACACCCTCGTCCTCGCCGGGTTCCTGATGACGGGCGGTGCGCTCGGTGACCGGCTGGGCAACCGGCGGGTCTTCTGCTCGGGCGTGGCGCTGTTCACGGTGGCATCGGCCCTGTGCGCGGGCGCGCCCAGTGCCCCGGCCCTCGTCGCCGCCCGGCTGGTGGAAGGACTCGGCGCGGCACTGATCGTTCCCGGCTCGCTCGCCCTGCTCCAGGAGGCCTATCCCGAGCCGGCGGCACGCTCGCGCGCCTTCGGGCTGTGGGGGTCGATGGCGGGGATCGCCGCCTCCGCCGGGCCGCTGCTGGGCGGGCTCCTAGTGTCCACCGTGGGCTGGCGGTGGGTGTTCCTCATCAACGTGCCGGTCGGCGCGGCCTGCCTGGTCCTGACGGCGCGGTACGTCGCGCTCTCGCCGCGGAACCCGGACCGGGCCGTGGACTGGCCGGCGCAAGCCTCCGTGGTGGCGGCCGTGGCCCTGCTGACCGCAGCCCTGAACGAGGCCGGACGGCGCGGCTGGTCCGATCCCGCCGTCCTCGCCGGGCTGGGCCTGGCCGCCCTGGCCGTGGCCGGGTTCGCGGTGCGTGAGCGGCTCGCCCGGGCCCCGGCCCTGCCGCTGGGGCTGCTGCGCCCACCGGCGATGAGCGGAGCGGCCGTCGTGGGGCTTCTGTTCAACTTCGGCTTCTACGGCATGGTGTTCACCGCCAGCCTGTACTTCCAGCACCAGCGCGGCTTCAGTGCCCTGCGGACCGGGTTGGCGTTGTTCCCGGCCGTGGCGGTGACCATGTTCGCCTCCGTCCTGTCCGGGCGCCTGACCCGCCGTACCGGAGACCGCCCGCTGGTGGTCTCCGGCATGCTCCTGGGCGCGCTCGGGCTGGCCGGCTGGGCCGCGGCCGGGACCGATCCGGCCTACCCGCTGCTGGTGGCGCCGATGATGGCCACCGGGTTCGGTACGTCCTTCGCGCTGACCGGCTCGACTGCCACGGTGATGGGTGCCGCACCCCGGGCGTACGCGGGAGCCGCCTCCGCCCTGTTCAACACCACCCGCCAGATCGGCAGCGCCACCGGCGTCGCGCTCGGCGGCAGCCTGCTGGCGACCAGCACCGACTACGGCACCGGGGTGCGTCTCGGCATGGCCGTCGGCGCCCTCGCCTATCTGGCCGCGGCCTGCCTCGCCTGGCGGTGCGTGCCGGCCAAGGAGGCCCACGCCGCCGCCCGGTGACCGCGGACCCTACGCGTCGCGCGTGCCGGCCGGGGCGACGGCCGGCTCAGTGATCGCGCAGGCACTCGATCTCGTAGTCGCCGCTGTCCTCGTCGATCGTCACCCCGTGGGTCTCGCTGCGGAAGCCCGGGAAGTGGCGGTCGAAGGTCTCCAGGGCCGTGAGGTAGCGCAGGAGGGGGCCGTCGGGGGCGCCGGTGGACTCGCCCGGCATGAGGACCGGGATGCCGGGCGGGGTGACCGTGACCATCGCCGCCGCCACCCGGTGCGCCGCGTCGGCGATCCTCACCCGCTCGGTACCGCCCCGCACCAGGCGCTGGTAGCAGTGCTGGGGCGGATGGACCGGATCCGGAAGCTGCTGGAACGCGGTGTCCAGCAGCTCCACCAGGCGCGCCGAGCGCAGTTGCTCGTGCATCTGCCGGCATAGCTCCCGCAGGGTCAGGCCCGAGTAGCGGCGAGGGTGCGCGGCGACCGCCTCGGGAAGGACCCGGCCGAGCGGGGCGTCGGCGTCGTACAGGGACTTGAAGTCCATCAGGGCGTCCAGCAGCGTGCCCCACTTGCCCTTCGTGATGCCCATCGAGAACAGGATCAGCGTGGTGTAGCTGTCGGTCTTCTCGACCACGATGTTCCGGGTGGCCAGATAGGCGGTCAGGACGCGCGCCGGGATGCCCTCATCGGCCATCTCCCCGGTCGCGGTGATGCCGGGGCAGGTCAGCGTGACCTTGACCGGGTCCAGCATGCAGTGGCCCTCGGTCAGCCCGGGGAAGCCGTGCCAGGCCGCGCCCGGCTCCAGCAGCCAGCAGGACTGCTCCGTGCGCAGCAGCTCCGGCGGGGCCTCGTCGAAGGGCAGGCGTTCGCCGGTCGCCGGGTCGGTGACCTCCTCCGGCTGCCAGACGCCGAAGAACCACGGCGGCCGGTCCCCGGCGCTCTCCACCCGCCGGCGCAGCCGGACCATCTCCTGCCGGAAGCGGATCGCCTCCGTCACCGCCTCGTCCACCAGCCACTCGCCCTGCGGGCCGTCCATCATCGCCGTCGCCACGTCCAGCGAGGCGATCATCGGGTACAGGGGCGAGGTGGTGCCGTGCAGCATCAGGGCCTCGTTGAACCGGTCGTGCTCCACCGGCGCCCGGGGCGCGGGCCGTACATGCACCATCGCCGACTGGGACAGCGCGGCCAGCAGCTTGTGCGTGGACTGGGTCGCGAAGACCGTCGGCCGGTCCGGGCCGGGGAAGGCGTCCGCGTCCACCGACATGCCGTACCGGCCCCGGTACAGCGGATGGAAGCGGGCGTACGCGAACCACGCCTCGTCGAAGTGCACCCGGGGTGTGCTGGCCGCGAGCGCCCGCGCGGCCGGTACGGCGGCGTAACTCAGGCCGTCGTAGGTGGAGTTCGTGAACACCGCGTACTGCGGCTCGCGCGCCACGGCCCCCTCGGCCAGCGGGTGCGCGGCGATCCGGGCCGCGACCGAGTCCGCCGCCAGCTCCGCCGGGGGCAGCGGGCCGGCGAGGCCGTACCCGTTGCGCGTGGGCACCAGGTAGACGGGCCGGGCGCCGGAGACCACCAGGCCGTGCAGCACCGACTTGTGGCAGTTGCGGTCCACCAGCGCCAGTTCGTCACGGGTGACGCTGAAGTGACCCACCAGGCGGTTGCAGGTGGAGTCGCCGTGCAGCACGAAGTAGGTGAGGTCGGAGCCGAAGACGCGGGCCGCGTTGCGTTCCGCCTCCCCGATGGGGCCGGTGTGCTCGAACAGCGAGCCCAGCTCCTCCACCGAGATCGACAGGTCGGAGCGGAGCAGCCGCTCGCCGAAGTAGTCGTGGAAGGCGCGCCCCGCAGGCGACTTGAGGAAGGCGACGCCACCGGAGTGGGCCGGGGTGTGCCAGGAGTACTCGTGGGCGTCGTCGAAGCGCCGCAGCGCCCGGAAGAACGGCGGCAGCACGTCCTCCCGGTAGGCGCGGGCGGCGCTGGTGATCCGGCCGGCGATGAACCCCGGGGTGTCCTCCAGCGGCCACACGTACCCGACGACCGTCTCCGACACCCACAGCGGCAGCTCCCGCACGCCCTCGTCGGCCATGACCAGGAACACCGGCAGGTTCCGGAACCGCCGCCCGATCCGGTGCAGTACGGCGGCCCCGCCCGGGGCCGCGTCGAGGGTGCCGTCCGCCGGGGCGAGCGCGGCGCCGGGACCGTCACCTCCCCGCCGCAGCGCGTCCCCGGGCAGGTCCCAGGCGACCACGGCCGCCGCGAGGCCCGCCTCGGTCCGCAGCACCGCCTCGGCGTCCTCCGCGCTGACCGCCCAGCGCACCTCGAAGCCGTCCGCCTCCACGGCGTCCCGGATCTTCCGCAACTGCTCGGCTCCGGCGCCCTCGGCGCGTGGATGCTGCGGTACCGCGACCAGGATCCTGCTGTCGGCCATCCCGTGCCCTCGCCTTCCCCGGCGGCCACGCGGCCACCACGCCGGAAAGTCTCGGGCGTGACCGGAGACGACGACGGCGGCCGCGTACGGCAAACCACCGGGATGACGGAAAAGCCGGGCTGCCGCGTTGACCCGCGAAGGGGCTAACCGAGGTACGCCGGTGACACCGCCGCCGAGCTGATCCGGTGGGCCCGTCCGGAGCCGTCCGCCGGGACCTCGTACAGGTCGGCGCCGTAGTCCCCGGGCAGCGCGTACACGAGCGTGCGGGTGTCCTTCCACACCGCCTGGTCGTCCACGCTGCGGGTCTCGGCGAGCGGGGTCTCGCGCAGCGTGCGCAGGTTGAGGACGTACAGCCGCCAGGGCGCGTCCTTCGGCAGCCCCGCGACCCGCTTCTTGTACGCGACCCGGCTCCCGTCCGGCGACAGGGACGGGCACTCCACGTTGGCGTGCAGCGTGGTGACGGTACGGCGGCGCAGGTCGCCGCGGACCAGGTACGTCCGCCCCTTGGTGGCCAGCGTCGCGTAGAAGGTGCGGTCGTCGGCCGCGAACGTCACTCCCCAGAAGTTGACGTCCGCCGCCCGGTACGGATGCCCGTCCTTGATGATCCGGAAGGCCTCCAGGGACGGGATCTGCTTCCCGCTGCGGGTGTCCACGATGGCCGCGCGCGTGGAGAAGTCCGTCCCGGCGTACGAGTCACCGCCCACGAACGCCGTCCAGGCGGCGAAGTGTCCGGTGGGGGAGACCCGCGCGCGGGAGGGGATGCCCGGCACGTCGTAGCGGTCCACGGTCCGCAGGCGCGCGTCCAGGATCAGCGCGCGGTAGGTGTCCGAGACGGGCCCGTGCACGGCCTGGAGACACACCCCGGTGCCCGAAGCGGCGTAGAACCGCAGGCACTTGAGGCCGGACGCGGTGCGCGGCGCGTCCGGGGCGGAGGCCGGGACGCTGGTCAGCTCGTCGCGGTGCGGCCCCCACGCCATGTTCCGGAACACCAGCCGCCCCGACTGGCGCAGCGTCACCGTCCCCGGTGTGACGCTCGGCCCGCCGGCCTGTGTGTGGTCACGGCGGTCCGCCCGCGCGGAGGCGTGCAGCACCGACGCCAGCCCGACCGCCGCCAGCACGCAGACGGCCGAGACCAGGATCAGGATGCGGGTGCGTACGGTCATGCGGGCACCGTTCCCTTCGGGCGCAGGGTGAGGGAGAACGCGGCACACGCGGCCAGCGCCACCGCCGCGCCCGCCAGCGCCGCCCGGTCGCCCCACACCGTCCAGGCAGCGCCGAACAGCAGCGAGCAGGCGAACCGGGTCAGCGCCTGCCCGGTCTGTACGACGGCCAGCCCGGAGGAGCGCAGCCCTTCCGGCACGCTGTCCGAGGCGGCGGCCATCAGCACCCCGTCCGTGGCCGCGTAGAAACCGCCGTGCAGGGCGAGCACGAGATACGGCAGACCCGAGCCGTGCCAGGAGGTGAGCAGCAGCGCGTACACGACGAGCAGGGCGCCGTGGCCGGCCAGGAAGACCGTCCAGCGGCCCACGCGGTCCGCGAGCCGGCCGAGCGGCACCGCCAGCAGCAGGAAGGCCGCGGCCGTGCCCAGGGGCAGCAGCGCGAACCAGCGGTCGGGGACGCCGAGGCGGCGCTGGAGCAGCAGGTAGACGAAGGAGTCGCTGACCGTGGCGAGGCCCAGCAGCAGCGCGCACACGGTGATCCGGCGCAGCTCACGGCCGCGCAGCAGGGCGAGGGCCGCGCGGACCGTCGGCCGTTCGGCCGGGGCCGCGTCACCCCGCCCGCCCGGCACGAACAGGACCAGCACCAGGACGCCCAGCACGGCGACGCAGAAGCTCACGGTGAACACCGCGTCGTACCCGTCGACGGTGGCCCGCAGGATCAGGAACGCCACCAGCGGCCCGAGCAGGGCCCCGGCCGTGTCCATCGCCCGGTGCACCCCGAAGGCCCGCCCGCGCGTCTGTGGCGTACTGGCCAGCGAGATCAGCGCGTCCCGGGGCGCCGTGCGCAGCCCCTTCCCGGTCCGGTCGGCGGCGAGCACGACCCCGATCGGGGTCAGCGCGTGCGCCACCAGCAGCAGTGGCTTGCACACGGCCGAGATGCCGTAGCCCAGCCCGGCGACCCACTTGTGCCGTCCGCCGCCCCGGTCGGCGAAGTGCCCGCCCACCAGGCGCACGAGCGCCGAGAACCCGTTGTAGATCCCGTCCAGCAGCCCGAAGCCCAACGGCGACAGACCCAGGCCGGTCACCAGGTACAGCGGCAGCACCGCCGTCACCATCTCCGACGAGACGTCGGTGACCAGGCTCACCGTCCCCAGCGCGAGCACGGTCGGCGCGACCGCCGCACGGCGCCGCCCGGCCGGAGGCCGGACGGCACCATGAGCGGACGTACTCGCACGGCTGTCCGCTACGTACACGTCAGGACGCCCAGATGCCGGTGATGTCCTTGGCGGAGGCCGCGTTGCCCGCGTGCGTGGTCAGGCCCTGGGTGTCCTCCAGGGTGCGCAGCAGGTCGTAGTGGTTGTACGTGGTCGAGGAGCTGGACCCGGCGGTGACGGGCTGCCCGTAGAACACGGTCGGGATCTTGTTCCCGCTCAGCCGGTTGTCCTCGTCGAAGGTGACGACGAGCAGGCTGTTGTGGGTCTTGGCCCAGGTCGCGTAGGCGCCCAGGTTGTTCTTCAGCCAGGTGTCACCGGTGGACACCGAGCAGTCGTGCATGTCGCTGCACAGGTTCGGCACCACGAACGACATCTGCGGCAGCGTCGAGTAGTCCGTCGGGAACTGGGCGAACGTCTTGGCGGTCGAGGTCGGCACGTTGCTGAAACCGAACCAGGGGTTGTGCTTGCGCGCGTAGTTGCCGCTGCTGCACGTCGTGGAGCCCTGGCTCGGCAGCGACTCGTTGTAGCTGGCCCAGGTGCGCCCGGCGGCGATCTGCTCGGACGCGAGGTTGCGCGCCGAGGAGAACCCCGGGGTGTAGCAGCTGTCGTCGGTGATGCCCTGCGTCGACCCGGAGAACAGCGCGAAGTAGTTCGGCTGGCTGGGGTGGGTCTCGGCGTACGACTGGGTCAGATTGGCACCCCCCGCCTTCAGCGAGTTGATGTACGGCGCGCTGGAGGAGCCGATGACCTGGCTGTAGGCATGGTTCTCGAAGACCACGACGACCACGTGGTCCGGGCTGGGCACGGCGCCCGCGGCATGCGCGGACCCCTGACCGAGCCCGGTCCACAGCCCGACCGCGGCTGCGGCGAGGGCCGCCGCGGACGCCACGACGGCGCGGGCACGGCGGTACACGGAACTGCCGGACACATCAACCTCCGGAAAAGGGTGGACGGCTGGCGGTGCGGACAGAGCATGCTCACGCCAACGTGCCCGTGGCCCACGCGGGCCAACATCACGGGTGAAGACCCGATGAACGCCGGGTACTCACGCCCGCATGGCGGACATCCTCATCGGCACCTGCGGCTGGACCGACCCGGCACTCCTCAGGAGCGGCTGGTACCCACCCGGCCACCGCGACGCGGAGAAACGCTTACGCCACTACGCCACCCGCTTCCCCCTGGTCGAGGCGGACTCCCCGTACTACGCGCTGCCGACCCCGCGCACCACCGCCCTCTGGGCCGAACGCACACCCCCCGGCTTCCGCTTCGACGTCAAGGCGTTCTCCCTCCTCACCGGCCACCCCACCCGCCCCGCCACCCTCCCCGCGGACCTGCGCGACCACCCCCGCGACGAGGCCCTGCGCACGGAGATCTGGACCCGCTACGCCGAAGCGCTGGCCCCCCTCCGCGACGCCGGCCGCCTGGGCACCCTCCTCTTCCAGTACCCGCCCTCTCTCACCCCCGGCCCGAAGGCCGAGGCCTTCGTCCGCACGGCCCGCGAACGCGCCCACGACTGGCCGTTCGCCGTGGAATTCCGCGACCCCGCCTGGTGGCACCCCACCCAGGCCGCCCGCACCACAGCCTTCCTCAGGGACCTGAACGCGACGGCGGTCGCCACGGACACCCCCGACGCCCCGCCTCCCGCCCCCGTCACCACCCCCCACCTGCACCTGATCCGCTTCCACGGCCGCAGCCCCCACTGGGGAAAGGGCACGAAGGAGGACCGCTTCCGCCACAGCTACACCGAGCGGGAACTCTCCGCCTGGCTGCCCCGCATCCGGCAGGCAGCCGCACAGGCCGAGGAACTGCACATCCTCTTCAACAACTGCTGCGGAGACGCGGCACCGAGGGCGGCCCAGGCACTGCACGACCTCCTGGCGAGGACGCGGGATCGGCGCAGGCCGGAGGAAGCGCGGGAACCCACGACGGCCGTCGGCCGCCCGCGGCGGGAAGGGGACGTGTCGGGTGGTGTCCGCCCGCAGCGGCCGGCGAAAACCCCGGCACCGCACGAGCAACAGCCCGCCGGACCGAGGACGGACACCACCCGGCGCGGCCCCGACCCCGACCCCACGGAGGGCGCGACCCAGGCCACGAGCCACCCGCACGGGCCGCCGCAGGCACAGGCCGCCGCCCCGGCACGGCCCCGCGCTCGGCCTGACCGGGGACCCGCGACGGCCCGCTGTCGCCCGTGGCGGGAAGGGGACGTGTCGGGTGGTGTCCGCCCGCAGCGGCCGGCGAAAACCCCGGCACCGCAGGAGCGACAGCCCGCCGGACCGAGGACGGACACCACCGGGCGCGGCCCCGACCCCGACCCCACGGGGCGCGCGACCCAGGCCACGAGCCACCCGCACGGGCGGCCGCAGGCATAGGACCCCGCACGGGCCGCCCGGCCGCCCCGCGCTCGGCCTGACCGGGTCGGCGCGGCCCCGACCCCGACCCCACGGGGCGCGCGACCCAGGCCACGAGCCACCCGACCGGGCCGCCGCAGGCACAGGCTCCCGCCCAAGCCGCACCGCGCCCCACCAGCCCCGTCCGCCACAACCGCCGGACGGCACCCCGTCCCCTCCGGTTAGGCTCTGGCCAGGACGAGAGCAGATCCGAGGGGAGACCACGGACATGACGCCGGGGCGCAGAAGCAGCACTTTCACCCGTCTGCTGCGGCACGGCTTCACCGACCCCTCCGCCGCCGAACGCCTCCTCGACGGCCCCGAACTGGCCCCCGTCCGCGACGACCCCGTCCTCCTGGAAGCCCTCGGCGTCACCGCCGACCCCGACCTCGCCCTGCACGGCCTGGTCCGCCTCCTGGAGGCCCAGCCCACCCCCACCGCCCACCGGGAACTGCTGGACACGCTCATCGCGGCCAAGCCCCTCCGCGACCGCCTGCTCGGCATCCTCGGCGCCTCCGCCGCCCTCGCCGACCACCTCGCCCGCCACCCGGGCGACTGGCAGGCCCTGGTCACCTACGAGCCGCACGACCTCCACCCGGGCGTCGCGGAGTTCGAGCGCGGCCTGGCCGAGGCCACCGACCCGGTCTCCCTGCGCGTCGCCTACCGCCGCTGCCTGCTCTCCATCGCGGCCCGTGACGTCTGCGGCACCACGGACGTCGCCGAGGCCGCCGCGGAACTCGCCGACCTGGCCACCGCCACCCTCCGCACGGCCCTGTCCCTCGCCGAACGCGCGGCCCCGGAGGACGCCGCCGCCTGCCGCCTCGCGGTGATCGCGATGGGCAAGTGCGGCGGCCACGAGCTGAACTACGTCTCCGACGTGGACGTGATCTTCGTGGCGGAGCCGGCCGAGGACACCCCCGAACCCCAGGCCCTCAAGTCCGCGACGAAGCTCGCCTCCCACCTCATGCGGATCTGCTCGGAGACCACCGTCGAGGGCTCCATCTGGCCGGTGGACGCCAACCTCCGCCCCGAGGGCCGCAACGGCCCCCTCGTCCGCACCCTCAGCAGCCACCTCGCCTACTACCAGCGCTGGGCGAAGACCTGGGAGTTCCAGGCCCTCCTCAAGGCCCGCCCGGTGGCCGGCGACACCGCGCTCGGCGAGGCGTACATCGACGCCCTCGAACCCCTCGTCTGGAAGGCGGCGGACCGCGAGAACTTCGTGGTGGACGTGCAGAAGATGCGCCGCCGCGTCGTGGAGAACATTCCCGCCGCCGAGGTCGACCGCGAACTCAAGCTGGGCCCCGGGGGCCTGCGCGACGTCGAGTTCGCCGTGCAGCTCCTGCAGTTGGTGCACGGCCGCACCGACCCCGCCCTGCGCAGCGGCACCACCCTGGACGCCCTCCAGGCCCTCGCCGCGGGCGGCTACGTCGGCCGCGAGGACGCCGCACGCCTGGACGAGGCGTACCGCTTCCTGCGCTCCATGGAGCACCGCATCCAGCTCTACCGCCTGCGCCGCACTCACCTCGTGCCCGAGGCGGAGCCGGACCTGCGCCGCCTCGGGCGTTCCCTGGGCCTGCGCGCCGACCCGGTGGCCGAGCTGAACCGCGAGTGGAGGCGGCACACCGGCGTCGTACGCCGGCTGCACGAGAAGCTCTTCTACCGCCCGCTGCTCGACGCGGTCGCCCAACTCGCCCCCGGCGAGGCCCGGCTGCGCCCGGAGGCGGCCCGCGAACGCCTGGTGGCGCTCGGCTACGCCGACCCGGCCGCCGCCCTGCGCCACCTGGAGGCCCTGGCCTCCGGCGTGACCCGCAAGGCGGCGATCCAGCGCACCCTGCTCCCGGTCCTCCTCGGCTGGTTCGCGGACTCCGCCGACCCGGACGCCGGCCTGCTGAACTTCCGCAAGGTCTCCGACGCGCTCGGCAAGACCCCCTGGTACCTGCGCCTGCTGCGCGACGAGGGCGCGGCGGCCGAGAACCTGGCCCGCGTGCTGTCGGCGGGCCGCCTCGCCCCGGACCTGCTGATGCGCGCCCCGGAGGCGGTGGCCCTGCTGGGCGACGGCAGCGGAGCGGGCCCCGCGGCGGTCGGCGGTGGCCTCGCGCCGCGGCAGCGGGCCGCGCTGGAGCAGGAGATCCTGGCGGCGGTGGGCCGCGCGGAGAACGCCGCGCAGGGCGTCACCGCGGCCCGGGGCGTGCGCCGCCGCGAGCTGTTCCGCACCGCCGCCGCCGACATCGTCGGCTCCTACGGCACCGAGACCAGCCCCGCCGAGGCCGACCAGGGCGCCCTGGTGGACCGGGTCGGCGCGGCCGTCTCCGACCTGACCGCGGCCACCCTCGCCGGCACCCTGCGCGCGGTGGTCCGGGAGAGCTGGGGCGACACCCTGCCCACCCGGTTCGCGATGATCGGGATGGGCCGCTTCGGCGGACACGAGCTGGGTTACGGCTCCGACGCGGACGTCCTGTTCGTGCACGAGCCGCAGGACGGCGTGGACGAGCACGAGGCGTCCGCCGCCGCGAACAGGGTCGTCGCCGAGATGCGCCGCCTGCTCCAGCTGCCCAGCGCCGACCCGCCGCTGCTGATCGACGCCGACCTGCGCCCGGAGGGCAAGTCGGGCCCGCTGGTGCGCACCCTGAAGTCGTACGAGGCGTACTACCGCCGCTGGTCCCTGGTGTGGGAGTCACAGGCGCTGTTGCGGGCCGAGCCGGTCGCCGGCGACGCGGAGCTGGGCCGGCGGTTCGTCGAGCTGATCGACCCCCTGCGCTATCCGGCCAAGGGCCTCACCGAGGACGCCGTCCGCGAGATCCGCCGGCTGAAGGCCCGCATGGAGTCCGAGCGGCTGCCGCGCGGCGCCGACCCCAAGCTGCACACCAAGCTCGGCCCCGGCGGACTGTCCGACGTCGAGTGGACGGTCCAGCTGCTCCAGATGCGCCACGGCCACCGCGAGCCCGGCCTGCGCACCACCCGCACCCGCCAGGCCCTGACCGCAGCCCGCGAGGCCGGGCTGCTGTCCGCCGAGGACACGGAGACCCTGGACGAGGCCTGGGTGCTGGCCACCCGGGTGCGCAACGCGGTCATGCTGGTCCGGGGCCGGGCCGGGGACACCTTCCCGACCGAGCCGCGTGAGCTGGCGGCCGTCGGCCGCTACCTGGGCTACGGCTCCGGGCACGTCGGGGACATGCTGGACGCGTACCGCCGTACCACCCGCCGGGCGCGCACGGTGGTGGAGGAGCTGTTCTACGGCGACAGGGCCTGAGCCGGCGCGGGGGCCCGGGCCGGGACCAGCCGGGGCAGCGCGTACGGCAGGCTGCCGTACCACACCCGGGCCACCGCGAACCCGAAGGCCAGGCACAGCACACCACCCACCGCGTCCAGCCAGAAGTGGTTGGCGGTGGCGACGATGACCAGCAGGGTGGCCGTCGGATACAGCAGCCCCAGCACCCGCACCCACGGCACCGACGCCAGCGCGAAGATCGTCAGCCCGCACCACAGCGACCAGCCGATGTGCATCGACGGCATCGCCGCGTACTGGTTCGACATGTGCTTGAGGTCGCCGGAGGCCATCGAGCCCCAGGTGTGGTGCACCATCACGGTGTCCACGAAGTGCCCGCCGCGCATCAGCCGGGGCGGCGCGAGCGGGAACAGGTAGTAACCGACCAGGGCCACGCCCGTGGTCGCGAACAGCACCAGCCGGGTCGCCGCGTAGCGGCCGGGATGCCACCGGTAGAGCCACACCAGCACCCCGATCGTGATGACGAAGTGCAGTGTGGCGTAGTAGTAGTTCATCCCGATGATGAGCCAAGTCACCGAGTTGACGGCGTGGTTGACCGACTGCTCGACGGCGATGTCCAGCGCGTGCTCGGTGCGCCAGATCCAGTCCGCGTTGCGCAGCGCCGCGGCCCGCTGCTCCGGCACGGCGTTGCGGATCAGTGAGTACGTCCAGTAACTCACCGCGATCAGAAGGATCTCGAACCACAGCCGGGGCCGCCTCGGCCGCCGCAGCCGGCCCAGCGGACCGGGTGGGACCTCGCCCGTGACGGCCCGCGGAACGGCCACCTCTTCGCGACCTTCCGGCTCTGTCACGGTCGAGTCACTCATAGGCACAGAGTCTGCCAGACAAGGCTTCCTCGGCCGATCATCCCAAGGTCGGGTCCGCAGCGCACCTTCTACGACGTACGGAGGACATTCGGGGCCGAAGCGGTGGAACCGCGCACCACCAGTTCCGGCATGAACACGAACTCGCTGTGCGGCGCCGGTGTCCCGCCGATCTCCTCCAGCAGCGTGCGCACCGCCGCCTGCCCCATCGCCGGGACCGGCTTGCGGATCGTGGTCAGCGGCGGGTCGGTGAAGGCGATCAGCGGGGAGTCGTCGAACCCGACCACCGACACGTCCCGGGGCACCTCCAGGCCCCGCTGCCGGGCCGCCCGTATCGCGCCCAGCGCCATCATGTCGCTGGCGCAGACCACCGCCGTGCAGTCCCGCTCGATCAGCGCCGTCGCCGCCGCCTGACCGCCCTCCAGCGTGTACAGCGAGTGCTGGACCAGCTCGGTCTCGACGGTCTGGGCGTCCAGCCCCAGCTGCTCCCGCATCGCCCGGACGAAGCCCTCGATCTTGCGCTGCACGGGCACGAACCGCTTCGGCCCGAGCGCCAGCCCGATCCGGGTGTGCCCCAGCGACACCAGATGCGTCACCGCGAGCGTCATCGCCGCCCGGTCGTCGGGGGAGATGAACGGCGCCTGCACCTTCGGCGAGAACCCGTCCACCAGCACGTACGGCACGCCCTGCGCGCGCAGCCGCTCGTAGCGCTGCATGTCGGCGGTGGTGTCCGCGTGCAGCCCGGAGACGTAGATGATCCCGGCGACCCCGCGGTCCACCAGCATCTCGGTCAGCTCGTCCTCGGTCGACCCGCCCGGGGTCTGCGTGGCGAGCACCGGCGTGTAGCCCTGGCGGGTCAGCGCCTGGCCGATGACCTGGGCCAGGGCCGGGAATATCGGGTTCTCCAGCTCCGGCGTGATCAGGCCCACCAGGCCCTCGCTGCGCTGCCGCAGCCGTACCGGGCGCTCGTAGCCCAGCACGTCCAGTGCGGCGAGCACGGACTGGCGGGTGGTGGCGGCGACTCCCGGCTTCCCGTTGAGGACCCGGCTGACAGTCGCTTCGCTCACCCCCGCCTGCGCAGCGATGTCGGCAAGCCGTGTGGTCACGGGACCGGACTGTACCGGTCGTATCTCCCCTTGCACACCGGCCGGACGCCGGGCGCGGGCGGGCGCACGGCCTGCCGTGGGTTGCTGCGTCATCGCGCTCCCTCGGGATTCTTGGTGGCAAGAGCTTGCAAGTCTTGCACAAGTGTCGTCGTCGCCGCTCAGCGCCTGCGCCACTGGGTCGCGCCCCGGTCGACGACTGGTCACGACGGGGTAACCATCGTGTCCCCTTGCACTTTTTTTCTGCAAGGTCTTTCGCAACGCTTACATGGCTGTTACGTTCCCAGTCGCCCGGCCGCGGCAACGGCGCAGTCGGCAAGTCACAGGGACGGTCGGGACCGTCCTCTGTACCACTCGGGCTTAACCCTCAAGGAGAACTCATGCGGCGTGGCATAGCGGCCTCCGCGCTGGTGGCGTCCCTCGCCCTGACGGCGACGGCGTGCGGCGGGAGCGACAGCGACAGCGGAAAGTCGGACGGCCCGGTCACCATCACCTGGTGGGACACCTCCAACGCCACCAATGAGGCGCCGACGTACA
This sequence comes from Streptomyces sp. NPDC029138, assembly GCF_055564375.1. Taxonomy (NCBI): domain Bacteria; kingdom Bacillati; phylum Actinomycetota; class Actinomycetes; order Kitasatosporales; family Streptomycetaceae; genus Streptomyces; species Streptomyces sp. NPDC029138. The sequence continues at coordinate 47,066 of NZ_JBVHWM010000036.1, forward strand.
AGGCCCTGGTCCAGCAGTTCGAGGCTGCCAACAAGGACATCAAGGTCAAGTACGTCAACGTCCCCTTCGACCAGGCGCAGAACAAGTTCGACACCGCGGCCGGCGCCAAGGGCGCCCCGGACGTGCTGCGCTCCGAGGTCGGCTGGACCCCCGCCTTCGCCAAGAAGGGCTTCTTCCTGCCCCTCGACGGCACCGAGGCCCTCGCCGACCAGGGCAAGTTCGAGCCGAACCTGATCAAGCAGGCCCAGTACGAGGGCAAGACCTACGGCGTGCCGTTCGTCACCGACACCCTCGCGCTGGTCTACAACAAGGCCCTGTTCAAGAAGGCCGGCATCACCGAGGCCCCCAAGACCTGGGACGAGCTGAAGGCCGACGCCGCCAAGATCAAGGACAAGGCCAAGGTCGACGGCTACTGGGGCTCCACCCAGGCCTACTACGCCCAGACCTTCCTCTACGGCGAGGGCACCGACACCGTCGACGTCGCCGCCAAGAAGATCACCGTGAACTCGCCGGCCGCCAAGAAGGGCTACGGCACCTGGCTGAGCCTGTTCTCCGGCAAGGGCCTGCACAAGGCCGACGCCACCGCCGACGCCTACGCCCACATCCAGGACGCGTTCGTCAACGGCAAGGTCGCCGCGATCATCCAGGGCCCCTGGGAGATCACGAACTTCTACAAGGGCAGCGCCTTCCAGGACAAGTCGAACCTCGGCATCGCCACCGTCCCGGCCGGCTCCAGCGGCAAGGCGGGCGCCCCGACCGGCGGCCACAACCTCTCGGTCTACGCCGGCTCGGACAAGGCCCACCAGGAGGCGTCCCTGAAGTTCGTCAAGTTCATGACCTCGGCGCAGTCCCAGGAGACCATCGCCCTGAAGAACTCCACGCTGCCCACCCGCTCCGACGCCTACACCGAGAAGGTCAAGGCCGACCCGGGCATCGCCGGCTACCAGGGCGTCCTGGCCGCCGCGCAGCCCCGCCCGGCACTGCCCGAGTACAGCTCCCTGTGGGGTCCGCTCGACACCGAGCTGCCCAAGGTCGCCAGCGGCAAGGAGTCGCTGGACAAGGGTCTGGGCAACGCCGAGCTGGCCATCTCCAAGCTGGTGAACGGCTTCAGCAAGTAAGCCCGCGTGGCCGTCGGATCCTCCTGCCGCGGGACGGCATGAAGAGGGGGAAGGATCCGGCGGCCGCCGCCCTGTGCCCGGCCCAACCCTTGATCTTTTGAAGGTGTCGAACCATGACAGTCGCCATCGACCGCGCGACCGGCAAGCGCCGCGGTGACCGCGCGCCGCGGCCCGGGCTGGGGCAGCGCGTCAGAAACGGTTTGCAGAAGTACTGGTACGCCTACGCGATGATCGCCCCGGTGGTCGTCGTGCTCGGCGTCCTCGTGGGCTACCCGCTGGCCCGGGGCCTCTACCTCACCCTCACCGACGCCAACAGCCTCAACTCGGCGCGCACGATCGGCGTCAACCACATCGACGCCACCTACAGGTTCATCGGCCTGGACAACTACCAGGACATCCTGTTCGGCCCGACGGCGTACGACCGCTTCTGGTCGCACTTCCTGTGGACCGTGTTCTGGACGGCCGCCTGCGTGGCCCTGCACTACAGCATCGGTCTCGGCCTCGCGCTCATGCTCAACCAGAAGCTGCGCGGCCGTACCGTCTACCGGCTGCTGCTCGTCCTGCCCTGGGCCGTGCCGACCTTCGTCACCGTCTTCTCCTGGCGGATCATGCTCGCCGACTCCGGCGTGCTCAACCAGATCCTCGGCGCCCTCCACCTGCCCCAGCCGGAGTGGCTGGAGGACACCTTCTGGCAGCGGTTCGCCGCGATCATGGTCAACACCTGGTGTGGTGTGCCGTTCATGATGCTGTCCCTGCTCGGCGGCCTCCAGTCCATCGACTCCTCGCTCTACGAGGCCGCCGAGATGGACGGCGCCTCCGCCTGGCAGCGGTTCCGGCACGTCACCCTGCCCGGCCTGCGCTCGGTCAGCTCCACCGTCGTGCTGCTCGGCATCATCTGGACCTTCAACCAGTTCGTCATCATCTTCCTGCTGTTCGGCAAGAACTCCGCCCCGGACGCCCAGATCCTCGTCACCTGGGCCTACCAGCTGGGCTTCGGCCAGCAGCCGCGCGACTTCGCCCAGTCCGCCGCGTACGGGGTGCTGCTGCTGTCGATCCTGACCGTCTTCACCTCCTTCTACTTCCGCTGGCTGAAGCGCAATGACCAGCTCGCCGTCTGACGCCGCAGGAGCCGCCGCCATGAGCACCACGACCCTGGACAAGACCGAGACCGCCCCGGCCCCCGCACCCGCGCCCCGGCGCCGCGTGCGCCGGCGCGGCGAGCGCGGCCCGGCCGGCGCCGCCCTGCTGCACGGCGGCCTCGCCGTGGCGAGCCTGATCGCCCTGGCCCCGGTGGCCTGGCTGTTCTACCTGTCCCTCGGCCCGGACAAGGAGGACTACCTGCACCCGGGCGGGATCGCGGGAAAGCTGACCTTCTCCAACTACGGCTTCGTGCTGGAGCACACCGGGTTCCTCGACTGGTTCGAGTCGACGATGATCGTGGCCCTCGGCACCACCTTCATCGGTGTCCTCGTTGCCGCCACCACCGGCTACGCGGTCTCCCGCATGCGCTTCCCCGGATACAAACAGCTGATGTGGGTCCTGCTGCTCACGCAGGCCTTCCCGATCGCCGTCCTCATCGTGCCGATGTACGAGATCTTCAGCGAACTCGGCCTCATCGACACCTACTGGGCGCTGATCCTCATCAACTGCACCACCGCCGTGCCGTACAGCGCCTGGCTGCTCAAGGGGTACTTCGACACCATCCCCTTCGAGATCGACGAGGCCGGGCGCGTGGACGGGCTCAGCCCCTTCGGCACCTTCTTCCGGCTCATCCTGCCGCTGGCCCGCCCGGGCCTGGCCGTGGCCGCGTTCTACAACTTCATCACCGCCGTCGGCGAGGTCGCCTTCGCGACCACCTTCCTGCTGGACGACTCCAAGTACACCTTCGCCGTCGGCCTCCAGACCTTCGTCAGCGAGCACGACGCCCAGTGGAACTACATGGCCGCCACCGCGGTGCTGATCGCGATACCCGTGACCGTGTTCTTCTACCTCGTGCAGAAGAACCTCGTCACCGGTCTCACCGCCGGCGGCACCAAGGGCTGAGGCCCGCACCCGACCAGGCGGGCCGCTGTGTCCTTCCACCCCGCTGTCACCGCGGCCCGCCTCGCAGTCCCGCCCGGCCGCCCGCCGCCGTACCCACCGACCACCATGCCCCTGTTACGTATCAAGGACGCCATGAGCCAGCAGCACCCTGCCGCACCGGCCCGCCACTCTGCCGTCACCGTCGCCGACCGCCGCGACTGGTGGCGGGACGCGGTCATCTACCAGGTCTATCCGCGCAGCTTCGCCGACAGCAACGGCGACGGCATGGGCGACCTGGAGGGCGTACGCTCCCGTCTGCCCCACCTGCGTGACCTCGGCGTCGACGCCGTGTGGCTCAGCCCCTTCTACGCCTCCCCGCAGGCCGACGCCGGCTATGACGTAGCCGACTACCGTGCCGTCGACCCCATGTTCGGCTCCCTGCTGGACGCCGACGCGCTCATCCGCGACGCCCACGCGCAGGGCCTGCGCATCATCGTGGACCTGGTCCCGAACCACTCCTCCGACCAGCACGAGTGGTTCAAGCGCGCCCTCGCCGAGGGTCCCGGCTCCCCGCTGCGCGAGCGCTACCACTTCCGCCCCGGCAAGGGGAAGAACGGCGAACTCCCGCCCAACGACTGGGAGTCCATCTTCGGCGGCCCGGCCTGGACCCGGGTGACCGAGCCGGACGGCACCCCCGGCGAGTGGTACCTCCACCTCTTCGCCCCCGAGCAGCCCGACTTCAACTGGAACCACCCGGCCGTCGGCGACGAGTTCCGCTCCATCCTCCGCTTCTGGCTGGACATGGGCGTGGACGGCTTCCGCATCGACGTCGCCCACGGCCTGGTCAAGGCGGAGGGCCTGCCCGACCTCGGCGCCCACGACCAGCTCAAGCTGCTGGGCAACGATGTCATGCCGTTCTTCGACCAGGACGGCGTGCACGAGATCTACCGCCAGTGGCGCAAGATCCTCGACGAGTATTCGGGCGAGCGCATCTTCGTGGCCGAGGCCTGGACCCCGACCGTCGAGCGCACCGCCAACTACGTCCGCCCCGACGAACTCCACCAGGCCTTCAACTTCCAGTACCTGGGCACGGAGTGGGACGCGAAGGAACTGCGCACGGTCATCGACCGCACCCTGGAGGCCATGCGCCCGGTCGGCGCCCCCGCCACCTGGGTGCTGTCCAACCACGACGTCACCCGGCACGCCACCCGCTTCGCCAACCCGCCCGGCCTCGGCACCCAGATCCGCACCGCCGGTGACAGGGAGCTGGGCCTGCGCCGCGCCCGCGCGGCCACCCTCCTGATGCTCGCCCTGCCCGGCTCGGCGTACATCTACCAGGGCGAGGAACTGGGGCTTCCGGACGTCGTGGACCTGCCCGACGAGGTGCGCCAGGACCCGGCGTACTTCCGGGGCGCCGGCCAGGACGGCTTCCGAGACGGCTGCCGGGTCCCGATCCCGTGGACCCGCGAGGGCTCCTCCTACGGCTTCGGCAGCGGCGGCAGCTGGCTCCCGCAGCCGGCCGACTGGGCCGAGCTGAGCGTGGCGGCGCAGACCGGCGTCCCCGGCTCCACGCTGGAGCTGTACCGGGCCGCGCTGCGCGCGCGCCGCGCCCACCCGGACCTCGGCGCGGGGGAGGCGGTGGAGTGGCTGCGGGCGCCCGAGGGCGTCCTGGCCTTCCGGCGCGGGGAGTTCGTGTGCGTCGCGAACACCACGGGCGAGTCGGTGACGACACCGTCGTACGGCCGTGTCCTCCTCACCAGCGGTGAGGTGACCGAGGCGGACGGCGAGACGAAGGTGCCCGCCGACACCACGGTCTGGTGGACGACGACGGACTGACACCCGGACGCGGGGCCCGATTTGAGGCCCCGTCTGAAAGTTCTTGCATCAACTTCACAACGGCCCGCTGCCTTTCGGCCAGCGGGCCTTTAACATCTGCGTCACCGCAAGCTTGCTGAAATATTTCAGCAAGCGCCATCAGCGGTCCAGTTGCCTTCAACGTCGAAGGACCCCACATGGCACGCAGAACCCTCCCCACGGCGGTCGCCCTCACGGCCGCCGCTCTGGTTGGCATGACCCCGACGGCCGCCGAGGCCTCCCCGCCCGGCACCAAGGACGTCACCGCCGTCCTCTTCGAGTGGAACTACGCCTCGGTGGCCAAGGAGTGCACCAGCACCCTCGGCCCCGCCGGCTACGGATACGTCCAGGTCTCCCCGCCCGCCGAGCACATACAGGGGGCGCAGTGGTGGACGTCGTACCAGCCCGTGTCGTACAGGATCGCGGGCCGCCTCGGCGACCGCACGGCGTTCCGGAACATGGTCAACACCTGCCACGCGGCCGGTGTGAAGGTCGTCGCCGACACCGTGATCAACCACATGTCGGCGGGCAGCGGCACCGGCACCGGGGGCTCGTCGTACACGAAGTACGACTACCCGGGCCTGTACTCGGTCTACGACTTCGACGACTGCACCTCCCAGGTGTCGAACTACTCCGACCGCTGGAACGTGCAGCACTGCGAACTCGTCGGCCTCGCCGACCTGGACACCGGTGAGGAGTACGTCCGCAAGACCGTCGCCGGCTACCTGAACGACCTCCTCACCCTCGGTGTCGACGGCTTCCGCGTCGACGCCGCCAAGCACATCCCGGCCGGCGACCTGGCGAACATCAAGAGCCGCCTGACCAACCCGTCGGTCTACTGGAAGCAGGAGGTCATCTACGGGGCGGGCGAGGCCGTCCAGCCCTCCGAGTACACCGGCAACGGAGACGTCCAGGAGTTCCGCTACGCCTACGACCTCAAGCGCGTCTTCAACAACGAGAAGCTGGCCTACCTCACCAACTACGGCGAGGGCTGGGGCTATCTGAGCAGTTCGGTCGCGGGCGTCTTCGTCGACAACCACGACACCGAGCGCAACGGCAGCACGCTGAACTACAAGAGCGGGGCCAACTACACCCTGGCCAACGTCTTCATGCTCGCCTGGCCGTACGGCGCCCCGGACATCAACTCCGGCTACGAGTGGTCGGACGCCGACGCCGGCCCGCCCAACGGCGGCCAGGTGAACGCCTGCTGGCAGGACGGCTGGAAGTGCCAGCACGCCTGGCCGGAGATCAAGTTCATGGTCGCCTTCCGCAACGCCACCCGCGGCCAGGCGGTCACCAACTGGTGGGACAACGGCAACAACGCGATCGCGTTCGGCCGGGGCGGCAAGGGCTATGTGGCGATCAACCACGAGTCCTCGTCCCTGACCCGCACCTACCAGACGTCCCTGCCGGCCGGGACGTACTGCAACGTCCAGAACAACACCCCGGTGACCGTGAACTCCAGCGGACAGTTCACCGCCACCCTCGGCTCGAACACGGCCCTGGCGCTCTACGCCGGCAAGTCGAGCTGCTGAACACCCGCCTGACGGGGCGTGAAACGTCTTACGGGGGGTTTCACGCCTCTTGCTGCAAACCCTCAGTCACCCTCGCAAGGAGTTACCGCCTGTGATACCGAGAGCGAGACGGGCCGCGGCCGTCACCGCCGTGGCCCTCGCCGCGGCCCTGCTCCAGCCGTCGGCCGCCCGTGCCGCCACCCCACCCGCACCCCCTTCGGACGCGAAGCTCGCCGCCGTACCCGCCCGGCACGACGACACCCGCGAGCAGTTCTACTTCGTCATGCCGGACCGGTTCGCCAACGGGGACACGTCCAACGACAAGGGCGGCCTGACCGGCTCCCGCCTGTCCACCGGGTACGACCCCACCGACAAGGGCTTCTACCAGGGCGGCGACCTCAAGGGCCTGACGAGGAAGCTGGACTACGTCAAGGGGCTCGGCACCACCGCCATCTGGCTGGCGCCGATCTTCAGGAACCGCCCGGTGCAGGGCACCGGCAGCAACGCCTCGGCGGGCTACCACGGTTACTGGATCACCGACTTCACCCAGGTCGACCCGCACTTCGGCACCAACGACGACCTCAAGTCCCTCATCTCCAAGGCGCACGCCAAGGGCATGAAGGTCTTCTTCGACGTCATCACCAACCACACGGCCGACGTCGTGGACTACGGGGAGAAGTCCTACGACTACCTGTCCAAGGGCGCCTTCCCTTACCTGACCGAGGACGGGAAGCCCTTCGACGACGCCGACTACGCGGACGGCGGCAGGAAGTTCCCGGCCGTCTCCGGCGCCTCCTTCCCGTACACCCCGAAGGTCACCAGCCGGTCCAAGGTTCCGGCCTGGCTCAACGACCCGGCGATGTACCACGACCGGGGCGACTCGACGTACGCCGGCGAGTCCACCACCTACGGCGACTTCTCCGGCCTGGACGACCTGTGGACCGAGCGTCCCGAGGTCGTCCACGGCTTGGAGAAGATCTACGAGCGGTGGGTGAAGGACTTCGCCGTCGACGGCTTCCGGATCGACACCGTCAAGCACGTGAACATGGAGTTCTGGACCCAGTGGGCCACCGCGCTGGACCGGTACGCCGCCGGGCGCGGGCGGAAGAACTTCTTCATGTTCGGCGAGGTCTACTCCGCCGACACCGCCGTCACCTCCCCGTACGTCACCGAGGGCCGCCTGGACGCCACCCTCGACTTCCCCTTCCAGGACGCGGCCCGCGGCTACGCCTCCCAGGGCGGCAGCGCGCGGAAGCTCGCGAGCGTCTTCGGTGACGACTACCGGTACACGACCGACAAGGCCAACGCCTACGAGCAGGTCACCTTCCTCGGCAACCACGACATGGGCCGCGTCGGGTACTTCCTGAAGCAGGACAACCCGAAGGCGACCGACGCCGAGATCCTGAAGAAGGACAGACTCGCCCACCAGCTCATGTTCCTCAGCCGGGGCAACCCGGTCGTCTACTACGGCGACGAGCAGGGCTTCACCGGCTCCGGCGGCGACAAGGACGCCCGCCAGACCATGTTCGCCTCCAAGGTCGCCGACTACCTGGACGACGACGAGATCGGCACCGACCGCACCCACGCGAGCGCCGCCTACGACACGAAGGCCCCGCTCTACCGGGACATCGCCGCCCTGGCCGAGCTGCGCAAGGCCAACCCGGCCCTGACGGACGGCGTGCAGACCGAGCGGTACGCGGCCGACGGCGCCGGGATCTACGCCGTCACCCGCACGGACGCCGGGAGCGGCCAGGAGTACGTCGTCGCGTTCAACAACGCGGACGAGGCGAAGACGGCGACCTTCGCGACCGGATCCGCGGACATGTCGTACCGGGGGATCTACGGCGCCACCGACTCCGTGAGGACGGACGGGGACAAGAAGCTCACCGTCACCGTCCCGGCCGGCTCCGCCGTCGTCTACAAGGCCGCCGACGCCCTCGAAAAGCCCGCCACCGAGCCGACCCTCACCCTGAAGGCGCCCGCCGCCGGAGCCACCGGGACGGTCGGTCTGGAAGCCGACGTCGACGGCGGTCAGCTGAACCGGGTCGTCTTCGCCGCACAGGTCGGCAACGGCACGTGGAAGACGCTCGGCTCCGCCGACCACGCCCCCTACAAGGTCACCCAGACCCTCGGCAAGGACGTGCCCGCCGGCACCGCCCTGCGCTACAAGGCCGTCGTCATCGACTCGGCCGGGCGCACCGTGAGCGCCACGGCGAGCAGCACCACCGGCACCCCGCCCGCGCCCGAGGTCCCCACGGCCTCCTCCCGGGACTACGCGATCGTCCACTACAAGCGCACCGACGGCGACTACGCCGACTGGGGCCTGTACGCCTGGGGCGACCTCGCCGACGGCGAGGCCACGAACTGGCCCGCCAGCCACCCCTTCACCGGCCGGGACGCCTACGGCGCCTTCGCCTACGTCAAGCTGAGGCCCGGCGCCTCCAGCGTCGGCTTCCTGGTCATCGACAAGGACGGCACCAAGGACGTCTCCGCCGACCGGTCCATCGACGTCACCAGGACGGGTGAGGTCTGGATCGAGCAGGGCAAGGCCGACGTACGGACGGAACGGCCCGACCATCCCGCCCAGGACAGGACCAGAGCGGTCCTGCACTACCACCGTGCCGACGGGAACTACGACGGCTGGGGCCTGCACGTCTGGACGGGTGCCGCGAACCCCACCGACTGGTCGAACCCGCTGAAGCCGGTGAAGACTGATCCCTATGGCGCGGTCTTCGAGGTGCCGCTCTCCGAGGGTGCCACCAGCCTCAGCTACATCCTCCACAAGGGCGACGAGAAGGATCTCCCGGCCGACCAGTCCCTGGACCTCAAGGCCGCTGGCAACGAGGTCTGGCTGTTGAACGGCCAGGAGCAGTACCTGCTGCCCCAGCCGGCCGGCAGTGCCGCCGCACTGGACCTGACCACCTCCAAGGCGGTCTGGATCGACCGGAACACCCTCGCCTGGAACGGCGTCGACGGCGCCGCCTCCACCCAGCTGCTGTACTCCCGCGACGGCTCGCTCACCGTCAAGGACGGGGCGCTGACCAGCGACGACGAGCGCTGGCTCCGGCTGGACAAGACGGCACTGACCGACGCGCAGAAGGCGAGGTTCCCGCATCTGAAGGACTACACCGCCTGGTCCGTCGACCCGCGCGACCGCGACCGGGTCCGTGAGGCGCTGGGGGGCCAGCTCGTGGCCTCGCAGCGCGCCGTCAACGGCGCCGTGCTCGCGGCGACCGGCGTGCAGACCGCCGGGGTGCTGGACGACCTCTACCCCGGCGCCACCAAGGCGAAGCTCGGCCCGGTCTTCCACGACGGCAGGCCCACGCTCTCCGTCTGGGCGCCGACGGCCCAGTCCGTGCACCTCGACCTCGACGGCAGGGCCGTCAAGATGCACCGGAACGCCGGCACCGGCGTCTGGTCCGTCACCGGCCCCGCGTCCTGGAAGGGCAAGCCCTACCGGTACGTCGTCACGGTGTGGGCGCCCAGCGTCCGCAAGCTGGTCACCAACAAGGTCACCGACCCGTACTCGGTGGCGCTCACCGCGAACTCCGAGCGCAGCCTGGTCGTGGACCTGAACGATCCGTCCCTCGCCCCGGCCGGCTGGTCGACGCTGCGCAAGCCCAGGGCCGTACCGCTGAAGGACGCGCAGATCCAGGAGCTGCACATCCGCGACTTCTCCGTCGAGGACCGCACCGCGAAGCACCCGGGCACCTATCTGGCCTTCACCGACAAGAACAGCGACGGCTCGAAGCACCTCCGGGCGCTGGCCGGGGCCGGGACGTCGTACGTCCACCTCCTGCCCGCCTTCGACATCGCCACGATCCCCGAGAAGAAGGCCGACCAGGCGACCACGGACTGCGACCTGGCCTCCTACCCGGCCGACTCCGACAAGCAGCAGGAGTGCGTGGCGAGGACCGCCGCCAAGGACGCCTACAACTGGGGCTACGACCCGTACCACTACACGGTCCCCGAGGGCTCGTACGCCACCGACCCGGACGGCACGGCCCGTACGGTCCAGTTCCGCGAGATGGTGCAGGCGCTGAACCAGGACGGCCTCAGGGTCGTCATGGACGTCGTCTACAACCACACCGCGGCGAGCGGCCAGGCGGACACCAGCGTCCTGGACAGGATCGTGCCCGGCTACTACCAGCGGCTCCTCGCCGACGGCTCGGTGGCCGACAGCACCTGCTGCGCCAACACCGCGCCGGAGAACGCGATGATGGGCAAGCTGGTCGTGGACTCGATCGTCACCTGGGCGAAGCAGTACAAGGTCGACGGGTTCCGCTTCGACCTCATGGGCCACCACCCCAAGGCCAACATCCTGGCCGTCCGCAAGGCCCTCGACGCGCTGACCGTGGAGAAGGACGGCGTCGACGGCAAGAAGATCATCCTGTACGGGGAGGGCTGGAACTTCGGCGAGGTCGCGAACGACGCCCGGTTCGTGCAGGCCACGCAGGCGAACATGGCCGGCACCGGCATCGCCACCTTCTCCGACCGCGCCCGTGACGCGGTGCGCGGCGGCGGCCCCTTCGACGAGGACCCCGGCGTCCAGGGCTTCGCGTCCGGGCTCTACACCGACCCCAACGCGTCAACGGCCAACGGCACTAAGGAGGAGCAGAAGGCACGCCTGCTGCACTACCAGGACCTGATCAAGGTCGGCCTGACCGGCAACCTGGCCGCGTACCGGTTCACGGACACCGACGGCAGGGAGGTGACCGGCGCCGGGATCGACTACAACGGCGCGCCCGCCGGCTACGCGGACGCGCCCGGCGACGCCCTCGCCTATGTGGACGCGCACGACAACGAGTCGCTGTTCGACGCGCTGACCTACAAGCTGCCGAAGGACACGTCGGCCTCCGACCGGGCCCGGATGCAGGTCCTCGCGATGGCCACGGCCGCCCTCTCCCAGGGCCCCGCGCTCTCCCAGGCGGGCACCGACCTGCTGCGCTCGAAGTCCCTGGACCGCAACTCCTTCGACAGCGGGGACTGGTTCAACGCCATCCACTGGAACTGCGCCGACGGCAACGGCTTCGGGCGCGGGCTGCCCCCGGCGGCCGACAACCAGTCCAAGTGGGACCACGCGAGGCCGCTGCTGAGCACGGTCAAGGTCGGCTGTGAGCAGATCACCGGTGCCTCGGCCGCCTACCGGGACCTGCTGAAGATCCGCACGACCGAGAAGGCGTTCTCGCTCGGGACGGCCGAGCGGGTGCAGGAGCGGCTGTCGTTCCCGCTGTCCGGCAAGGACGAGACGCCGGGCGTGATCACCATGCGCCTCGGTGACCTGGTCGTCGTCTTCAACGCCACCCCACAGCGGCAGGAGCAGAAGATCGGCGCCCTCGCCGGGACGCCGTACCGGCTGCACCCGGTGCAGGCGGCGGGCGCCGACGAGGTGGTGAAGACCGCCGCCTACGCGGCCGGCTCGGGCACGTTCACCGTGCCCCCGCGGACCGTCGCGGTGTTCACCCGGGCGGGGAACTAGGGTGAGGCCGTTGCCGTAGAACAGGAGTGCGCATGCCGCAGATCACCATCGACTACTCCGACACCATGGAGAACGCCTTCGACCGCGCGGGCTTCGCCCGGGCGTTGCACGAGGCGACCGTGGAGATCGCGGCGGCGAAGCCGGAGGCCTGCAAGACGCAGTTCCGGCCGAGCGCGCACACGGTGTTCGGGTACGAGGACCCCGGGGCGCGCGGGCACGCCGTCGTGCACGTGACGATCGGGCTCCTCGCCGGACGAAGCGACGAGACGAAGGCGAAGCTGACGGAGACGGTTCTGGAACTGCTCCGCGAGCATGTGGCGGACGCGGCGTTCACCCTGCACGCCTCCGCCGAGATCCGCGACCTCGACCCGTCGTACCGGAAGTTCGACCGGTAGGTCAGGGCGCCAGGGACAGCAGCCGGCCGGCCAGCTCCGCGAAGGGGCCGTCGGCCGGCTCGTCCTTCACCATGGTGCGGAGCAGGACGGCCATGTCCTCGTCGTAGGCGGCGCTGACGGCGGCCAGCGCGGCGAAGTCGTGCACGAGCTGCTTCTCCAGCTCGGCACGCGGGATGCGCCGGCCGTCCAGCCAGATGAGCGCCGTGGACTCGGCGAGCGAGATCCAGGAGCGGACGACCAGCTCCAGACGGGGGGAGGCCTCGGTCACGCCCAGATGCGACAGGATCTGGTCGTACGCGGCCTGCCGGACGGAGTCGATGAGCGCGTTGGTCGCCGTGGAGCCGACCGCCGGGCCGCCGCGCATCAGCGCCGAGAAACCGGGGCCGTGCTCGTCCACGAAGTCGAAGAAGCGGCCCATCACGCGCAGCAGCCGGGCGCCCAGCGGGCCCTCGCGCGGCTCGGCGAACCGGCTCGCGAGGTCCTCCGACGCACGCTTCAACGCGGCCTCGTACAGGCTGAGTTTGCCGGGGAAGTAGTGGTAGACGAGCGGCCGCGAGATGCCCGCCGCCGAGGCTATCTCGTCGATGGAGACCTCGTCGGGCGAGCGTCGGCTGAACAGGTCGAGGGCGACGCCGATCAGCTGCTGCCGACGCTCCTCGACGCCCATCCTGCGGCGAACCCCGGTACTCATGCGAACACTTTACCGATCGGTTCGGGCCGCCCGTGATCACATGTCGAGCACCAGGCGATCACTCCGCGCCCGGGAGACACAGATCAGCATCGAGTCGTGCCGCTCCGCGTCCGTCAGCAGCTCGTCCCGGTGGTCGATCTCCCCGTCCAGCACCCGCTGCCGGCAGGTCCCGCAGAACCCCTGCTCGCAGGAGTAGGCGGTGTCCGGCAGCTCCCGGCGTACGGCGGCCAGGACGGTGGAGTCGACGGAAACCGTCAACGTCCGCCCGCTGCGGCGCAGTTCGAGCTGGAACTCCGTGTCGCCGCCGACGTCGGCGCGGGGCGCGAACCGTTCGAGACGGACGTCCGGACAGCGTTCCGCGACGGCCGCCATGAGCCCCTCGGGGCCGCAACAGTAGACAACCGCCCCTTCGCCCACCTCCAGCGCGCCGAGATCGGGCCGGCCCTCCACGACGGTCACGTTGCCGCCGCCCAGCTTCTCGACCTCCTCCAGGAACGGCATCGAGGCCCGCTCGCGTCCCGCGTACAGCAGCCGCCAGTCGGCACGGTCCGGGAGCGCCCGCAGCATCGGCAGCAGCGGGGTGATCCCGATCCCGCCGGCGACGAAGACGTACGACTCCGCCTCGACCAGCGGGAAGCGGTTCCGCGGTCCCCGCACCTGAAGTTCCATGCCCTCCGTCACCTGCTCGTGCACTTCACGCGAGCCGCCCCGCCCGTTCTCGGCCAGCCGGACCGCGACGGTGTACGCGGAGGTGTCCTCGGGATCGCCGCACAGCGAGTACTGCCGGACGAGCCCCGACGGCAGGACGAGGTCGAGATGCGCGCCGGGCTCCCAGCGCGGCAAGTCGTGGCCTTCGAGCCGAAGTCGGACGACCCCGTCGGCCACCGTCTCGTGCGAGGTGACCAGCAGCCGCAGTGCCCGCGAGCGTGGCCGGCCCGACGTGGGCTCCTCCAGGGCGGGCAGAGGCCACAGCGGCGAGACCCGGACGCGGCGGCGCAGGGCCCGCCGGGTGAGCAGGGCGGTGCCCGCGACGAGCGCGACGGTGAGCGGCCTTCGCATCACGCGGCCCTCTTCTCGGCCGCCGTGGCCGCGGGGGAGGCGGCCAGGTAGGCGACGGCCTGCTCGGTGTCCCCCTCCTGCGACGGGTGGTAACCGCGGCTCAGATAGCGGGGGACGGACCTGAGGATGTCCCCGGTCGCGGGCAGCAGACCCCGCCTGCCGCGGACGTGGAAGTCCTTGAACGTGGCCTTGCCCTCGACGAGGGTCGGGTCGTTCTCCATGAAGAAGCGCGTCCCGCGCTGCCACAGGAACACCAGCGCGGTGAAGGCGGTGGCCCAGGTCCGTACCCGCCGGGCGTACCCCCCGTCGACGTGCAGGAACAGCTCGAAGGCGACCGAGCGGTGCTCGACCTCCTCCGCGCCGTGCCAGCGCAGCAGATCCAGCATCGTCGGGTCGGCACCGCGCCGGTCCAGTTCCCCGGCGTTCAGCACCCAGTTCCCCAGGAACGCCGTGTAGTGCTCGATGGCCGCGATGAGAGCGACCCGCTCCATCAGCCACCACCTGCGCGGCCTGCCCGGCGGCAGGGTCCGGTCACCGAGCAGCTTCTCGAAGAACCAGTCGACCTGCGCGGTGTACGGCGTCGGGTCCAGCCCCAGCTCGCGCAGGTGCGGCAGCACCTCGTCGTGGGCCTGGGAGTGCATCGCCTCCTGCCCGATGAACCCGATGACGTCCTCGCGGAGCCGGTCGTCGCGGATCAGCGGCAGCACCTGCTTGTACACGTGCACGAACCAGCGCTCACCGGCGGGCAGCAGCAGGTGCAGCACATTGATGGTGTGCGTGGTGAAGGGATCGCCCGGCACCCAGTGCAACGGCGTGCCGTCCCAGGAGAAGGACACCTTGCGTGCCTTGAGCGGCACCCGGGCCTGCTTGTTGGACATGGCGTCAATGTACTGGCGGGTAGGACCGCTGAGAAGCCCTGCGCGCCACCTTGTTGACACTCATGTCAGCTAGTGCAGCCCGCTGATCTCCCGTCCGTCCGCCAAGGTGCCCTTCAGATCGGCCCGCGCACCCTGCTCCGCCTTCACCGCCAGCAACGGCCCCTGCCCGGACGCGGTGACCCCGCCCGTCGCGGAGATCGACGACGTCCCCTCGCTGCCCGCCGCCAGCAGGTACCAGGTCCCCGCCGCCGACTTCCACAGCACCCCGGCCAGCACATGAGGATCGCGCGGCCCGCAGGCCGGCACGTCCGTGCCCTTGGCGACGACCGCCCCGGCCGTCCCGCCCGGCGTGCGGAACTGGGCCAGCGCGGCCGTGCCGTCGCCGCGCCAGGTCTCCGCCCGGGTGCACACCCACGTACCGGACCCTCCCCCACCCCCCGGGCGGGGGGACCCCCATCCCGCTTCGCTCGCGTCGGGCAGCGGCTGCTCGGCGAACTTCCAGGCGTTCACGCTCCGGATGCCCGACGAGCGCTCGGCCGCCAGGGAGCAGGCGAACGGGGCCCAGGTGCGCAGCCCCCGCGCACCGGACGCCTCCCCGGCCGCACCGGGCCGGCCGGCCGTGAGATGGGCCGGGACCAGCTCGCCGAGGTCGGTGGTGAGCCGGGTGCCGGAGGCGTCGGTCAGCTGGAGCACGGTCCACGAGGTGCAGCCGCCGGTCCGCACGGCCGGGCTGGCCAGCGGCGCGGTGACACCGTCGGCCAGGGTGAGCGGCGTCGCGGCCGAGTCCGGCTTCGTCAGGTCCCGCTGAGCGGCCTTCGTCACCCAAGGAGCGGTCAGATAGCGCACGTTGCCGTCCGAGCGGCCGAGCACCAGCGCGCTCGCCCCGGCGCCCGTCGCGCCGTCGACCCGGGCGAAGTCCAGCGCCGCGCCCTGCGTGCCGTTCTTCGGCTCGGCGTAGCGGGCGATGCGCAGGCCGTCGTAGAGGATCACGACACGGGCGGCGTCGACCTCGCCCGCGTACAGCAGCTGGGGCGGGCCGGCCGGGCCGCCGGTCTGGGTGCCGGGGGTCGCCGAGACGCGGACCGTCTCCCCGGGGCGGGCCCAGACGGCGAGGGCGCGGCGCAGCAGGGCCTTGTCGCCGGTGAGCGGGCCGCGCGCGGGCCACACGGAGAAGTCGGTGCGGGCCGAGGTCCGCCAGGCGGAGGGGGCGGCCCGGGTCAGCTTGCCCGGGTCGAGGGCGGCCTCGGCGGCCGGGTTCTCAGCGTACGATGGCGCGGCGGCGCCGTCGGGGCCCCAGCCGCCGCCCGGCAGGGCGACCAGCGCGCCGCACACCGCGAGCGCCGCCGCGGCGGCGAGGACGGCCTTGGTGTGCTGGCGGCGGCGCATCAGATCGGTGGGCCGGGCCTGCAACGAGCACGGGTCGAACTCGGGGGAGGAGAGCAGCCCCGGCTGCATGGGCACACCGTTCGCCGCGGCCAGCGCGCCACCCGGGTCGGTCACCCCGGCGGCGCCGAGGAGGTCGCGGATGTCCGGGTCGGGCAGCTTCTCCAGGCCCCGCAGGACGTAGGCGGCGCGGGCCGGGCCGGACAGGGCGGACAGCCGCTGATCCAGGGCGAGTTCGTCGGCACCGCCGGAGCGCGGGAACAGCCTGAGGCCCCACACCTGGGGGAGCGGCGGCGGCAACTGGGCGAGCCGGGGCAGGCCCGTGCGCGGGCGGGCCGCCTCCAGGGCCGTGCGCAGCACCCGCTCGCGCAGATAGGTGTACCCGGGGTCGCCCTCCCGGCCGGAGCCCTGGGCCGGGATCACGGGCGGCTGCTTGCGGCCCCGGGGCAGGGCGCGCTGGGCGAGGGCGTGTGCGGTCAGGACCCGGCGGCTGCGGCCGAGACCCGGCGGCAGCACCAGGTAGGCGAGCCGGACCAGCCGGGGGTAGTGCTCGACGAGCGCGGCCTCGGCCTGCTCGATGTCGACCGGGCCGGTGCTCCCGGCGGGGGAGGGTGCGTGACGCTGGGATACATCCTGTGACTGCACGTCCGGGAGAACGAGCGAGCCGGCGGTAGGTCACCGCCGGACGAGTGGTTCACACCTGGGGTTCGACCAGGGCGCGCGCGTAGTTCGCCATCGACCGCTGGTAGCGCGGCAGATGCGGGGCGAGCGCGCCGAGCACCAGGGACAGGCCCTCGCGGTCGCGGCCGAGGCTGGACAGGCACAGGGCGAGACAGGCCCGTACCGCGTCGTCCAACTCGTCGGAGGGCGCTTCCAGTTCGGGGGTGAGGAGCTCGACGCCCTCCTCGGCCCGACCGATGTTCCGCAGCGAGCTGGCCAGCTGGATCTTCGTCCGGCGGGCCTTGTAGCCCGTCAGGCCGCGGGCCAGCGCCTCCCGGTACAGCGGCGCCGCCTTGTCGGAGTGCCCCGTCGAGTCCCAGGCGCAGGCCCGCTCGAAGGGGCCGAGCGGGCTGTCGTCCGGTAGCTCGGCGACGAGGGTGTCGATCAGCGCGCGGAACTCGTCCGCGCGCTCCTCGGGATACTCGTCGAAGGAGGCCCAGGCGGCGGTCACGCGGTCTTCCCAGTTCTGGTTCACCGCGTCACCCTCGCACAGCCGTGCGCGCCCGGTCACCGGATTTGAGCGCGGCGCGCGCGGGAGCCGTATCCGAAGGCGCTGACGCATGCTTGGCACACCAGACCGGAGGAACAGATGAGGTTGACAGGACTGCTGCTCGGCGCCGCGGCCGTACTGACGCTGGCGGGCTGCGGCTCGGGCGGGAAGACGGAGTCCGTGCCGCCCACCGCGACCGGCAGCCTGGAGCACCTGGCCGCCGAGGTGAAGTGCGAGCCGAACATGCAGACCGACGCCGACGAGATCCGCCAGGCCATCTGCCGTACCGGAGAGGGAAAGTTCATCCTCGCCACCTTCGCCACCGACCGCGGCCAGCGCGAGTGGATCAACGACGCGAAGGACTACGGCGGTCACTACCTGGTCGGCCGCAAGTGGGTCGCCGTCGGCGACGACGGGGTGGTCGAGGCGCTGCGCGGCACACTCGGCGGCGACCTGGAGGACGGCGCCGACCACCACGCGCACAGCGGCTGACGAGCCTGTCCGAGCACGACGAAGGCCGGTGACGAGGGGGGGATTCGTCACCGGCCTTCTGCTGTGGGCCCGTTACGGGATCATGAGCAGTTCTGACCGCGGTTGACGCAGTTGGCGATCTTGTTGGCCAGACCGTTCTTCGTGACGCTGATGAAGTCGTCGTGGTCCGTGGCCGCCTTGTGCAGCTGCTCCGGGAACCCGTCCACCGCGTAGGCGTTCTTCACCTGGCCGTTCTGGACGGTCGGCGGGGTGATGTCGTAGACGAGCCGCATGGTCAGCTGCGGGATCGCCTTGAAGCCGTTCTGGCAGTTGCCGTTGGCGTCGGCGAACGCGACGTGCGTGCGGTGGTTGGCGCTGTCGACGTTCTGGCCGTCCCAGCAGCTCTGGAAGGCGAACGTGCGCACGACCTTGCTGCCCTGCGGGCAGATCGGGTACTGCGTCGTCAGCTGGACCTTGTTCTCGAAGCCGGTGCAGCTCCAGTGCGCGTTGGCGTTGGCCAGACCGTTGGTGGTGGTCTTGGCGTCACCGGTGATGATCCGCAGGAACTGCGGCATCGCCACGACCTTGCTCCGCGGGCTGCCCACGTACTTGATCTGTGCCTGCACCGGGGTCAGGATGCGGCCGACGTTGCCTTCCTTGCCACCACCGTCGGCGTTCTGGTCGAAGTCCTGCGTGCCGTCCTGGACGCGGACCACCGGCCAGTAGTACGACGACAGGTCGTTCTGGTTCTGGCAGCTGGTGGCGGCCTGGAGGAACGTCTGGTTGCTGGAGAAGGCGTTGACCTTCTGGTTGCCGACGTAGTCGTGCAGGTGGTGGGCGCCGTTGGCCACACCGGGCGCCACGATCACGTTGTCGGTGTTGTGGTTCTTGTTGGCGTTCACACCGCAGCGCGTGGAGAACGTGCCGGTCGAGGCGTTGCGGCCGGCGCGCGGCTTGGCCTTGACGTTCGCCTGGACCTTGGTGATGTCCACGAAGTCGGCCGCGACCGGGCCGTTGCCGGCCTGCCCGCCGATGTTGCCCTGCTGGCCGTTCTGACCCTGCTGCTGGCCGCCCTGCTGCTGACCGCCGTTCTGCTGCTGGTCACCCTGCTGCTGGTCACCCTGCTGTTGACCACCCTGTTGCTGGCCGCCGTTCTGCTGCTGGCCGTCGGCGGTGGTCTGGTTGGCGTTCTGCGCCGTGCAGGTGGCCAGGGTGTCCAGGCTGCCGGGAGCCGTGCCGCCGACGCGGGTGATCTCCAGCTTGATCCGGTCGAGGATCACCTTCCGCCGGTCCTGGAGCGGTTGCAGGATGGAGTTCTGCACGAAACTCGCGTCCCTGGCCTGCGCGTCCCGGGTGGTCGCCAGACGCTGGTAGGCGTCGGTGATCTGGCGGTCGAGGTTGGCCAGTTCCCCGGCGACCTCGGTACGGGCCTGCGCCGGCACGTTGGTGAGCTTCTGGCCCACGTCCGGGCAGGAGATGGTCGCGACCTGCGCCGTCGCGGCCTTTGTCTGGTTGCCTCCCCACGACTGGTTGTCCGACTCGTGAGCCGAGGCGTAGAAGTTCGCCCAGATCAGCCCGCCCCCACCGAGCGCTAGGGCCGCCGATGCGGCTATGGCCTTGGTGGCCAGCGGCGTACGGCGTTTTCGTGTGTTGCGTCCCATGGAACTCCTCTGACTTCCTTGCGGGGCAGCATCGAGGCGCCCGACAGGAGTGAAGCGGCGCCCCTACATACGCACCCCGCCCCAGAGGTGTTCACCGGTCCCGCGAATTCCTCACAGGAACAAGGGAGTTGGCAGGTCAGCGGTCCCGGTCCAGATGGGCGAGGACCGCCAGGACGCGCCGGTTGTCGTCGTCCGACACCTCAAGTCCGAGCTTGCTGAAGATGTTGGAGGTGTGCTTGGCGATCGCCCGTTCCGTCACCACGAGCTGTGCCGCGATGCCCGCGTTGGACCGGCCCTGCGCCATCAGCTCCAGCACCTCCCGCTCGCGCGGGGTGAGACGGCCGAGCGGCGTCTCGCCGGCCGACCGCCGCGCCAGCAGCTGCTGGATCACCTGCGGGTCCATCGCCGTACCGCCGGCCGCCACCCGCCGTACGGCGTCGATGAACTGCTCCGCGTCGAACACCCGGTCCTTCAGCAGATAGCCGACCCCGCCGGTGCCGTCCGCGAGCAGCTCGCGCGCGTACAGCTGCTCCACGTGCTGGGAGAGGACCAGCACCGGCAGGCCCGGCCGCGCCCGCCGGGCCGCGAGCGCGCATTGCAGACCCTCGTCGGTGTGCGTCGGCGGCAGGCGTACGTCGACCACCGCGATGTCGGGGTTCAACTCCTCCAGCGCCCGGGCGAGTTCCGGTCCGGACTCGACCGCCGCCGCGATCTCGAAGCCGAACGCCTGAAGCATCCGCACCAGCCCGTCGCGCAGCAGGAAGAGGTCTTCGGCTAGGACAACACGCACGGGATCTCCATGGTCACCATGGTGGGACCGCCGGCGGGGCTGCTGACGGCCAGGATGCCGTCGAATGTACCGAGCCGGCGCTCGACCCCGGCGAGCCCCGAGCCGGCGCCGACCACCGCGCCGCCCCGGCCGTTGTCGGTGACGGTCACCCGCAGCCGGCCGTCGGTGTGGTGCACGTCGACCCACACCCGGTCGGCGCCGGAGTGCTTGACCGCGTTGGTGAGCAGCTCGTTGACCGCGAAGTAGGCCGCCGACTCGACCGGCGCGTCCGCGCGGCCGGGCAGCTCCACGGCGACCTCCGTGACCGGCGGCAGCCGGAGCGCCAGCGCCCGTAGGGCGTCGCCGAGCCCGCGCTCGGCGAGGACCGGCGGATGGATGCCGCGCACCAGGTCACGCAGCTCCTCCAGGGCCTCGGCGGAGTTCCGGCGGGCCTGCGCGATCAGCTTCTTCGCCTGCGCCGGGTCCCGCTCGACCAGCATCTCGACGGTGCCGAGGTCCATGCCCATGGCGACCAGCCGGGCCTGGGCCCCGTCGTGCAGGTCCCGTTCGATGCGGCGCAGCTCGGCGGCCGAGGTGTCGACCGCGTCCCGCCGGGTCTCGGTCAGCACCTCGACCCGCTCGGCGAGTGCGGCACGGGAGGCGCCGATCATGGCCCGGGTGAGCGTGAAGTGCGCGGTGAGCAGGCGCGGAGTGAGGCGCCAGGTGCCGGCGAGGACCAGGGCGCCGAGCGCGGCCGCGCCGAGGGCCGTCACCTGGCCGGTGACCGGCACGAAGCCGTACCAGTAGACGTCGCCCGGTTCGCGGACGTACGCCCGCCACAGGCCGGCGCCCACCAGGAACCCCTGGACCGGGAAGAACACCAGCACGGCCGGCAGCAGCGCGGTGACGAAACCCGCGGTCATGTCCACCGGCAGCCAGAGCACGTCCCGCCGTACCTGCGGGTCCCGGAGCAGCGCGACGGTGCGGCTCCAGGGGTTGGCGCTCTCCGGGAGCGGCCGGTACACCGCCGGTATCCGGATTCCGCACCACTGTGCCGCGAGCCTCCTGCGGGCGTCCGCCAGCGCCCGTACGCCGGTGAGGATCGCCGGAGTGGTGACGAGGCCGACGCCGAGCGGTATCAGTGCGACGGAGACGAGGGTCAGCACGAGGAACGCGACACCGCACGGCAGCACCACGACGGCCAGCACCAGCCCCTGCACGGCGGCCAGCAGCGCCTCCCTGGCCCTCGCGCGGAAGGCGGCTCTGTCTTTGTCGGTGTTCATGCCGCCAGTCTCGCCGACGGCCGCGGCCCGGTCAGTCGTCCGAGGGCCCCTCTTGGAGGGTGGTGCCAGGTACACCCCCGGCCCGCGCCAGCAGCTTCGCCTCCACCTCCGGGTCCAGGCCCTTGCGGGTGCGGTCCGGTCGCTGGGGTGCGGTGCCGCCGATCTCCGTGAGCCACCGCCAGGTGTCCGCGACGGTCTCGTCCACCGGCCGGCACACCAGCCCCGTGGCCACCGCCCGCGACACGTCCGCGCAGTGCACGGCGTCGTACATCTCGCCGCCCGGCGGCACCCACACCGGCAGCTCGGTCCACGGCTCGATCCCGGCCTCCAGGATCACCCCCGGGTCGGTCCAGCGCAGCTCCGCGTCCGCGCCGGTGACCCGCAGGCACGCCTGGAGCAGCTCGCCCATGGTGGTGTGGCCGGGCGGGCTGACCAGGTTGTACGGCCCGGACAGCCCGCGCTCCAGCGCGCCGAGCAGCCACCCGGCGAGGTCGCGCACGTCGACGTACTGCACCGGCAGTTCGCGCGGGCCGGGGGCCAGGACCGGGCCGCCACGGGCGATCCGGGTCAGCCACCAGGGCAGCCGGCCGACGTTCTCGTACGGGCCGAGGATCAGCCCGGCCCGGACCAGCAGCGAGTCCGCCGCGCCGAAGGCCCCGACGGCGGCCAGTTCGCCGCCGCGCTTGTCGCGCGCGTAGTCCGTCGCCTCGGCGTCCGCGATGGCGCCCTCGACCAGCGGAGCGTCCTCCGCGCCGCCGCGCGGCCAGGGCCAGGCGTACACCGACCGGCTGGAGACGTACGCGTACCGTCCGGCCCGGCCGCGCAGCAGCCGGGCCGCCTCGTGCACGGCACGTGGGGCGGCCGACCAGGTGTCCACCACGGCGTCCCAGCCCTCGCCTCCGTCCGCCGCGAGGGCGGCGAGACCGTCGGGCGCGGTGCGGTCACCGTGCAACGACCGCACCCCGGCCGGGGGTTGGTGCCGTCCCCGGTGGAAGACGGTCACCTCCCAGCCCCGCCCGACCGCGGCCTCCACCACGGCCCGCCCCACGAACTCCGTCCCGCCCAGCACCAGAAGCCTCATACCGTCATCGTGCCCGCTCGGGACAACGGCGGCGCGGGGCTCTGCCGAGGGCAGAACGGCCGGTGGGGGGCGTTGGCGTGGGGAGACCGGAGCCCGGGGCGCCACGGGGGCGTACGGTCGGTGGAGCCGGGGTTCCCGCCGGGACATAGCGGTTGGCGGGGGCTGGGGTCCCGCCGGGACGTAGGGGTTGGCGGGGGCCGGGATCTCGCCGGGGCTGGAGCGGTTGGCGGGGGCCGGGATCTCGCCGGGGCTGGAGCGGTTGGCGGAGCCGCCGGGACTCCCACTGGGGCCGTACGGTCGGTGTAGCCGCCGGGACTCCCACCGGGGCCGTACGGTCGGTGGAGCCCTGGTCCCCGCCGGGTTGGAGCGGTCGGCGGAGCCCGGGACCTCCGTCGGGTCGGAGCGGTCGGCGGAGCCCGGGACCTCCGTCGGGTCGGAGCTGTCGGCGGAGCCCGGGACCTCCGTCGGGTCGGAGCGGTCGGCGGAGCCCGGGACCTCCGTTGGGTCGGAGCGGTCGGCGGGGCGCCGGTCCGCGGGGGCCGGCGCCCTGTCGGCGGTGGGGCGGTCAGCGGGGGGTCGGGGGTGTGTACTTGTAGCCGACCCGGCGTACCGTCTGGATCGTCTGGCGGTGTTCGGCGCCCAGCTTGCGGCGCAGCCGGGCGATGTGGACGTCGACGGTGCGGCCGTCGCCGACATGGCCGTAGCCCCACACCGTGGTGACCAGCTGGTCGCGGGTGTGCACCCGGTGCGGATGCGCCACCAGGTGCGCGAGCAGCTCGAACTCCAGGTAGGTCAGGTCGAGTTCACGGCCGGCGACGTCGGCGGTGCGCCGCACGGGGTCGATCCGCACCAGTGGTTCGGTGCCGGGGTCCGTCTCGGCCTGCGGCTGGTCCGGGACCGCGACCGGCAGGAACGGGGGCCGCTGGTCGGCGGGGACCAGCACCAGGTAGCCGACCATCGGCGGCTGGCCCGGCAGGGTGGGCAGGGCGTGCTGCGGCGCGGGCAGCCAGGTGGCGCCGGGCGGCAGGAAGTCCGCGACGTCCACCACCTCGTCCCGGTCGACGGCGCGCAGCCGGTGCCGGGTGCCGTTCGGGGCGGAGGCGGTCAGGGTGGCGGTGGACAGGGAACGGGAGGTCGCCATGAGAGGTCAGCTCTTTCGCGCGAGGAGTTCGTCGGGAGGTGCGGCGGCCGCGATTCGTGGTCGGGCGCGCCGGAGGACGTACGTCGTTCCGCGCTGGCCGAAGGCCGGGGTGTACGGCTTTAGAGGGCCCGCGCGTTCATCGCGCGGCAACACACACGGTCGAAGTCGTGGTGCTGACGGGAAGGCCAGAACGGCTCGAGGTCGTGGCGACCCGTCGCGGTGATCTGCTGGAAGCCGGCCATACGCCCATTGAAGCAGAGGCGTGCGCCGGGCAGGAGCCTTCTCTCACTGCTTGGACGCTTCCCTGGCGTGAAATTGACGTCGCACCCGCCCCGAACCCCGGCTTGCCGCCCTGGTCAGCGGCCCGCCACGGCCCGTCCGTGGCTGGATCTCCGTCTCACTGCTCGGACAGCGGCGGGTGCGGACGGGGCTCAACGCGCGAGGGGCGCCCGCCGTGACGGCGGGCGCCCCTCAAGTACGGCGGGACGGATCAGACCTGGCCGGCCTTCTCCAGCGCGGCGCAGCAGGTGTCCACCAGCAGGCGGGTCACCACGTACGGGTCGACGTTGGCGTTCGGGCGGCGGTCCTCGATGTAGCCCTTGCCGTCCTTCTCGACCTGCCAGGGGATGCGGACCGAGGCGCCGCGGTCGGAGACGCCGTAGGAGTACTTGTCCCACGGGGCGGTCTCGTGCAGCCCCGTCAGCCGCTCGTCGATGCCGGCGCCGTAGCTCTTGACGTGGTCCAGCGGCTTCGAGCCCTCGCCGAGCGACTCGCACGCGGTGACGATGGCGTCGTAGCCCTCGCGCATCGCCTTGGTGGAGAAGTTGGTGTGCGCGCCCGCGCCGTTCCAGTCGCCCTTGACCGGCTTCGGGTCCAGGGTCGCGGAGATGCCGAAGTCCTCGGCGGTGCGGTACAGCAGCCAGCGGGCCACCCACAGCTGGTCGGAGACCTCCAGCGGGGCGAGCGGGCCGACCTGGAACTCCCACTGGCCCGGCATGACCTCGGCGTTGATGCCGGAGATGCCGAGGCCGGCCTTCAGGCAGTTCTCCAGGTGGGCCTCGACGATCTCCCGGCCGAAGATCTCGTCGGCGCCGACACCGCAGTAGTAGCCGCCCTGCGGGGCCGGGAAGCCGCCCTCGGGGAAGCCCAGCGGGCGGGAGCCGTCGAAGAAGGTGTACTCCTGCTCGATGCCGAAGATCGGTTCCTGCGCGGCGAACCGCTCGGCGACCTCGGCCAGCGCGGCGCGGGTGTTGGACGGGTGCGGCTTCATGTCGGTGTCCAGCACCTCGCACAGCACCAGTACGTCGTCGCCGCCGCGGATCGGGTCCGGGCAGGTGAACACCGGCTTGAGCACGCAGTCCGAGGAGTGGCCCTCGGCCTGGTTGGTGGAGGAGCCGTCGAAGCCCCAGATCGGCAGCGCGTCGAGACCGGCCGGAGCACCCGTGATGATCTTCGTCTTGGAACGCAGCTTGGCCGTCGGCTCGGTGCCGTCGATCCAGATGTACTCAGCCTTGAAGGTCACGGGGCCACATCCTTCGGGGGTGGTCGGGTGCACGCGGGGTGCTGCGGCGCTGCGGCACCGGTGCGCCGCTCGATCTGCCGGGCAGCCTGTCAACAGGCCGTTTCCCGGCCATTGCTCCTCTGTGAACCCCGTGTTACCTGGTGGTTCCGTGCCCAGGCTCACGTGGTGAGGTGGCGCCGGGTGATGTACGGGCTGCTCACTCCGCTTCGGCGGCGGCCTCCCGTACGCCGGTGAGGAAGTCCCGGATCGCCGCCAGCTGGTGGTCGTCACAGCCGCGCAGCAGCTCCACCGACCGCTCGATCAGCGGCCCGAAGAAGGCCCAGCCGAGTTGCACCGCGCGGTCCTCCACCTCGATCACGACCTTGCGCCGGTCCCGCTCCCCGCGCGCCCGGCGCACCAGCCCGGCCCGCTCCAGCCGGTCGACGAGCGCGGTCGTACCCGCCGAATTGAGCCCGAGCACGCCGCCGAGCCGCCCGGCGCTCATCTCCTCGCCCGCCCGCCGCGCGTCCATGAGCGCGATCAGGGCGCGCACGTCCGTGGGATGCATGCCGTTCCGGTGCGCGAACCGGGCGCTGTGCAGGCCGAGTTCGACGGTGGCGGCGCGCAGCAGGTGGACGATCTCCAGCTCGGGCCCCGGGGCGGGGCCGGACGGGGTGGACACGCGGAGCCTCCCGGCTATCATCTCGCTCGGCGAATATCTTGCTGAGCGAGATGATAGGGGGAGGCGCCATGGCCGGACACGACCGTGAGGCGTACCGGGTTGCGTACGACAAGGTCATGGCGAAGTGGCCCGCCGACCGGGAGGCGCTGACGGTCGCCACGCCCTTCGGCGAGGCCCACGTCCACGTCTGCGGCCCGCGCGACGCGCCGCCGCTGCTCCTGCTGCCGGGCGGTGGCGCGGCGACCTCCGCCTCCTGGTACGCGCAGGCCGCCGGCCTCGCCCGGATCCGCCGGGTCCACGCCGTGGACCTGCCCGGCGCGCCCGGGCTGAGCCGGGCCGGCGACCGTCACCCCCGCACGGTCGCCGACCTGGCCGACTGGCTGGACGCCGTCCTGGACGGCCTCGGCGTCACCGTGACCGACATCGGCGGCCACTCCTACGGCGGCTGGATCGCCCTGCACCACGCGCTGCGCGCGCCCGCCCGGGTGCGCCGTCTGTTCCTCCTGGACCCGACCCAGTGCTTCGCCGGGTTCAAGACGGCGTACCTGCTGCACGCGCTGCCGATGCTGCTGCGGCCCGCACCCCGCAGGGTCCGCGCCTTTCTGGAGTGGGAGACCCGGGGAGCGGCGCTGGACCCCGACTGGCTGGCGCTCCAGGAGGCCGCCGCCGGGTTCCCGGCCGCGAAGCCGGTGACCGGTCCCCGGCCGGCGCCGGACGCGCTGCGCGCCCTCGGGGTGCCGGTCCTGCTGCTCGTGGCCGCGAACAGCAGGACCCATGACCCTCGTGAAGTGGTGGCGCGGGCCGGTGCGCTGCTGCCGCACGCGGAGACGGCCGTACTGCCGGACGTCTCCCACCACGCGCTGCCGCAGACGGCACCGTCGGCCCTGATCCGCCACCTCACCGATTTCCTGTCGTCTCCCTGAACCTCACCCCACCTTCTCGATCACCGCGCGCCGGATGAGGAACTTGCCCGGTTCCCGGACCTGTTCGAAGGCGGCGTTGTTGAGCAGGACACAACTGCCGGAGACGGACGTCACCTTCACCGTGGTGGACTTGTTGTTGTCCAGGTTGGTGACCTTCAGGGTCGTCCCCGCCGGGAACTGGTTGCTGGACGCGGCCGGGGCGCCGCCCTCGCCGGAGAGCGTCACGGTGGAGCCCTTGCACACCTGCGCGCCGGCGGCCTGCTGACCGGCGCCCTGCTGAGCGCCCCCGGCCTGCTGGTCGGCGCCCTGCTGGGCGCCCCCGGCCTGCTGACCGCCGCTCTGCTGACCCGCGCCCGGCCCGGCGTCGCCGCCCTGCGCCGCCTGGGAGCCCTGAGCCGACTCCCCAACGGTGCAACCGGACGCCTTCTGCTGGACCTTGATCTGCTCGATGACCGCCTGCCGGTTGGCGATACGGGCCGCCGACTGCGCGTCCGGTTTCGCCTTCTGGTCCGCGATGAACTTCTCGTTGTTGCCGAGGGCCGTGGCCAGCCCCTGGCAGACGGTCGAGTCCCCGGCGGACAGCGTCCTGGCGTTCTGCGGGCTCTGCGCGGCGTTCGAGGTGGACGCCAGGGCGAAGGCCCCGCCGCCCGCCACCGCCGCGGCGCTGACGAGCAGCGCGAGCTTCTTCTTCGTACCGAGAGTTCTCCTGCGCGACATGCGCGCCTCCTGAAGAGGTAGGGGAGCGTACGCCGCTATGTACGAGATACCGAACGAGGTTACTCAGCGGTTACAGGAGTCAGTGAAGTGACCTGTGTCACGCCGGAGTTGAGCCAGCCTCAGCCCTTGCCGCTGTGGGAGAGGGCCTCCCGTACGGCCTCCTCGCTGCGGGCCACCAGCGCCGTACCGTCGTCCGCGGTGATGATCGGGCGCTGGATCAGCTTGGGGTGCTCGGCGAGCGCGGTGATCCACCGGTCGCGCGCGTTCTCGTCGCGCGGCCACTCCTTGAGCCCCAGCTCCTTGGCGACCGCCTCCTGAGTGCGGGTGATGTCCCACGGTTCGAGGCGCAGCCGGTCGAGTACGGCCCTGATCTCGTCCGCGCTCGGCACGTCCTCCAGGTAGCGCCGAACCGTGTACTCGGCTCCCTCGGCGTCGAGCAGGCTGATCGCGCTGCGGCACTTGGAACAGGCGGGATTGATCCAGATCTCCATGCCGCACACGGTACGCGAAAACCGTTCTGCACCCCCGTCACTGGAGCCCCGAAAGCCCTTGTGGCCAGGGGCTTTTGTCAGTGGTGGCCCGTAGAATAGAAGCAGTGTTCGAGGATGCGCGCCGGACCCCGGTGTGTGCCCTGACCGCGACAGGAGGATGCCTGTGCCCGCTGCCGCCCTGAAGCCGAAGCCGTTGCCGACCCAGTCCACCGCCAAGCGTTCCGTGCTGCTCGACTCGCCCTACGAGCCCGTGGCGAAGCGACCGCTGCCGGCCGGACGGCCGCGCGAGTGGTACGTCACGCACAACCGGCGTCTGAAGGCCATGCGCCTGGCCATAGCCCTGCTCGACTCCGGGGTGTATCTGCCGGACCAGGCCCGGAACGAGACGATCCGCAGCACGGCGGAGCGGATCGGGATGCGCCCGCCGTCCGACACCACGTGCCACATGGTGCGGGCGCTGATGCGCTACTCGCGCTGAGCCGGCCGTGAGGCCGCGTGCCCCGCGTCACCGGCGCGGGGCACCCGGCACTGTCACGCCGTCAGGTCCCGTTCCAGTGGTGTCCGGAAGCGGGGGGTGATGCGGGTTGCGCCCAGCCAGTTGCGCAGGTGTTCGGCTGCCGCCGTGACTTCGGCCGAGGCTTCCCGGCGGACGCTCTCCTCGGGGATGTGCCAGACGATCTCGCCGTCCGCACGCTGGTTCCAGCCGCCCATCACCCGGCACTGTCACGCCGTCAGGTCCCGTTCCAGTGGTGTCCGGAAGCGGGGGGTGATGCGGGTTGCGCCCAGCCAGTTGCGCAGGTGTTCGGCTGCCGCCGTGACTTCGGCCGAGGCTTCCCGGCGGACGCTCTCCTCGGGGATGTGCCAGACGATCTCACCGTCCGCACGCTGGGCCCAGCCGCCCACCACCCGGCCGTTCCACCACACCGTCGGGCCCACGTTGCCGCTGCGGTCGAAGAGCACGGGGCGCAGCGCCGGGTCCAGATACCAGTCGCGCTGCTGCCAGGCCATGGCCGTGGGGTCCAGGGCGGGCAGCAGCGCCGCCCACGGCGCGCCGGGGCCCGTCACCGGCTCCGCGTCACCCGCGCCGACGTACCCCGTGCCCTCGTCCAGGGAGACCTCCTCGGCGCCGATCGCCGACAGGGCGCGGCGGACCTCCCTGACCGGCCAGCCCGTCCACCACTTCAGGTCCGCCTCGGTCGCCGGGCCGCACGCCCGCAGCCAGTGGCGCAGCAGGGCCGCCTGCGCCTCGGCCACGTCCAGCTCGGGGTGGGGCGGCGCCGGCGCCCAGCGGAACTGGCTCGACGTCCAGGAGCCGAGCGGCCTGCCCCGGACCACCTTGCCCTCCACACCCAGCACGCGCAGCAGGCGGGTGGAGACCGTGTGGACGCCCTCGTAGCTCTTCCCGGCCGCGTAGACGAACCGCTCGCGCAGGCGGGGCTCGTCCGCCGCCAGCTCCGCCGCCGTCGCCTGCCCGCGCCGGGCCAGCGCGGCGAGCGTGGCCTCCTCGACCTCCGCCAGCCACGCCGCGTCCGGGGCGCCGGCTGTCGCCATGTCCCGCAGCAGGCTCGCGCGCTCACGGGCGGCCACCGCGAGGCCCGTCGAGGCGTGGACGACGGCCGTCAGGTCCGCCGGGAACACGAACACCGTGTGCCGCATGCCGTGCATCCGCACCAGCGTGCGGTCCTCGTACAGCGCCCGCTCCGTCTCCGGCACCGCCTTCGCGGGGTCGGTCAGCCGGGCGGCCACCGCCAGGTGCACCGTCGCCGGGTCCGAGCCGTGCAGGGCGACCAGGGAGGCGGCCACCTCCTCGGGCGTCAAGGCCCGCGCCGTCCCGGCCAGCCGATGCCGCATCGCCAGCCGAGCCCGCCGCTCCGCCACGTCGATGTACCGCCGTTCCTCCGCCATGCCGGCCTCCCCTTCGGCTCACGATGCGCTGTCGCCATGGTCGCCGATGCCACTGACAATGCGCGCGGGGCGAAGGCCCGTCGTCGGTGCCGCGCCGTCGTGGCTGGTCGCGCCCGCGCGGCAGAGCCGCATGTCGATACGGCCCAGCGCGCCCTTGGGGCGCGATACGCGCACGGAGCTGTGCCTGCTCGCTGAGCGGGGCGGCGCCCCGCGCGGCGGAGCCGCGTGTGGATACAGTCCCGCGTCCCTCGGGGCGGCTACAGCAGGGTCTTCACGAACTCTCGGCGGTCCTCGGGGT
Source organism: Streptomyces sp. NPDC029138 (assembly GCF_055564375.1). Classification (NCBI taxonomy): domain Bacteria; kingdom Bacillati; phylum Actinomycetota; class Actinomycetes; order Kitasatosporales; family Streptomycetaceae; genus Streptomyces; species Streptomyces sp. NPDC029138. The sequence goes on from NZ_JBVHWM010000036.1 coordinate 77,592, forward strand.
GGTCGTGGAGCCAGAGGCCCAGCATGTGGTCGGCGTCGGGGAGGTCGAAGCGGGTGTAGTGGGCGCGGGTCGAGAGCGCGTCCTGGACGGCGTGTGTCACCGTCGGCGGGATGACCGCGTCCGTGCCCGGGACCGCCAGCACCGCCCGGCCCTCGTACGAGCGGAACGCCGCCAGGGCGGGGGAGTTCCGCCAGCTGTCGGGCGTGCGGATCAGCTCGGAGAAGCGGCCCTGGCCGGTGCCGAACGGAACGTCCCAGGCCTCGGGCGTGTAGACGGCGGGCGCGCACAGGCCCACCGCCGCCACCCGGCGCCCGTAGTGCCGTACCAGGTCCGCCACCGTCTGCCCGCTCATGCTGAACCCGACCAGGATCAGCGGGTCGTCCCCCGGTACCTGCGCGTCGAGCACCGCGACCGCCTGCTCGTACCGTCGCCGCAGGCTCAACTCGGCGAGCGCGCCCGAGCTTTCGCCGTGGCCGGAGAAGTCGAACGCCAGGGCGCGGCAGCCGTGGGCGGCGAAGTCGGACACGAGCGGCAGCAGCCGTTGCTTGCTGCCGTTGCCCGCGCCGTGCAGCAGGAGTGCCGTGGTCCGGCCGGGCAGTCCGGCGCTCACCCCGCTGAGCCGTTCACCGTCGTACTGGTAGCTGAAAGCGGTGAGTTCGTCCATGCGGGCCATTCACTCACGGCCGCCCGCGCCCCGGAAAAACGGGGTGCACGGACCGTCACGGCCTCCCTACGCTGAGCAAACGGAAGCAAACCACTCGACTCACCCCACGGAGGTCCGTCATGCGTGGCATTCTCGCGACCGGGACCGTCGTCCTGGTGATCCTCGGAATCGGAAACCATCTCTGGTGGCTCGCAGCCGTCGCCCTGCTGTATCTGTACGCGACGCAGGGCCGCGGCTCGCCCCGCACCACCCCGCCGGCCGGCACTGGCGCCCCGCCCGACAGCTACCGGGCGTACCGGGACCGCCGGGACCGGCAGGCCAGGTGGGAGCGCCGCTACCGCCGTGAGCGGCCCTTCGAGACCCGGCGGCAGCAGCGGGAGAAGAGCGGGAAGTGAGCGGGGGCGTCACCGGCCGTCACAGGCCGGGGGCGCCCCACACCGGGAACCAGCGGCCCAGATCCTGCTCGATCCGCAGGTCGTTTCCGAGCGTGGCCTTCAGCTGGAGTTCCAGCGCGGTGTCCCGCCGCTCGGCGGCGCCCGGCAGCGGGGCGAACGGATAGAACGTGCCGCGCTTGTAGAGGTAGACGAGCGCCAGCTTCCGGCCGGTGCCGTCCGTGAAACCGGCCAGCGAGCACAGCAGCTGCGGGCCGAAGCCGTTGACCTCCAGCGAACTGTTCACCGCGTGCAGATCGTTGACCAGCTCGGGCAGCTGGCCGGGGGAGCGCCGGGACACCAGCCAGGAGTAGCCGTAGGCGTCCCGGCGCAGCTCCACCGGCGGACCGGTCCGGTCGGTGTCCGCGTCCAGCAGCGCCTGCACCTCTCGGTGGATCTGCTCGAAGGCCGCGCCCTCCACGGTGGCGAAGCACACGGCCCCGTCCCCGGTCGGCGTGAAACCGGCCGCCGCCTCCAGCGTCACGGCCGCCGACGGCAGCGCGAACAGCTGGTCGAGATCGGGCGCGACCGGCTTGGTCCGGCCCAGCAGGATGTCCAGCAGCCCCACCGGTCAGCCCGCCTTCCCGGGGGTGGCGGCCTCGCCCAGCTCCGCCGAGATACGGCCCAGCTGCTCCAGCCGTTGCTCCAGGGTCGGGTGCGTGGAGAAGAACCGCTCGATGCCGGGCTCCCGGCCGGTCGCCGGGGTGAAGTAGAACGCGTTGAACGCCTGGGCCGTGCGGAGATCCTTGGTCGGGATCCGCGCGATGTCCCCGGAGACCTTGGTGAGCGCCGCCGCCAGCGCCGAGGGCCGGCCGGTCAGGTGCGCCGCCGCGCGGTCGGCCGCCAGCTCCCGGTACCGGGACAGCGAGCGGATCAGCAGGAAGCTGATCGCGTACACGGCCGCCGAGACGCCCAGGACGGCGGCGAAGACCGCGGCCGTGTTCTGGTCCCGGCGGCCTGAGCCGAAGACCTGGGAGTACAGGGCGAACCGCACGATCAGGCCCGCGAGGACCCCGAGGAACGACGCGATCGTGATCACGGCCACGTCCTTGTGCCGCACGTGCGACAGCTCGTGCGCGAGCACGCCCTCCAGCTCCGCCGGTTCCAGCCGGCGCAGCAGCCCGGTGGTCACGCAGACGACCGCGTGCTCGGCGCTGCGCCCGGTCGCGAACGCGTTCGGCATGTCCATCCGGGACACGGCGACCACCGGCTTGGGCAGGTCCGCGATCGCGCACAGCCGGTCGACCACGGCGTGCAGCTCGGGATACTCCTCCCGCTCCACGACCCGCCCGCGCATGGCGAACATCGCGATCCGGTCGGAGAACCAGAACTGCGCCACGAACAGCGCCCCGATCAGGACGGCGACCAGCACCCAGGACTTCAGCAGCACGATCAGCGCGGCGACGAAGCCCACGTACAGCAGCCCGAGCAGGAACAGCGTGAGACCCATGCGCACGGTCAGTCGCCGATCGCTCCGGAACCGGCTCTGCATCTTGCATCACCCCGCAGTCAGGCACTCGTCCCGCTGTCCAGTGTGCACCTGCCGATTCCCATGAAGTGGTCCGGAACCGCTCTAGGCGGGGCAAAGGGTCAGTACGGAGAGCGCATCTGCGCGTACCCCAGCAGCACGATGACCACGGCCACACAGCCGAGCACCACGGCCGTCGAGACCCAGGAGGACCGGCGCGGCGCCGGGTCCGGGTCGGCGCGGAAGGGCGCCGGGTCCGGCGGGTTCTCCTTCCAGCGGGCGGCGAGCATCCGGGCCCGGGCGGAGGGCTCCTTGTGCTCGGCCGAGTTCGCCCAGGTGTGATCGAACTCGCGCTCCCAGTCGTTCTGTTCCGGCATCCCCGTTCAACCTCTCTCGTCCGACACGGTCCGGAGGGATGATCTCCCGACAATAGGAAGCCTGGGAAGCGGGAAAGGTTGCACGGGAGCGCAAGCCGGTCAGCCGGAGCGGCGGAAACGGCTCCGGTACTCGGTGGGTGCGCGACGCGGGCCGCCAGGTGTCGTCGTACCGTCGGCGTCCGCGCTGACTGAGCCGGCGAACGCCGAAGCCCCGCCGTCCCGGGGGAGCGGCGGGGCCTCGGTCAGCGCGTCAGCGCGTCTGTCACACGTCGAAGTACAGCTCGAACTCGTGCGGGTGCGGGCGCAGCTGGAGCGGGGCGATCTCGTTGGTGCGCTTGAAGTCGATCCACGTCTCGATCAGGTCGGACGTGAACACGTCGCCCTGGAGGAGGAACTCGTGGTCGCCCTCGAGGGCGTCGAGGACGGCGTTCAGCGAGGTCGGGACCTGGGCGACGTTCGCGTGCTCCTCGGGAGCCAGCTCGTACAGGTCCTTGTCGATCGGCTCGGCCGGCTCGATCTTGTTCTTGATGCCGTCCAGGCCCGCGAGGAGCAGAGCCGAGAAGGCCAGGTACGGGTTGCCGGAGGAGTCGGGCGCGCGGAACTCGACGCGCTTGGCCTTCGGGTTGGAGCCCGTGATCGGGATACGCATCGCGGCGGAGCGGTTGCGCTGCGAGTACACCAGGTTGATCGGCGCCTCGAAGCCCGGCACCAGACGGTGGTACGAGTTCACCGTCGGGTTGGTGAAGGCCAGCAGCGACGGGGCGTGCTTGAGGATGCCGCCGATGTAGTAGCGGGCGGTGTCCGACAGGCCCGCGTAACCGGCCTCGTCGTAGAACAGCGGGTCGCCGTTGCTCCACAGCGACTGGTGCACGTGCATGCCCGAGCCGTTGTCACCGAAGATCGGCTTCGGCATGAAGGTCGCGGTCTTGCCGTTGCGCCAGGCGACGTTCTTCACGATGTACTTGAAGAGCTGGAGGTCGTCGGCGGCGGCGAGCAGGGTGTTGAACTTGTAGTTGATCTCCGCCTGGCCGGCCGTGCCCACCTCGTGGTGCTGGCGCTCGACCTTCAGGCCGGACCGCTCCAGCTCCAGGGAGATCTCGGCGCGCAGGTCGGCGAAGTGGTCGACCGGCGCCACCGGGAAGTAGCCGCCCTTGTAGCGGACCTTGTACCCACGGTTGTTCTCCAGGGCGCCGGTGTTCCAGGCGCCCGCCTCGGAGTCGATGTGGTAGAAGGACTCGTTCGCGGAGGTGGCGAAACGAACGCTGTCGAAGACGTAGAACTCGGCCTCGGGGCCGAAGTACGCGGTGTCCGCGATCCCGGTCGACGCCAGGTACGCCTCCGCCTTCTTCGCCACGTTGCGCGGGTCACGGGAGTACTGCTCGCCCGTGATCGGGTCGTGGATGAAGAAGTTGATGTTGAGGGTCTTGTCGCGGCGGAACGGGTCCACACGGGCCGTGGTCAGGTCGGCACGCAGAGCCATGTCGGACTCGTGGATGGCCTGGAAACCACGGATCGACGATCCGTCGAAGGCCAGCTCCTCGTCCGGGTCGAACGCCTCAACGGGCACCGTGAAGTGCTGCATGACGCCCGGCAGGTCGCAGAAGCGGACGTCGACGAACTTGACGTCCTCGTCCGCGATGAACTTCTTGGCCTCGTCGGCGTTCTGGAACATCCAGCTCCTCCTACTCCCGACCGTCCTCGCCGGGGTGGTAGATCGTTCGTGCGGCCAGTGCGGTGGCACACGCTGGTCTCGACCCTAGGGACGGGTGATTTCTCGGGCGTGACCCATTTGTTTCGCAGAAGTTAACCGGCCACGTGTCCACCGTAGCCCCGACACACCCCTGTGCGTAGTGCCCGAAACCGGGCACAGTACCGTGGAGGCGTGGACAACAGGCAGGCAATCGGATCGTGGCTCTCCGGGCCGCGCGCGGCCATGGAAGAGGCGGGCGCCGACTTCGGATACCGGGGCGAACAGCTCGGTCTCCCCGAGCAGGGGCCGAACTCGATCGCACGGCCAGGACGGCGCCTCGGCGCACTCGCCGTGGACTGGGGGCTATGCCTCTTGATCGCATACGGTCTGATTGCGGACAGCTACAACAGCGCGGCGCGGACCTGGGCACCGCTCATCCTCTTCGTGCTGATGGTTCTCACGCTGGGCACGGTCGGCTTCACCCCGGGTAAGCGACTCTTCGGGCTGCGCGTGGTCGCGCTTGAGACCGGCCGGGTGAGCCCGGCGCGTGCCCTGCTGCGCACCGTGCTGTTCTTCCTCGCCATCCCGCCGCTCATCTGGGACCGCGACGGCCGCGGCCTGCACGACCGGCTCGCGAAGACGGTCGAGGTACGGATCTGACCGTGTGATCCCGGTGACCGCCGGCCACCGGGATCACACACGGGCTCAGCCGCTTCCGGCAGGGCGCCGGGCGCGCGCCCTGGTGGCTGCGGGCCGTCCGCCGGTTGCGGCTGCCGTGGCTGGTCGCGCTCGGGCGCCACATGGCCCACGCCCCTCGGGGCGCCACACTGCCAGCCGCCCGCCAGGACATCCAGCCGCCCGCCAGGACATCCGGGCGCCGGCCGCAGCCGTCAGCGCCTCCGCAGCACCGCCGCCAGCACCGCCCGCAGCTCCGCCTCCGGATCGGACACGGCGCCGGACGCGCGCCAGGCCACGAATCCGTCCGGGCGTACCAGCACCGCCCCGTCCGCCGTCGTGCCGTGGAGCGCCGCCCAGTCGGTGCCGCCTCCGGGGCCGTCCCCGTCGTACGTGAGGTCGGCGTCCGCGCCCGTGCCGACCCGGTACGCCTCCAGGCGTACGCCGTCCGTGCCGGCGATGCGCCGGGCGGCGGCGTGCCAGGCCCCGCCCGCGGCCGTCCCGGCGTCGCAGAGCAGCACCAGCGACCGCTCGTAGAGGTCGATCGTGGACAGCCGGTCGCCCGCGCGGCGCAGCCACAGGTGCGGGGCCCGGCTGCCCGGGTCCGCGGTCAGCCGTACCCCGTCGGGCACGACCGGCTGGGCCGGGTCGGCGCCGATGACGGCGCCCTCCAGATAGCGGTAGGCGAGGACGACGGGGAGGATCCCGCTGCGCGGGCCGCCGCCGACGCCGGGCGTGGGCGCGAAGCCGGGGTGGCTGTGCTCGACGGAGCGGGCCGAGGCGCGGGCGCTGGTCGCCAGCGCGACGGGCCGGCGCTCGGTGTCGTAGGTCTCCAGCAGGTCGGGACCGGCCCAGCCGTCGAGGACGGCGGACAGCTTCCAGGCCAGGTTGTGAGCGTCCTGGATGCCGGTGTTGGAGCCGAAGGCGCCGGTCGGGGACATCTCGTGGGCGGAGTCGCCGGCGAGCAGCACCCGGCCGGCCGTGTACCGCTCGGCGACGCGTTCGGCGGCGCGCCAGGACGCCTTGCCGGTGATCTCGACGTCCAGGTCGGGGACGCCGACGGCCAGCCGGATGTGCCGCTGGAGCCGCTCCTCGGTGAACTCCTCCAGTGTCTCGCCCTGCTCCGGGTGCCACGGCGCGTGGAAGACCCAGTGCTCCTTGTTGTCGACCGGCAGCAGGGCGCCGTCGGCCTCGGGGTTGGTGAGGTAGCAGCAGATGAAGCGCCGGTCGCCGACCGTCTCGGCGAGCAGCTTGGACCGGAAGGTGACGCTCACGTTCGCGAAGAGGTCGCCTGGGCCGCTCTGCCCGATGCCGAGCCGGCGCCGGACGGGGCTGCGCGGGCCGTCGCACGCGACCAGGTAGTCCGCGCGGACCGTGTACAGCTCGTCGCTGTCACGGTCCCGGACGAACGCCGTCACTCCTTCGGGGTCCTGCTCGAAGCCCTCCATCTCGTGGAAGTACCGCAGGTCCCCGCCGAGCGCGCGGGCCCCCTTCAGCAGCACCGGCTCCAGGTCGTTCTGGCTGCACAGACACCACGCCGTGGGGCTGAACTTCGCCAGCCCGCCGCCCGGGTCGATGTGCTTGAACAGCCATTCGCCGGCGTCCCCGACCAGGGTCGGGGTTTGCAGGATGCCGTGGTTGGCCGCGAGGAGCGAGGCCGCCGCCTTGATGTCCGGCTCGATGCCGGCCACCCGGTACAGCTCCATCGTCCGCAGGTTGTTGCCACGGCCACGCGGGTGGATCGAGGTCCCGGAGTGCCGCTCGACGAGCATGTGGGGTACGCCGAGACGGCCCAGGAACAGGGAGAGGGACAGGCCCACCAGCGAACCGCCCACGACGAGGACGGGCACCTGGTGATCGGCTTTCTGCGGCATCAAGGCTCCAGAGGCAGGGGTGGGGATGTGAGGCGCGTTGCTGTTTCTGTGCCCTCTGGGACGGCTTTCGCGTGCTCAATCACCCACGTGGTTCACGCGAGTCGCGCGTTGTGCGGGAAGCGGCACAGGATCAAGAAGCGCTGACGTCGCGTCATCGGCGGCCGGCGTTCGCCTCTGCCCCCGTGAAGGAGATGCGCAGCATGACCACCTTGTCGGAAAAGATGTCGGACCAGTCGACGCGCCAGGTGTCGAAGAGGGTCTCCCAGTCCGTGTTCGACGGCTCCCGTCTCCGGGTCGTCCTGCTCGTGGACGTCCACGACGGCGCCCAGCAGCAGTTCCTGGAGGCCTACGAGCAGCTGTGCAACCAGGTGGCGCAGGTGCCCGGCCACGTCAGCGACCAGCTGTGCCAGTCGATCGAGAATCCCTCCCAATGGCTCATCACCAGCGAGTGGGAGAGCGCCCCGCCGTTCCTCACCTGGGTGAACAGCGAGGAGCACGTGCGGATGGTGGAACCGCTGCACAGCTGCGTCCGGGACACCCGGTCGCTGCGGTTCCACATCGTCCGCGAGACCGGCGGCGAGCCGGCCGAGGCGGCGGCGCGGCGCCGGCTCCAGGCGTCCCCGCGGATCGGGGACGGTGTGATCCGGCACGCGCTGACCTTCACGGTCAGGCCGGGCAGCGAGGAGAAGGTCGCGAAGATCCTCGCGGACTACGCCTCGCCCCAGGCGCGGGTCGACGAGACCACCCGGCTGTGCCGCACCTCCCTGTTCATGCACGGCAACCGGGTCGTGCGGGCCATCGAGGTGCGCGGCGACCTGCTCGCGGCGCTGCGGCACGTCGCCCGGCAGCCCGAGGTGCGGGCCGTCGAGGAGGCCATCAACCCCTACCTGGAGCAGGAGCGGGACCTGAACGACCAGGAGTCCGCGCGGGTGTTCTTCACCCGGGCGGCACTGCCGGCCGTGCACCACGTCACCGCGGACGAACTCGCCGAGGGCGACCGGCAGGCGCTGTACTACCCGGCCCGCCCGGACTGCGGGATGCGGCTGGCGGAGCTGCTCGCCCAGCAGGACGAGGCGGCGGCGGCGGACCCCGACAGCCCGGTGCTGCGCAGCACGATCTTCCAGCGCGACGACGTCGTGGTCCGGCTGATCGACGTACGTCCCGGCGTGGACGTCCGCGCCCTGCTGCCGGAGCCCGGTCGTCAGGCCGCGCTGAGCACCCTGCTGGACGGCGAGCCCGTCGGCATGGACCTCGTCACCGACCGCCGCTCGCCGGACGCCTGAGCCCGGCAGCCCAGCACACCAACGGAGGAACGTCGTGATCAAACCGCTTCCGAAGATCGTGGATCTCAGCGAGATCGAGCCCAACACCCGGCGCGGCGGCGATCTGCGGGCCATGCTCACCCCGGCCACGGTGGGCTCCACCAGTGGCTTCATGGGCGTGGCCATCGTGCAGCCCGGCGACCGCATCGGTGAGCACTACCACCCCTACTCCGAGGAGTTCGTGTACGTCCTGTGCGGACAGCTCGAGGTGGACCTGGACGGCGAGCCGCACCCGCTGCGGCCCGAGCAGGGGCTGATGATCCCCATGAACATGCGGCACCGCTTCCGCAACGTCGGCAACGTGGAGGCGCGGATCGTCTTCCACCTGGGCCCGCTGGCCCCCCGGCCGGCCCTCGGCCACGTCGACACCGAGGAGACGGAGCCCGTCGCCGTCGCCGCCGATCCGGCCGACCGGGCACAGGTGCGCTCATGAACCGGCGCGTGGCGGTCACCGGCATAGGCATCGTCGCCCCGGGCGGGATCGGCGTACCGGCGTTCTGGGACCTGCTCGCCGAGGGCCGTACCGCGACACGGGGCATCACGTTCTTCGACCCGACCGGGCTCAGGTCCCGGATCGCCGCCGAGTGCGACTTCGAGCCCGCGGCGTACGGCCTGGACGCCGAACAGGTCGAACGGGCGGACCGGTACATACAGTTCGCCCTGGTCGCCGGCGAGGAGGCGGTCCGGGACTCCGGGCTGGACCTCGGGCGGGAGGACCCCTGGCGGGTCGGTGTCTCCGTGGGCACCGCCGTCGGCGGCACCACCCGGCTGGAGCACGACTACGTCCTGGTCAGCCATCGCGGGCAGCGCTGGGACGTCGACCACACCGAGGCGGAGCCGCAGCTCCACCGGGCGTTCTCGCCGAGCACCGTGGCCTCCGCGGTGGCGGAACGTTTCGGCGCCCAGGGTCCCGTGCAGACCGTGTCCACCGGCTGCACCTCGGGACTCGACGCGGTCGGGTACGCCTTCCACACCGTCCAGGAAGGCCGCGCCGACATATGCATCGCGGGAGCCTCGGACTCTCCGATCTCCCCGATCACCATGGCCTGCTTCGACGCGATCAAGGCCACCTCACCGAACAACGACGACCCCGCGCACGCCTCCCGCCCCTTCGACAACAACCGTGACGGCTTCGTCATGGGCGAGGGCGGCGCGGTGCTCGTCCTGGAGGAACTGGAGCACGCCCGGGCCCGCGGTGCCCACGTGTACTGCGAGTTCGGCGGCTACGCCACCTTCGGCAACGCCTACCACATGACCGGCCTGACCAAGGAGGGCCTGGAGATGGCGCGGGCCATAGACACCGCCCTCGACCAGGCGCGTCTCGACCCCACGGCGATCGACTACGTCAACGCGCACGGCTCCGGCACCCGGCAGAACGACCGCCACGAGACGGCGGCCGTGAAGCGGGCGCTCGGCCACCACGCCTACGACACCCCGATGAGCTCCATCAAATCCATGGTGGGGCACTCCCTCGGGGCGATCGGCGCCATCGAACTCGTCGCCTGCGTCCTGGCCCTCGCCAAGCAGGTCGTCCCGCCGACCGCGAACTACGAGATTCCCGACCCCGAGTGCGACCTGGACTACGTCCCGCGCGTCGCCCGCGAACGGAAGCTGACCAGCGTGCTGTCCGTGGGCAGCGGGTTCGGCGGTTTCCAGTCCGCGGTGATCCTGACCCGGCCGAGGGAGTGAGGACACGATGAGCGAACCGAAGGACCGGCACGCGGCCATCACCGGCATCGGGGTGGTCGCGCCCAACGGCACCACCACCGGCACCTTCTGGAAGGCCACCCAGGAGGGACTCAGCGTCCTCGACCGGGTCACCCGCGAGGGCTGTGAGCACCTTCCCCTCAAGGTGGCCGGTGAGGTCCGCGCCTTCGAACCGGCCGCCACGATCGAGGAGCGCTTCCTCGTCCAGACCGACCGGTTCACGCACTACGCCATGGCCGCGGCCGACTTCGCGCTGGACGACGCCCGGCTCGCGCTGGCCGACATCCCCGACGCGCCGTACTCCATCGGCGTCGTCACCGCCGCCGGGTCCGGCGGCGGCGAGTTCGGCCAGCGCGAACTGCAACAACTGTGGGGCAAGGGCAGCCGGTTCGTCGGGCCGTACCAGTCCATCGCCTGGTTCTACGCCGCGAGCACCGGCCAGGTGTCCATCCGCCGCGGCTTCAAGGGACCCTGCTCGGTCGTCGCCTCCGACGAGGCCGGCGGCCTGGACGCCCTCGCCCACGCGGCACGGGCGGTGCGGCGCGGCACCGACGTGATCGTGGCCGGCTCCACCGAGGCGCCGCTCGCGCCGTACTCGATGGTCTGCCAGCTCGGCTACGAGGAGCTGAGCCGGGAGCCGGACCCGTCCCGGGCCTACCGCCCGTTCACGGACGGGGCCTGCGGGTTCGTGCCGGCCGAGGGCGGCGCGATGCTCGTGGTCGAGGCCGCCTGCGCCGCCCGGGCCCGCGGCGCCGACATCAAGGCCGTGGTGGCCGGCCACGGGGCCACCTTCACCGGCGCATCCCGCTGGACCGAGTCCCGGGAGGGGCTCGCCCAGGCCGTCCGGCAGGCCCTGGCGGAGGCCGGCTGCGCCCCCGAGGAGGTCGACGTCGTCTTCGCCGACGCCCTCGGGGTCCCGGAGGCCGACCGGGCCGAGGCGCTGGCACTCGCCGACGCCCTCGGCGAGCACGGCACCCGGGTACCGGTCACCGCGCCGAAGACCGGGATCGGCCGGGGCTACTGCGCGGCCCCCGTACTGGACACCGCGGCGGCCGTGCTCGCGATGGAGCACGGCCTGATCCCGCCGACGCCGAACGTCTTCGACGTCTGCCACGACCTCGACCTCGTGACCGGCCGCGCCCGCGCCGCCGAACTGCGGACGGCGCTGATCCTCAGCCGCGGACTCATGGGGTCGAACTCGGCGCTGGTGCTGCGACGCGGCACCGCGCAGTGAGTACAGAGAAGGAGGAGAGCACATGCCCCAGATCACCGTGGAAGAACTCGCCGCGCTGATGAAGAAGGCCGCCGGTGTGACCGTCAGCCCGCAGCAGCTCAAGGAGAAGCCGGACACCGGCTTCGACGTCCTCGGCGTCGACTCGCTCGGCCTGCTCGGCATCGTCGGCGAGCTGGAGAACACGCACGGCACCCCGATGCCGGTCGACGCCGAGCGCTGCAAGACACCCCAGCAGTTCCTCAACCTCGTCAACAGCACACTGATGGCAGGAGCCTGACATGGCAGGACACACCCAGAACGAGATCACCATCGCCGCTCCGCTGGACCTGGTCTGGGACATGACCAACGACCTGGAGCGCTGGCCCCAGCTGTTCAGCGAGTACGCGTCGGTGGAGGTCCTCAAGAAGGAGGGCGACAAGACGACGTTCCGGCTCACCATGCACCCGGACGAGAACGGCACCGTCTGGAGCTGGGTCTCCGAGCGCGAGCCGGACCGCGCCACCCGCACCGTCAAGGCCCGCCGGGTGGAGACCGGGCCCTTCGCCCACATGAACATCCACTGGCGGTACGAGGAGGTGCCCGCCGGTACCCGGATGGTCTGGACCCAGGACTTCCAGATGAAGCCGGACGCGCCGGTCGACGACGACTGGATGACCGACAACATCAACAAGAACTCCAAGATCCAGCTGGAGCTGATCCGGGAGAAGATCGAGAAGGCGGCCACCGGTGAGCGGCCCGCCCCGGCCCTGGCCGACTGAGCCGGACGACAGGAGACGACCGTGCACCAGGCCCTGATCGTCGCCCGCATGGCCCCGGGCTCCGCCCCCGACATCGCCAAGGTGTTCGCGGAGTCCGACCGGGGAGAGCTGCCGCACCTCGTCGGAGTCGTCCGGCGCAGCCTCTTCCAGTTCGGCGACGTGTACATGCACCTGATCGAGTCCGAGCGGGAGCCGGGACCGGCCATCGCCAAGGTCACCTCGCACCCCGAGTTCAGGGAGGTCAGCGAGCGGCTGTCGGCGTACGTCAGCGCGTACGACCCGCAGACCTGGCGGTCCCCGAAGGACGCCATGGCAGAGCGCTTCTACCTCTGGGAGCGCGACGCCGGCTGAGCGACGCCGGAACAGCGGCGAGGGCAGTTCCCCGGGGGCCCCCTGGGGGGGGGGGGGGGGGGGGGGGGGGGGGGGGGGGGGGGAAGGGGGGAGGGGGGGGGGGGGGGGGGGGGGGGGGGGGGGGGGGGGGGGGGGGGGGGGGGGGGGGA
>NZ_JBVHWM010000037.1:0-89372 GCF_055564375.1 Streptomyces sp. NPDC029138
CCCCCCCCCCCCCCCCCCCCCCCCCCCCCCCCCCCCCCCCCCCCCCCCCCCCCCCCCCCCCCCCCCCCCCCCCCCCCCCCCCCCCCCCCCCGCCGGGGTCAGGCGTTGGGGTCGAAGGCGATGCCCGACGGCATGGAGTTCGCCAGCGCGTACTGGAAGTCACCGTCCTTGATCTTGATGGTGGCCGCCCCGAAGTCCGCGCTCAGCAGCTTCTCGCGGTAGCCGGCCGGATAACCGTTCCAGCCGACCAGACGGGGATAGAACCAGCCGCCGGTCACGTTCTCCGGCGGCTCGTCGTTGGTGTTCGCGAACCGGAAGCAGTGGGTGGAGACGCCGTCCTTGTGGTAGACGATCTTCGGGTGGGTGCCGTCGAAGCGCACCGAGGAGCGGGCCGCCACCTGGTAGCCGGAGTGCTGGGACACCGAGACGTACTCGACCGTGTTGTCCTTGATCCACACCACGACGTGCTCCCAGTCGTGGGTGTGTCCGATGGCGGCGGGCCCGAGGGTCGCCTGGTCCTTCTCGAAGTAGCTGGCGTACATCACCGCGCACCAGCCGTTGTTGCACTTCTCGCGCGAGTAGGTGTTGGCGTTCGCGAGCTGCGCGTAGTCGTGGCAGTGGCCGTTGACGTCACCGCCCAGCTTCAGGCCGGGGTTGATGGTGCCGTCGCTGCCGATGGCGGCGGTGGCGTAACAGCCGTCGCCGTCGTAGTCGTAGGCGGGGGAGAAGGTCTGTTCCAGGCCGTCGGCGTTCTGCGGCAGAAGTTGCAGGACGCTGGCGCCCGCGGTGCCGGGCGAGGTGAGGACGAGGGCGAGCGCGCCGAGGGCGGCGGCGAGCGCGGACTTCAACTGACGCACGGGGGCTCCCTGTTGTCGAGGCGCCGCAGATTCTCGCAACGCCTCGGCAGGAGGGGCCACCCTTCGAACTGAACTTTGTCGCAAGGCCAGTTGAACGTGGCTGCCGAAGCCACCCGAGTGGGTGCTGTCGTACCGCTATCCGCCGGAAGTCAGACGTTCGCCCCGGTTCCGGCCGTAAGACGCGGGTCGGCCGCCGCCTGGACCGTGTGCCGGCCGGTGCCCCCAGCCGTCTCGCGGCCGTCCTCGGGATCGTCCTCCGGATCGACCGCCGGCCGGCGTCCCCGCCGGGCCCTCATGCGTGGCGGGCGACCTCGGCGGGCGCTCACGCGTGGCGGGCGACCTCGCCGCGGCCGTGGTGGCGGCGGCGCTCGACGGGGGTGCGGTGCACCGCGATGAGCGCGGCGTCGTCGCCGAGCCGGCCGCCGACGTGGGCGAGCAGATCGCGCCGCAGATGGTGCATCAGCGCCTCGGGGCTGTCCTCGGTCCACCGCGCGACCCGTTCGGCGAGCGGATAGAACCGGCCGTGCTCGTCCCGGGCCTCCATGACCCCGTCCGTGTAGAGCAGCAGCGTGTCGCCCGGCTCGAAGGAGAACACGTCCAGGGTGTGCTCGGCGGCGGCGTGCACCCCGAGCGGCGGCGAGGGGTGCAGGCTCGGCACGGTCACGACGTGGCCGGGGCTCAGCAGCAGCGGAGGCGGATGGCCGCAACTGGTCATGCGGACCGGGTCGCGGTCCGGGATCTCCACGAGCAGCGCGGTGGCGAACCGCTCGCCCACCTCCTCCGGGGTCTCCAGGTCGGCCGCGTAGCGGGTGACGCTCTGGTCCAGCCGGGTCGCCAGTTCGCCCAGCGGGATGTGCCGGTGGGCACTCTCCCGGAACGAGCCGAGCAGCAGCGCCGCCTCGCCGATGGCGGGCAGCCCCTTGCCGCGGACATCGCCGATGAGGAGGCGCACCGAGCCGTCGCACACGGTCGCCGCGTAGAGATCGCCGCCGATCTGGGCCTCGTCCTCGGCGGCCAGGTACAGCGAGGCGATCCGCAGCGGACCGATCTGCTCGGGCAGCGGCCACATCAGGACGTGCTGCGCGGCCTCGGCGACCGTGCGGACCTGGGCCAGCTGGGCCTGCCGGCGCTCGCGCAGGGCGCTGTAGAGGATGGTGAGCACCACCAGGATGGTGAGAGTGATGATCTGCACGATGTGATTGGTGGTGCCGAGCCCGCCGCGGTGGACGCCGATGAGGAACTGGGCGGCCACCGCGAGCGCCCCGATGCCCGCCGTGGCCCGGGGTCCGGCGAAGGAGGGGGTGAGCGCGGGCGCGATCACCAGGGTCGGCCCGAGATGGATGTCCCAGGGCAGCCGCAGGTCCACCACCGTGATCACCACGATGAGCACGACCGGGAGCACCAGCAGCGCGTGGACCGACTGCCACGGCTGCCGGAGGCGCACGCGCGCGGCCCGGGTCGCCATGCCTACCAGCGTGCTCCCGGCCCGGTCGAGTGGCCACTCGCCGACGGGGGAGCGACGCGGGCGGAAGCGGCGCACGCCATACGGGAACCGGCACGGCGTTTCGGCCCGCCTCGCCGGCTGGACGTGGCTCCCGGCCGGCGAGATCACCGGCGGCGGTCCGGCGCACGTCGTGGAGGAGTGAACCCTTCCGGTGACACCGTGTCGCCGGCGGCGCGCCGGGTACCCGTACCGACCCCGGGGCCGATCCGGCCGCCCCGGGACGCAGGGTGCCGAACGGAGAGGTCATGACGCACAACGGGGAGGACACCGCGCCCCTCCGGCGACCGGAGGTCACCGAACTCCGCCTCGCCTCGGACGGGCCGGACCTGGAGTTCTCGTCCGCGCCGGATCCGGCGCAACTGCCGCACGATCGCAGCCAGGCGATCCTGGAGGCCGCCAAGGAGATCGGCGCGCTCCTCAAACGCGCGGGTCACACCTTCGCGCTCGCCGGGAGCGTGGCCGTCTACGCCCACGGCGGCAGCCGCTATCTCCAGCACGACGCGGACTTCGCCATCCTGCCCGAGGACGCCGAGGCGGTGGCCGCCACACTGCGGGAGGCCGGCCTCCCCGTGCGGACCCCGCCGGAGGACTGGCTGGTGAAGACCACCTGCCACGGGCAGAACGTCGACATCATCTTCGCGCTGGCCCACCAGCCCGTCACCCGGGCCATGCTCGACCGGGCCCACGTCCTGCCGGTCGACTCGGTGCTCATGCCGGTCCTGTCGCCGACCGACCTGATCCGCAGCCTGATCAGTGCCTTCTCCGAGCACTACTGCGACTTCGGGTCGGTCCTGCCGGTGGCCCGCGCCGTCCGCGAGAAGGTCGACTGGGACGAGGTCCGCACGACCTGCGGTGACCAGCCCATGCCGGCCGCCTTCCTCTTCCTCCTCGAACGGCTGAACGTGATCGACGCCCAGAAGGGGCAGCCATGACCGACACGAGCCCGCCGCCCCGGCCGGCGGCAGGGAACCTGGACTACCGCGTCGCCCACCTCGCCGAACACCTCGCCTCCGGAGACCTCGCGGAACTCGGCGTACGGCTCGAACTGCGCGGCGACGCCGTCCTGCTCACCGGCACCGTGCCGTCCACCCAGTGCCGGGACGACATCCTGCGCATGGCCCGCGAGGAACTGGCGGGGCACCCGGTCCACAGCGACCTGCTCATCGCCGGGACCTCCTCGCCCGACCACGGAGAGGACCTGACATGATCCGCGTCGCGGCCGTGGGCGACATCCACATGGGCCCCGAGAGCCAGGGCACCCTGCGGCGCTCCTTCGAGACACTGCCCGCGTGCGCCGACGTCCTGCTGCTCGCCGGCGACCTCACCCGGCACGGCACACCGGAGGAGGCCGCGATCGTCGCCCGGGAGATCAAGGACCTCGGGGTGCCCGTCGTCGCCGTACTCGGCAACCACGACCACCACGACGAGCGGCCCGAGGAGGTCACCGGAATCCTCAGGGACGCGGGCGCGCACGTCCTCGAGGGGCAGGCGGCCGTCGTGACCGCCGACGGCGCGCGGATCGGGGTCGCCGGGACCAAGGGGTTCGGCGGCGGCTTCGTCGGCCGCTGCGCGGGGGAGTTCGGCGAACCGTTGATGAAGGAGTTCGTCCGCTACACCCGGCGGACCGCCGACGGCCTGCACAGCGCCCTGAAGAACCTGAACGAGTGGGACTGCGACGTACGGATCGCGCTGACCCACTTCTCGCCGGTACCGGACACCCTGGCCGGGGAGCCGCTGGAGATCTACCCCTTCCTCGGCAGCTACCTCCTCGCGGAGGCCATCGACACCGGCGGCGCCGACCTCGCGGTGCACGGCCACGCCCACGCCGGCACGGAGCACGGCATGACCAGCGGGGGCGTCCGCGTACGCAACGTGGCCCAGCCGGTGATCGGCCAGGCGTTCCACGTGTACCACTTGCCGGGGCGACACGACTGACGGGGGGCGGCGCGGCCGACGCCGGGGCGGGTCGGTCGGATGGCGCTGGTGGCGGTGGCGGGGCTAGGCCAGGTGGCGCTGGCGATGGAGGTGGCGCTTGGCGCGGGGCGGAGGCGGGGACCGGTGCGGGTCACGCCGGGGCGCGTCGGTCGGATGGCGCCCTAAAGCGGACGCCGACTGGCGCGGCTGGCGTCGGGCGGGCTTGGTCAGCTGGCTCGGGTGACGCCGGGCGGAATGGGTCGGGTGGCGCTGGTGGCGTTGGCGAGGTGGGGCGCCGCCCGACGGGATGGGAGGACAGCCGGCGCATGTGCGCCGGGCAGTTGGCGTCCGCCGGTGCGAGTGACGCCGAGCCGGGTGGGTCGGGCGGCGTCTGGCGGGGGCGGCTCGCGCCCGGCGCGGGCTGGTGCCCGAGGGAGCCGTCGGCCCGCGCAAGTCCCTCCCCGTTGGCGGCGCGTCCGGCGCCCGGCGGAGCCGTCGGCCCGGCGCCAGCCCCCCGCCCCGTCGACGCGCCCGGCGCCCGGCGGAGCCGTCGGTCGTCGCCGCTGGTCCCGCCCGGGGTGTGTCAGGCCGCCGTGCTCAGGGTCTCGCGGTCGGTGATGTCGCCGTCCTTCGTGGGGAGGGTCAGCGGCACCGGTTCGGTGCGGCGGCGCAGCAGCAGGCCCGCGCCGATCGGCCCGGCGATGAGCAGACCGCCCGCCACCAGCGCGCCGCGTGCGCCGGCCCACTCCATGAGCAGGCCCAGCAGCGGCGGACCGCCGAGGCTCCACACCGTGCCGACGCTGCTCCACACGCCGAGCACCCGGCCCCGCAGATGCGGCGGCGGGTCGGTCTGGAGCACGGACGTGCCGGCGGTGTCGGAGACGGACTCCACGATCGCCATCGGCAGCACCAGCACCAGCAGCACGGCCAGCGACGGCGACAGTCCCGCCACCACCTGGAGCAGCGCACCCGCCGCCGCGAGCAGACCCACGGTCCGCACGGACGGCCTGCGCAGCCGGGCGCCGAGGACCGCGCCGAGGATGCCGCCGACGGCCAGCACCGTGGAGACCGTGCCGAACGCCTCGGCGCCGCCGGCCAGCGGTCCGGTGACGAGGACCGCGAGGGTGAGGCCGTAGTTGCGGCCGAAGACGGAGCTGAGCCCGGTGATGCCCGCGAGCGCGACCAGGCGGGGCCTGCGCGCGAAGAAGGACAGGCCCTCCCGTACGGTCATGCCCGCGCGCGCCGGAACCGCCCGCGGCCCGGCCGCCGGGTTCCCGGCGGCCCCGGGCACCGGCCGCAGGAACGGCACCACGGCGGCCACGAACAGGAACGACAGCCCGTTGGCGGCGTACGCGGCGGACGTGCCGAGGAAACCGACGGTCACCCCGGCGAGGGCGGTGCCGGCCAGCCGGCCCGCGCTGTGCACCAGCGCGCCCACCCCGATCGCGGACGGCACGTCCTCCACCGGCACCAGATCGTTGCCGAGCAGGGCGCAGGCCGGTCCGTCGACGGTGGCGATGACGCCGGTCACGGCGGCCAGCACCAGCAGGGCCGTCATGTCGATCCGGTCCAGCGCCACGAGCAGCGCCGTGGTGAAGGCGACCGCGCCGAGCAGGGCCTGACTGACGGTGACCGTGAGCTTCCGGGGCCAGCGGTCCACGGCGGCGCCGCCGAGCAGGCTCACGAACAGCGCGGGCGCCGCCTGGACGGACATGGACAGACCGGTCGCCGCCGCCGAACCCGTGATGTGCAGCACGAGCAGGTTCTGCACGGTGAGCTGCATCCAGGTGCCGGCGTTGGAGACGAAGTTCGCGGCCGACCACCAGCGCATGCCCCGGTGCCGGAGGGAACGCCACGGCGAACGCGAGGCCGGGGCGGTGGTGGGTGCTGACGGGGGCTGGGCAGGGTCAGAAGACACGACGGGGTACTCGACAACCGGGAAAATCGGGGAAGACCGGCGAGCCCGTCGGGTCGGCAGCGCTGCACGGCCGGGGCTGCCTGTCAGGGCGCCGACCATGGTGGCAGACGGGACGGCACGGTCGACGCCACCGCGTCCGCGGGCATCCGGCCGCATCCGTGAAACGGCCCCGGGCGTACGGCAGTTGGGGCGCGCGTGGGGTTCCTCACAAGGCCGGTTTCAGCCCTGTCCGTCCTGGTACGCGGAGGGCGGCGGACCGAGCGGCCCCGCCGAAGGAGGCACGTCATGCGCCAGCACCAGCACGGACGGACGACGGCACCGGTCCGCCGGTCGCGCTCCGGTGTGATCGGCCGCCGCGTCCCCCGCACCGGCACCGAACCGGCCACCGCGCGCAGCGCCCTGCGCCTGCGGCTGCTGCTCTCCGCCGTCTTCCTGCCCCTGTTCGCCGCGGCGACCGCCGGATTCGCGGTGTGGGCCGCGCACGAGGGCCCGGGCGACAGCCCGGGCACCGGCCCGCTGACCACCCTCGCGGCGGTGTGCGGGCTTCTCGCGCTGGCGGCGGCGCTGGACCTCGTGGTGGTGTCCGGGCGCACACGGCGGGAACGGGGCCGGGGACGGTGATCGCACGGGTGCACGATCCCGCGCCGCTCTCCCGGAGGACCACGCAGGCCGCGTCCACGTCCACCTGGACGCTCAGGTTCGGGACGACCGGCGCCGTCGCGAGCGGGGGACGGCCCCGGCGCCCCCTGGGGGCACCGGGGCCGTCCCCGATCCACGGCTACCGCGGCGTGGGCGGGAGCGA
The DNA here is from genome assembly GCF_055564375.1 of Streptomyces sp. NPDC029138. Taxonomy (NCBI): domain Bacteria; kingdom Bacillati; phylum Actinomycetota; class Actinomycetes; order Kitasatosporales; family Streptomycetaceae; genus Streptomyces; species Streptomyces sp. NPDC029138. The sequence continues at coordinate 6,996 of NZ_JBVHWM010000037.1, forward strand.
CCACGAGGGACCCGCGGTCGCCGGGTCCCTGCCCGGCGCCCTAGCGATTGACGGCCCTCATCCCGGCCTCGTCGTAGCGCTCACCCGCCGCCCGCGGCAACTCGGCGTCGATGCGGGCCAGGTCGTCCTTGGTCAGCTCGATGCCCACCGCGGCGGCGTTCTGCTCCAGGTAGGTACGGCGCTTGGTGCCGGGGATCGGCACCAGGTCCTCGCCCTGGGCCAGCACCCAGGCGATGGCCAGCTGGGCCGGGGTCACGTCCTTCTCGGCGGCGATCTCCTTCACCTTCTCCGCCAGCCGCAGGTTCGCCTGGAGGTTGGCGTCCGCGAAACGCGGGTTCGTGCGCCGGAAGTCGTTCTCGTCCAGTTCGTCGGGCGAGGTGAAGCGGCCCGCGAGGAAACCCCGGCCGAGCGGCGAGTACGGCACGAAACCGATGCCCAGCTCCCGGCAGGTGGGCAGCACCTCGGCCTCCACGTCCCGCGACCACAGCGAGTACTCGCTCTGCACCGCGGTGACCGGGTGGACGGCGTGCGCCCGCCTGATGGTCTCCGCGCTCGCCTCGCTCAGCCCGATGTACCGCACCTTGCCCTCGGCGACCAGCTCGCCCAGCGCCCCGACCGTCTCCTCGATCGGCACGTTCGGGTCGACCCGGTGCTGGTAGTACAGGTCGATGTGGTCGGTGCCGAGCCGCTGGAGCGAGCCGTGCACCGAGCTGCGCACATGCTCGGCCGAGCCGTCCTGCCGGCCGACCGTGCTCATGTCGCCGGGGACGGCGTCGTCCATCCGGTAGTTGAACTTCGTCGCGATGACGTACTCGTCGCGGTGGCCCCTGATCGCCTCGCCGACGAGCGACTCGTTGGTGAGCGGCCCGTAGACCTGCGCCGTGTCGAGGAAGTCGATGCCGAGTTCGAGGGCACGGCGGATGGTCGCGATGCCCTCCTCCTGGTCGGCGGAGCCGTAGAAGGCGGACATTCCCATGCATCCGAGCCCGATGGCCGATACCTGGAGGTCCCGCAGCCTGCGCTTCTGCATGTGGGGTCACAGCCTTTCGTGCACTCGTCGGTCGTTCTCCGGTGCGAGGGCCTTCTTCCATCTAGCGACGGAATCCGGCACCCGGCATCCCGTGGGGAGACCGGGTGCGGGGCACACGCACCGGTGTTCTGCGACGCTACGAGCTGGAGCGCTCTCGAAGTCAAGGGGCGCCAGGCCGGGCCTACGGATTCAACCGGACCGGGAGTTCGAACAGGTCGTTCTGGGTGACCACCGGCTTGTTGCGCAGCTCGGTCGCCGGAACCGCCAGGTCCAGGCCGGGGAAACGGGCGTAGAGCGCGGGCAGGGCGACGCCCGCCTCCAGGCGGGACAGGGCGGCGCCGGGGCAGACGTGCGGGCCGTGGCCGAAGGAGATGTGCCGGTTCTTCGTGTCGCGGGTGATGTCGAACTCTCCGGCGGTCGGGCCGTGGGCGTTCTCGTCCCGGCCGATCGCGCCGTACGACACGATCAGCGCGTCCCCGGCCGGGATCACCTTGTTGCCGACCGGCACGTCCTCCGTCGCGAAGCGGATCAGGACGTGGGAGGTGGGCGTGGAGTAGCGGAGCGTCTCCTCGATGACCGCGGACCAGTCGGCCCGGCCCGACAGCACAAGGGCGCGCTGCTCGGGGTGGGTGGACAGGTTGACGACGGCGTTGACGATCAGCGAGATCGTCGTCTCGTGACCGGCTGCCACCATCAGCTGGAGGGTGGAGACGATCTCCTCGTCCGTGAGGTGGTCACCGTCCTCCGAGGCGAGGATCAGCGCGCTGGTCAGGTCGTCGCCCGGCGCGGCCCGCTTCGCCGCCACCGTCTCCGTCATGATCTGCGCCAGCTCCGTGAGGGTGGCGACGACCTCCTCCGGCGGGGTCTGCGTGGAGAAGAACTTCTCGAACAGCACCTTCAGCCGGGGCAGCCGCGCCTCCTCGATCCCCATGAGGTCGGCGATGACGTACATGGGCAGCGGATAGGCGAAGGCCGCCTTCAGGTCGACGGTCCCGCCGTCCGCGGGCAGCGCGTCCAGCAGGTCCTGGGCGAGCTTCTCGATCCGCTCCCGCATCCGCTCCACCCGGCGCGGGGTGAGCGCCTGGGCGACCAGGGTGCGCAGCCGGCGGTGGTCGGCGCCGTCCACCGTGAGCATGGAGCGGCCCGGGTTGGCCAAGCCGATCAGCGGCCAGTCCGCGGGTATCTCACCGCGCCGCCACGCGCCCCAGACGTCGATGTCCTTCACCAGCCGCGGATCGGTGAGCAGCGCCTTGGCCTCGGCGTGGTGGGTGACGGCCCACACCGGGACACCGCCCGGCAGTTCGACGGCGGCGAGCGGGCCGGCCGCGCGCAGCGCCGCGCTCTCGGCGTCCAGGTCGGTGACGAAGGGGTCGAGGGCGATGCGGGGTGCTTCGGTACCGGTCGTCATCGTGACGTGCCTCCCAGGGCAGGGGTCGGGTACGGCGGGTACGGCGCCGGTCCGGGGACGGCCCCGGGCCTGCGGCGGAACAACGGGTCGGCCGAGGCGACGCGGGTCAGCGGGCGGGTACCGGAGTGAACCGGACGGGCAGCCGCGTCAGTCCCCTGAGCCAGGGCGACGGCCGACGGGTCAGGGACTCGGCGGGCACCGCCAGATCGATGTCCGGGAGCCGGTCCAGGACCACCTCGATGCCGGTGCGCGCGATCACCTCGGCGATCTCCTGCGCCGGGAACGGGCAGCGGTGCTCGCCGTGACCGAAGGAGAAGTGCGCGTTGTTGCCGCCGGTCAGCGCGGAGGCGTCGGTCCGCACCTGCGGATCGGAGTTGGCCCCTTGCAGACCGAGCAGCAGCAGATCGCCGGCCTTGACGCGCCGGCCGCCGAGGTGCGTGTCGCGGGCGGCCCAGCGGCCCGCCACGTTCTGCGTCGGCGTGTCCTCCCACAGCACCTCGTTCATCGCCTCGGCGACGCTGTTGCGCCCGCCGAACAGGGAGGCGGCGAACCGGTCGTCGGTCAGCATCAGCCGCAGCGAGTTGCCGATCCAGTCGGCGGTCGGCTGGTGCCCGGCCGCCATCATCACCATCAGGTCCTGCGCGATCTCCTCGTCGCTGAACCCGCTCTCGTCGGCGAGCATCCGGGAGACCACGTCGGCCGCCGGCTCCTTCTTCCGGTCGGCCAGCAACTGCCCCATGGACGTGGCGAGATGGGCCTGCCCGGCCAGTGCCCGCTCCCGCCCGTCGATCATGTCGTTCAGGGCGGTGACCAGCCCCGGACCGTCCTCGTCCGGGAAGCCGTACAGCCGGGCCAGGACCCGCACCGGCAGCAGCATCGCGTACTGCGCGACCAGATCGGCCTCGCCCGCCGCGCACAGCGCGTCGATCAGCTCGTCCGCGAACCGCTCGGCGTGCGCGCGCAGTTCGAACGGGTCCACCGCCTCCAGCGCGTTGCTGATCATCGCCGCGCGCTGCCGGTGCCGTTCGCCGACCGTGTAGAGGATCGACGGCTGCTTGTGCCCGATCATCGGCAGCAGCGGCCAGTCCGCGGGGATGTTCTCCCACTGGTTCCACAGGTCCGAGTCCCGGCTGAACAGCACCGGGTCACCGGTCACCTGGTGCAGTTCCCGGTAGCCGAGCACCAGCCAGGCCGGGATGCCGCCGTCGAGCAGCACCGGCACGACGGCGCCGTGGTCGCGCCGCATCTCCCGGTACAGGCGGGCGGGTTCGGTCTGGAACCGGGGCCCGCTCAGCGGGACGGCGTCGGGCGTGGTCACACGAACTCCTGTCGGGGCAGGACCGCCCGCGCGGACGGGTCGGCGTACCGGTTCTTCACGTGCTGCACCAGTGTGATGAGGACCTGCTTGCCCGACTCCCGGGAGCGGGCGTCGCAGTCGACCAGCGGCACCTGCGGGTCCAGGTCGAGGGCCTCGCGGACGGCCGCGCCGGCGCGCACCGGGCCGCCGAAGTCGTTGCAGGCCACGATGAACGGCGTGCCGTGGTGCTCCAGCCGGTCGATGGCGTACCACGAGTCGTCGATCCGCCGGGTGTCCACCAGGACGACCGCGCCGAGCGTGCCGGAGAACAGCCGGTCCCACAGGAACCAGAACCGCTCCTGGCCCGGCGCGCCGAACAGGTACAGCACCTTGCGGGCGTCCAGGGTGATCCGGCCGAAGTCGAAGGCGACCGTGGTGGCGGACTTGCCGCGCACCTGGCGGATGTCGTCCACCGTCGCACCGGCCTGCGTCATCGTCTCCTCGGTGTTGAGGGGGCGGATCTCGCTGACCGAGCGGACCAGCGTGGTCTTGCCGACGCCGAAGCCGCCCACGACCACGATCTTGAAACCTTGGTCGGCGGAGGCACCCAACGGGGTGCGCGCGGGGGTGCGCGCGTCAGAGGTTGCGGAGTCCAACGAGCACCTGCTCCAGGATGTCGGGATCGGTAATGGCCGGTCTGCGCGGATGCCGGGCGCTGACGCGGCCCGCCGCGAGCAGGTCGCACAGCAGCACCTTGGTGATGCCCACGGGCAGCCGCAGTTCGGCGGCGATCTCCACCACCGAGGCGGGGAACCGGGTCAGCTCCAGGATCGCCACGTGCTCCGACTGCATGCCGGCCGCCGGCTCCGACTCGGCGACCACGAGGGTGACCAGGTCGAACGGGTTGTCGGGGCCGGTGCGGGTGCGTCCCTGGGTGATGGTGTACAGCCGGTCGGGAGCGTCGTCCCGGCCCGGACGGTTCATGCCCTGACGGTTCATGTCCGGCCGGTCCGTGTTCGACCGGTTCATGTCCGGTCGGCTCATGACGTGCGGGGCGGAGCGGTGAGGTGCTCGCCGAGCTGCTCCACCAGTTCGCTCATGTTGTGTCCGACGACACCGGCGTCCGCGTCCTCCGCGGCGATCACGGCAAGGTGGGCGCCGGCGCCCGCCTCCACGATGAACAGCACACCGCCGTAGAACTCCGTCATCGCCGAGCGCACACCGCCGCTGCCGTCGCCGAACTCCACGGACGCGCCGTGCGACAGCGACTGGATGCCGGCGGCGATCGCGGCCAGCTGGTCGGCCTGGTCGACGCTCAGCTCCGGCGTGCGGCACAGCTTCAGCCCGTCCCGGGACAGCACGAGCGCGTGCCGCGCACCCGGGGTCCTCTCCAGCAGGCCCTCCAGGAGCCAGGTGAGCTTGTCGTCGGCGGTGGTCGGGCCGGTCATGAAGTGGTGTCGCCTTCCGGGTACGCGTGCGGGTGAGAGGGGGCGGGGGAGCTGTGCTCGCCGGCGCCGTACGAGGTGTCGCCGGCCGGCACGCCCTCCGAGGGCGGGGTGACGGCCGGCTCGTCCGGCGCGAGGCTGTGCGGGACGTTGACCGTACGACCGTTCTGTACGGCCTCCCGCGCGGGCACGACGGCCGACTCGTCCGGCGCTGTGGCGGGCGAGGGGGTGGTGGGGTCGGCCGGCGCGGGGCCGGGGCGGCGGGTGCCGGGGGCGGACGGGCGTACCGCCTGACGGAAGCTGCTGAAGCGGGCGGCGCGGGTCCTGCCCGCGTCGGAGGCCGGTGCGGTGCGGGGGGCGTGGGTGGCCGGTGCCGTGGAGTGCTCGGTGCTGGCCGGTGACGTTCGGTGCTCGGCGCCATCCGGTGCGATGCGGTGCTCGGCGGTGTCCGACGGGGTGCCGTGCTGGGCGTCGCTCGACGCGGTGCGGTGTTCGGCGGAGGCGGGCGTGGTGCGGGGCACGTCGGTGCTCGACGCGGTGCCGTGCTCCGTGCCACCCGGCGTGCTGCCGTATTCAGCGGAGGTGGGCGTGGTGCGGTGCCCCGAGTCACCCGGCGCTGTGCCGTGCTCGGCGTGGCTCGACGCGGTGCGGTGCTCCGTGTCACCCGGCGTGTTGCCGTCTTCGGCGGAGGTGGGCGTGGTGCGAGGTGCGTCGGTGCTCGACGTGGTGCCGTGTTCCGAAGTGCTCCGCGTCGTACGGTGCTTGGCCGTGCCCGGTGCCGTCCGGGCGCGTTCCGCTTGGGCGAGGGTGCGGCCCCGGCGGCGTCTGGGCAGGCCGGCCGGGCCCTCCTCCGGCGGCGCGGCGGGCTCGTGGACGACGGCGGTGTCCACGGCGGCCGGCGCCTGCGCGGACGGGCCGCTCTCCGGGCGCGGGTCCGCGGCGGCCGGCTCGGCCGGGGCGGGGCTGGTCAGGATCTCCTGCGGGATGAGCAGCAGCACGCCCGTGCCGCCGCGCGCCGACGGCCGGAACGACACCTTGAGCCCGTGCTTGCGGGCCAGCCGGCCGACCACGGCGAGCCCCAGCCGGGTGCCGGTCAGACCGCCCAACTCGGAGACGTCACCGGAGACGGCCCGCTCGGCGCGGCGCAGTTGCACCTCGCCCATCACCAGCCCGCTGTCCTCCACGGACACGATGACCCCGGCCGGCACCTCCTCCACGTAGACGTGGACCTCGGCGGTCGGCGGCGAGAAGTTCGCCGCGTTGTCGAGGAGTTCGGCCAGCGCGTGCATCACGCCCTCGGCGGCGTGCCCGGCGACGGCGGCCTCGCTGACCGAGTGCACCCGCACCCGCCGGTACCCGGCGATCCGGCCCATCGCGCCGCGCAGGATCGACTCCATCCCGATCGGCCGCGCCCACCGGCGGCCCGAACGCGCCCCGGTGAGCACGGCGACGGAGTCCGCGAGCCGGCCGGCCTGGGCGGTGCGGTGGTCGAGATGGAGGAGGTCGGCCAGCACGTCCTCGTCGGTGTGCCGGTCCTCCATCGCCCGCAGGTCGGCGAGGGTCGCCGTGGCGAGGGCCTGCATCCGGGCGGCGGCGTTGGAGGTCGCGGCGACCGCGGCGGCCCGCTCCCGCCGGGCCTGCTCCAACTCACCGGAGAGTCGGGCGTTCTCCTTCTCCAGCCGGTCCAGCTCCCGCGCGCCCTTCTCCTCCAGACGCGTGCGTTCGGCCGCGAACGACTCCGTGAACTCGGTGCGCTGCTGCGCGAGTTCGTCGATGAGCCGCTGCTGCTCCTGACGTGCCTCCTCGGTCGTACGGGCCTGCTGCTGGAGCAGCCGTCCGACGTCCTGGGTGACGCTCTCCAGCCGGCGCCGGGTGCCGCGCGCGGTCCGCAGGGCGTGCGCGGCGGTGGCCACCGCCGTGCTGAGCGCGACCGCCGCCGCGCCCGCGCCCCAGGCGAGCGGGGTGCGCACGGAGTCCGGTGCCGCCGCCACGGCCGCGCAGACCACGAGTGCCGACAGCACACCGGTCAGGGCGAGGGCGGAGACGAACGTACGGAGGGAAGGTCGGTCGCCGGGATACGTGGGCGCGGTCATCGGTCCGGTCTGGTCCTCGCGGCAGAGACGGCAGGCTGGGGCGGGGCTGGCAGGAACATCGGGTGGTGAGACGTGACACCGGTGGTGAACTGGCGGTCACTATACGAGAGTTCGTGATCGAAACAGAAAGGTTCTGTGTCCGTTGCGGACCGAGCCTCGGTAAAGCTTGTACCGGAGGACGGTTCCGCGGGGGTGTCGGTTGCCCCCCGGCCCCTGATTTCCGCGCCGTACGCCTGTGGGTCTTCCCACACCGGCGTGCCCTCGCGACGGATCTTGACGCCCGCCTCCCGGCTCGCTGGACTGCACGGAGGGGAGGGTCGGACCGGAGCGATCCGTACATCTATACGATGGCGCCTGAAACGGTCGGATGACGGACAAACACCTCGCACGGTCGGACCGCCGGGAGCGAGGTGAAGGGGGCGATGCGCGTGACGGGGGAACCGAAGGCGATGGGCTGCCGTGCCTCATGACGGCTGAAGGGCGCACCAGACGGGTCCGCCCGTTGCTCGCGCGGCTCGCCCGGTTCACGGGGCGGACGCTGTGGGGCGAGTGGCACGCCATCGTCGTCGACCCCGTGCGGCGGCTCGCGCGGCGCGGACTGTCCGGGCTGCTGCTGGCCTTCGTCGCCGCGTCCGGCGTCGTCTCCTTCCACGACATCGCCCAGCACCCCGCAGGAGCGCTGTGGGTGGAACGGCTCGGCGGGGTCCGGGCCGAGCTGCCGCTGTGGCTGTCCCTGCTGCGCACCCCCGTGTCGCTGTACGTCCCGGCGCTCGACCTGCCGGTATGGGCGGGCATCACCCAGCTGTTCCTCGCCTTCGCCCTGGCCGAACTGGCCCTGGGCCGGGCCCGGACTCTGGCGATCGCCTACGCCACCACCCTGGCCGGCACCCTCACCGCCCGCCTGATGATCGCGCTGGGGCCCGGCTGGTGGGGGTTCGGGCTGCCGCCCGAGGCCGGGCAGGTGCTGGACACCGGGCCCTCCGCGGCCGTGGTCGGCCTGTTCACCTATCTCTCGGTGGTCCGGCGCGCGCCCGTGGTGTTCACGCTGACCGGCGGCTCGATGGTGTGGGAGTCCATCGCCGTCCCCAACCTGGCCGGCCGCGAGCACCTGATCGCGGTGGCCGCGGCGATCGTCCTCGGCCTGCTGCACGGCCGGGGGGAGCGGCTCCGCGCCGCCGTACGGTCACTGCTGCCCACGCGCCGACGACCGCCGCACACACCCACGCCCACCCCGCCCCCCGCGTCCGTCCCCGGCGCCACCCTGACGACCGACCGTCCCGGGAATACCGACGCCAAGGTCTCGGCGTCTTTCCTCGAACGTTAGAATCAGCAGAAACCTTTCCCGGGAAATATCCCGACTTCCGGCCATGGCGATCTCAGAACATCGCGGTTCGGGGGGCGAGGGTCCATGAAGGCCGGCATCACTCTGCCTTTGGCGGAATATCCCGGAAAACAGCCCTCGCGCGAAGAGATAAGAGCCCTCGCCCGGGGCGCTCGCCGAGGCCACCTCCCGTATTCAGCTCGGAACGCTCGTCCTGTGCACGTCGTTCCGGAATCCCGCCGTCCTCGCGAAAATGGCCGTGACGCTCGACTCGATCAGCAATGGCCGGCTCATTCTCGGGTTGGGCGCTGGCTGGCACCGGCCGGAATTCGAGGCGTTCGGCATCGATTTCGATCACCGCGTGGCCCGCTTCGAGGAAGCCGTGCACCTCATCGCGTCACTGCTGCGCACCGGGAAGGCGGAATTCGACGGCCGTCACTTCTGGGCCCACGGCGGCGAACTCCGCCCGCGCGGGGTGCGACCCGCGGGCCCTCCCCTGCTGATCGGCGGCTCCGGTCCCCGCATGCTCCGGGCGACCGCCCGCCACGCCGACCTGTGTAACGGCTGCTGGTTCGGGGACCCGGCCGGCTTCGCACCCGCGCTGCGCACCGTGCGCGAGGCCTGCGCCGCCGCCGGCCGCGACCCGGCGACCCTGTGCGTCACCGCCCGGGGTCAACGTCGTACCCACCGGCCCTGCGGACCCACCGGACCCGCGGCGGCCCGTCCTCAGTGGCACCCTCGCCGACCTGGCCGCCGGCTTCGCCGGCTACCGCGACCTCGGCGTCGACCACCTCGTCTGCAACCTCAACCCCCATCGCGCGGCGGCGCAGCGCGTCCTGGCCGAGGCCCTCCGGTGCTACCGGAGCGAGCCGGACCCGACCGAGGAGGGACCCGTTCGATGACCTGGACGATCGACGAGGCGAGGGTGATGCCGTTCCTGAAGGCGGCCCACCGCCGGGACCTGCTCGCCGCACTGCGCCGGCCCGCCCCCGTGACGGCCCCCGTCCCCACGGCGGAGGACGGCATACCGGGACCGCACACCAGGGCCTGCTCCTGATCGGCCTGTTCTCCGACATCGCGCCCAGCGGCGGCGGCACCCTGGTCACCGCGGGCAGTCACCGCCGTACCGCCCACGTCCTGGCCCGCCACCCCTAAGAGCTCGGCCACCGGGAGCTGTTCGGCCTCGTCCTGGCCGAGCCCCGGGGAACATCACCGAACTCACCGGGGGAATCGATCCGCTCGGCCCTCGCCGCGCCCCCGCCGTCCTTCCCCGAGGGACTGCGCTGCCGGTTCTGACCGGGCCGCTCCGGCGCGCCCCTGTGGCGCCGCCCACCCCGTCAGTGTGATGGTTTTCGCACATCGACCCGTGCGGGCACCCCCTAGGGTGGCCGCGAGTACGGCAGGTGTGGCTGACACCAGGGTGTTCGTCGCCGGCAGGCAGCTGAAGGGAATCCATGATGTTCCGCAAGGTGCTGGTCGCCAACCGTGGAGAGATCGCGATCCGCGCGTTCCGGGCGGGCTACGAACTCGGCGCGCGCACCGTCGCCGTGTTCCCGCACGAGGACCGCAACTCGCTGCACCGGCTGAAGGCCGACGAGGCGTACGAGATCGGGGAGCCGGGGCATCCCGTGCGGGCCTATCTCTCCGTCGAGGAGATCGTGGGCGCCGCCCGCCGGGCGGGCGCCGACGCCGTGTACCCGGGGTACGGCTTCCTCTCGGAGAACCCCGAACTGGCCCGCGCCTGCGAGGAGGCGGGCATCACCTTCGTCGGCCCCAGCGCGGCCACCCTGGAGCTGACCGGCAACAAGGCCCGCGCGGTCGCCGCCGCCCGGGCCGCGGGCGTGCCCGTCCTGGGCTCCTCCCAGCCCTCCACCGACGTGGACGAACTGGCGCGCGCCGCGGAGGAGATCGGCTTCCCCGTCTTCGTCAAGGCGGTCGCCGGCGGCGGCGGGCGCGGCATGCGCCGTGTGGAGGACCCGGCCCAGCTGCGCGAGTCCATCGAGGCCGCCTCCCGCGAGGCCGCCTCCGCGTTCGGCGACCCGACCGTCTTCCTGGAGAAGGCCGTCGTCGAGCCCCGCCACATCGAGGTGCAGATCCTCGCCGACGGCGAGGGCAACGTCATCCACCTCTTCGAGCGGGACTGCTCGCTCCAGCGCCGCCACCAGAAGGTCATCGAGCTGGCCCCCGCGCCCAACCTGGACCCTCGGCTGCGCGACCGGATCTGCGCCGACGCCGTCCGCTTCGCCCGCGAGATCGGCTACCGCAACGCCGGCACGGTGGAGTTCCTGCTCGACCGCGACGGCAACCACGTGTTCATCGAGATGAACCCGCGCATCCAGGTCGAGCACACCGTGACCGAGGAGGTCACCGACGTCGACCTGGTCCAGGCCCAGCTCCGCATCGCCTCCGGCGAGACCCTCGCCGGCCTCGGCCTCTCCCAGGACACGGTCACCCTGCGCGGCGCCGCCCTCCAGTGCCGGATCACCACCGAGGACCCCGCCAACGGCTTCCGCCCGGACACCGGCCGGATCAGCGCCTACCGCTCCCCGGGCGGCTCCGGCATCCGCCTCGACGGCGGCACCACCCACGCCGGTACGGAGATCAGCGCGCACTTCGACTCGATGCTGGTCAAGCTGACCTGCCGGGGCCGCGACTTCCAGGCCGCGATCGGCCGGGCCCGGCGCGCGGTCGCCGAGTTCCGCATCCGTGGCGTGGCCACCAACATCCCGTTCCTCCAGGCGGTCCTGGACGACCCGGACTTCCAGGCCGGCCGGGTCACCACCTCCTTCATCGAGCAGCGCCCGCACCTGCTGACCGCCCGTTCCTCCGCCGACCGCGGCACCAAGCTGCTCACCTACCTCGCCGACGTGACGGTCAACCAGCCGCACGGCCGGCGGCCCGACCTGCTGGACCCGCTGACCAAGCTGCCGCCGCTGCCCGCCGGCGAGCCGCCCGCCGGATCGCGTCAGCTGCTCGTGGACCTCGGCCCCGAGGGCTTCGCCCGGCACCTGCGCGAGTCGCCGACCATCGGTGTCACCGACACCACCTTCCGCGACGCCCACCAGTCCCTGCTCGCCACCCGGGTGCGCACCAAGGACCTCCTCGCCGTCGCCCCGGTCGTCGCCCGCACCCTCCCACAGCTGCTCTCCCTGGAGTGCTGGGGCGGCGCCACCTACGACGTCGCGCTGCGGTTCCTCGCCGAGGACCCCTGGGAGCGGCTGGCCGCCCTGCGCGAGGCCGTCCCCAACATCTGCCTCCAGATGCTGCTGCGCGGCCGCAACACCGTCGGCTACACCCCGTACCCGACGGAGGTCACCGACGCCTTCGTGCAGGAGGCCGCCGCCACCGGCATCGACATCTTCCGCATCTTCGACGCCCTCAACGACGTCGGCCAGATGCGCCCCGCCATCGACGCCGTACGCGAGACGGGCACGGCGATCGCCGAGGTCGCCCTCTGCTACACGGCCGACCTCAACGACCCCGACGAGCGGCTCTACACCCTCGACTACTACCTGCGCCTCGCCGAGCAGATCGTCGAGGCCGGCGCCCACGTCATCGCCATCAAGGACATGGCGGGCCTGCTGCGGGCCCCGGCCGCCGCCAAGCTTGTCTCGGCGCTGCGCCGCGAGTTCGAGCTGCCGGTCCACCTGCACACGCACGACACCGCCGGCGGCCAGCTCGCCACCTATCTCGCCGCGATCCAGGCCGGCGCCGACGCGGTCGACGGCGCCGTGGCCTCCATGGCCGGTACGACCTCCCAGCCGTCGCTGTCCGCGATCGTCGCCGCCACCGACCACTCCGACCGGCCCACCGGCCTGGACCTCCAGGCGGTCGGCGACCTGGAGCCGTACTGGGAGGGCGTCCGGAGGATCTACGCCCCGTTCGAAGCGGGCCTCGCCTCCCCGACCGGCCGCGTCTACCACCACGAGATCCCCGGCGGCCAGCTGTCCAACCTGCGCACCCAGGCCGTCGCGCTCGGTCTCGGCGACCGCTTCGAGGACATCGAGGCCATGTACGCCGCCGCCGACCGCATCCTCGGGCGCCTGGTCAAGGTCACCCCGTCCTCCAAGGTCGTCGGTGACCTGGCCCTGCACCTGGTGGGCGCCGGGGTCTCCCCGGACGCGTTCGAGGCGACCCCCGACAAGTTCGACATCCCGGACTCGGTGATCGGCTTCCTGCGGGGCGAGCTGGGCACCCCGCCCGGCGGCTGGCCGGAGCCGTTCCGCACCAAGGCGCTCCAGGGCCGGGCGGCGCCCAAGCCCGCGCCCGAGCTGTCCGCCGAGGACCGCGAGGGGCTGGCCAAGGACCGCCGGGCCACGCTCAACCGACTGCTGTTCCCCGGCCCGGCCCGCGAGTTCGAGACGCACCGCCAGTCCTTCGGCGACACCAGCGTGCTGGACAGCAAGGCGTTCTTCTACGGCCTGCGCCCGGCGAAGGAGTACGCCGTCGACCTGGAGCCGGGCGTCCGGCTGCTGATCGAGCTCCAGGCGATCGGCGAGGCCGACGAGCGCGGCATGCGCACCGTGATGTCCACGCTCAACGGACAGCTGCGGCCCATTCAGGTCCGTGACCGTGCGGCCGCCTCCGACATCCCGGTCACGGAGAAGGCCGACCGCGCCAACCCCGGCCATGTCGCGGCACCCTTCGCCGGTGTGGTGACCCTCGCCGTCACCGAGGGCGACGAGGTGGCGGCCGGCGCCACGATCGCCACCATCGAGGCGATGAAGATGGAAGCCACGATCACCGCCCCCAAGGCGGGCCGCGTCTCCCGGCTGGCCATCACCCGCATCCAGCAGGTGGAGGGCGGCGACCTCCTGGCAGAACTGACCTGACACCGGCACCCCTCCCGCCCGCGCCCCCTGACACCGGCGCTCGCGCCCGCCGCCGACCGGACCGCTCCGGCCGGCGGCGCGGAGCGCAGGGCGCCCGGCATGCCCGTTGAGCCGGGCGAGGCCCCGGTCCCCGGTGAGCCCAGCCCGGGCCTGGTCTCCGGTGAGCGGCGTACGGGCGGCGCGGGGCGGCGCACGCTCCGCTGACCCCGTGCCTGCGCTACCCCCGGCCGATGAGGTGGCGCAGGTGGGCGACGAGGAGGTTCGGGTCGTGGCGGGTGGAGAACGCGGCGCTCGGGACGTACACGGTCCGGCCGCGGACGGCCACGGAGGTCGGGTTGGACAGTCCGTCCTGTGCGGTGAGCACGGTCGTGACAGTGCCGTCCGCGCGGACCAGGACGACCCTGCTGCCGGAGTTCAGCGCGGCCAGCACGCTCTTGCCGTGGCCGGGGAAGGCGAAGTCGTCGATGCCGTGGAGCCCGTCGGCCCGGGTCTCGACGGGGCCGGCGGAGCCGTCCGGTCCGACGGGGATGCGCAGCAGCGTGCCCCGGTCGGTGTTGGACACCCACACGGCATCCCGGCGGACCTTGATGCCGTTCGCGCCGTGGCCGTGCGCGGGCGGTGCCGGGAGCGGGGCGAGCGCCGTGCCCGTCGCCCATGCCGTGGCCGGACCGCCCGCCCGCGGGACGCGCCAGACGGTGCCGCGCGCCGAGTCGGCGACGTACAGCACGCCCCGGTGCTCGTCGAGGGCCAGCCCGTTGGGCAGTGCGTCGGCCGGCAGCGTGGCGATCTGCTCCGGTGCGTCGCCGGGGGAGAGGCGCCAGACGCCGGTCGCGCTGGTGCCGGTGGCGTAGTTGACGTACAGCGTGCCGTCGTGGGCGCGGGCGATGCCGGTGACGACGGCGCTGCGCACGAGGGGCGTGGCGGGGTGCGCGACGGCGGGCAGGGTGGCGCGGGTCCGGATGCGGCCGTCCTGGGTGACATGGGCGATCTGCCTGGCGAAGGCGAAGGTCAGGTCGGCGGAGCCGTCGTGGTCGAGCGCGATGTTCTCGGGTGTCTGGCGGGCGGCCAGGTCGAAATGGGCGAGGACGCGCGCGTCGGTGACGAGCGGCTCATGGCCGCTGGCGGGCGCGGCGGCGAGGAGACCCAACGCGAGCGCAACCGTGGCGGCACCGGTCAGACGGGGGAGTCGGGGCATGTGACCTCTTTTCGGTCGGCGCGCGGGGCGCCGGCGTGCGGGGTCACACCAACATGACGGGGGACGGGTCACCGGTGGTGGGAGCCGGGGCCGCGGGATCGCCCACGCGGACCACCGGCACGCGCCGTACGAGGCACGCCCGGGCCACCCAGGGCCCGGCTGTGCGGTCCGCGGCGGTGCCGTCAGTCCCAGAGCGGGTACGTCATGACCTGCTTGAAGCCCTCCGGACGGCCCTCCTGGTAGGTGAGGCTCATCCGGCTGTAGCGCTGCGTCTGCGGGTGCTTCTTCCAGGGCTTGGGGCTGTCGAGCCGGACGGTCACCGGGTACGCGTGGAAGGAGCCGGCCGCGCAGTACGGCTTGCAGTCGTTGACCATGTTCATGCCCACAGCGGTCGCTCCCTCCGGACTCCACTGGGTCCAGTGGAGTCCGGTGAGGCGGCTGTTGCCGTCGCCGCAGGCCAGGATGAAGTCATCGGGGCGGACGGTGCGGTTCCACAGGCAGTCGACCAGGACCGGTCGCGCCGTACCGGTGTGGGACGGCGATGTGCCGGCGCGGGGTTGCGTCGTGGCGGTGGCCGGCGGACTGGCCGTTGCCGTGGTCATCGCCGCTGTCAGCAGGGCTCCCGCCGCGAGGACGACCGCCGTTCCCATCACTGATCCGCGCATGGTCGCTCCCACCCGTCGTGCTGTGTCCGACCGCGTTCACCCGACGCTACGACCGTCCCGCCGTTTGCACCAGTCGCGCAGGTCGGGCCGCGTGTCAGCCGTGCGAGACGGTCAGCCCGTAGAACGCCACGCGGGCACCTCTGGTGGTGCTGTCCGAGGAGGACTGGTTGTAGGAACCGGCCTTGAAGTACTGCTTGTACGGCTTGAAGGAGGACGGGATGGCGTAGTGCGTGGTGGTGCCGTTCACGGTCAGGTCGATGGTGTTCCCGCCGGACACGGCGATGGTGTAGCTCCACGTCTTGCCGACGGACACGTGCCCGACGGGGTGCTGGGTCTGGCCGCCGGCCGGTGAGTCCTCGGTGCCGAGGACGATGTCCCCGTTCGCGCGGTAGTACAGCTCCACCAGCGGCTTGGTGGAGGAGCCGCCGGAGCCGAGATGGATCTGGCCGACGCAGACGTTCTTGGTCACGGACACCACGCGCAGGGTCGCGCTCATCCGGTGGCTGCCGCTGAGCGCCCAGTCGGCGGCGGAGCCGTCACGGTTCATCTCGCGCAGCTCGGAGCGGGCGTACTGGGAGTTCGGCGTGGTGACGCCCTTCTCGGGCGCCCAGAACGTCATGGCGCCGTCGCGGGTGTCGGTGTAGAAGTACGCGTCCTGGTAGCCGTTCGCGCCCTGGAGCCGGGAGGACGGGATGGTCGTGGGCTTGCCGGGGGAGCCGACGGGCTCCTGGAGCTGCCACACGGACAGGTCGAAGTTGCCGCCGGGTGCGACACGCGGGTCGGCCGCGTCCGCGCCGCCGGTGCCCAGGGCGGTGACGGCGAGGGTGAGGCCGGCGGTGGCCGTCGCCGCGAGAAGCCGGGATCGGGTCATGTGGGGGGTCCCTTCGTCGGGCCGGGTGTGGACCGGGTGTGGACCAAGGACGCGTTCAGTATGGTGAACGATGACCGCATCCTTGGTCGCTGGTGACCCGAGAAGTTAAAGGTCTGAACCAGACACGTCAAGAGTGGGTGCCGGCCAGCCGCACGGTGGACCGCCGGTCGAGCGGCAGCCTCGGCGCGGGCGGCCGGCTTGCCGGCGTAGTCGCCCCTGCTCGCGCCGACCGTCACGGTCGTACCCCCGGCGTCGGCGCGCACCGACACCCGCTGGGTGGCCGCCGCGCCCTCCGCGAAGTCACGGGTCACTCCGTCGTCCTCGTACGGCGTGTAGTGGCTGGTGCCGTGCGCCGCCGGGTACAGGTCCAGTCCGGCGTGCCGGTCTCGGGTCTGCCAACTCGTCGTCCCCTTCGGCCGCATGGGCACGATCGCGCCCGCGCGCACGAACGGCGGGAGGGTGTCCAGCGGGGCCTGGTAGCCGTTGAGCGTGGTCGGCCCTTGATAGGTGCGGCCGGTCCAGTAGCCGGTCCAGATGCCCTTCGGCCGGTGCCTTTGGCGTAGACCGGGCTCTGTCAGTCGACGCTGCTGTGGGCGGGGTCCAGTACGGTGGCGGCGGCCGGGGCCGGGGCGGCGAGCGCGGTTCCGGCCAGGATACTTGTCGGCAGGCTCATGCCAAGAGCGCCGCCGCGCGCCCTCCCGGTTCTCCCGGCCGCGGATCGAGGCGCACTTCCCCGGCGTGTCGATGACGCGCCTGCGGACCGCCGAGGCGGCTGCCCGGCACGGGGTGACCCTCGTGGACCGCGCCCGGCCGCCGTGCACGGGCCGAGTCCGTCGGCCCGGACAGGCCTTCCCTTACCAGGAGCCCTTCTCCACCGCTTGACACCCGTTGCCCCTGACCGTGCTGGTGCCGACGTCGTCGATCCGGTCGCAGCGCCAGTCGTTCCGGCTTGCCCAGTCCTCGATGTAGACACCGTCGCCCTCGGTGGTCTCGTAGACCTTCGTGCAGCTTTCGCCCACGAGCGTGCCGGACTTCCGGTCGTCGTAGGTGCGGACGCAGTCGTAGTAGGAGGGCGTCGCCGCGAGCGGCGCGGGTGCGGCGACGGCTGCCGGGGCCAGGAGCGTCGCGCCGCCTGCGGTCAGCAGGCCGAGGCAGAGGGTCGTCGCGGTCCGGCGGCGCGTGGGTCGAGCGCGCATGAGGTGTCCCTTCTGGGGGTCGGACGGGTGAGACGGCGGGTGATGATCCGGACCCGGCCTCACGCGGGAGCGTGCCACCCGGCCAACCGTCCTGAAGCACCGCTCACTCGATCGAGGGGAGCGGGCGGTCCCCCGGTACGCCGCAGACCGTCAGGCGAGCCGCGCGGCCGCCCGCCGCCCGCCCGTCACGGGGACGGACTCGCGATGCGCAGCGGCGCCGCCGGTGTCGCCGCGGTGGTGCCGGTCTCGCCGGTGGCGTCCGTCCACCAGTCGGCGCCGTCCTCGACGTACCGCAGCAGCACGCCCTCGCGGATCGCCCAGGGGCAGACGACGGCCCGGGACAGGCCCATGAGCTTCAGCGCCGTGTGCCCGACGACCGCTCCGGCCAGGCTCTGGGCGGCGCGCGGCGCGGAGATCCCGGGCAGCTGGGCGCGCTCGGCGGCGGGCAGCGCGGCGAGGGCGTGCACCGCCGAGCGCAGGTCCCGGCAGGCCAGCTCCCGGTCCACGAACGGGCCGTGCCGCCCCGGCGCGGCCCCGCACAGGCGGGCCAGCTGCTGGAACGTACGGGAGGTGACGGCGGCGGTGCGCGGACGCTCCCAGCGGATCCGCGAGGCGACGTCCCGCAGTTCATGGCGGATACGGCGGCGCAGCTGCTTCAGCTCGCCCGAGCCGGGCGGGTCCTGGACGCCCAGGTACTCCTGGGTCAGCCGGTTGGCGCCGAGCGGCAGGGACGCGGCGAAGTCGGGCAGCCGGCCCCGGCCGAAGGCCACCTCCAGCGAGCCGCCGCCGATGTCGAGCAGCGCGAGGGGCCCCGCCTTCCAGCCCAGCCAGCGGCGCGCCGCCAGGAAGGTCAGCTCGGCCTCGGTCTCACCGGGCAGGGTGCACATGCGGATGCCGGTGCCGGACGCCACCCGTTGCAGCACCTCATGGCGGTTGGGGGCGCCCCGCACGACCGCGGTCGCGAAGGCCAGCGGGCCCGTCGCACGCCACCGCCGGGCCGTGGCGCCCGCCGCGGCCACCGCCTTCACCAGTCGCTCCACCGCCTCGTCGGCGATGGTGCCGTCAGGGCCCACCTGTTCGGACAGGCGGAGCTTCCATTTGACGGTGTGCACCGGCAGCGGAACACCACCTTCCACATCTGCGATCACCAATCGGACCGTGTTCGACCCCGCATCCACCACGCTCACCCGCATGGCCGGGGAGTACCCACTTCACCGGCGACAACGCTTCGCACGGGGGGCGTGCCGGCGCACAGCCAGCCGGCCGCGTGCCTCAGCACCGGTTCGCGCGGCCGTACGGGGCGGACCGGTGGCGCGAGGCGCACGGGCCCGGGTCCGGGGGACGCCCGCCGCACGGCGGTGTGCGCGCACACTCTCGCACACCGGGTCCATGTCGGCTCCGGCCCAGCGCGGCCGCGCCCGGCTCGGACGGCCGCCTCCAACCAGGTTCCCCCCCGACGGCAGCAGCACAGTGAACTCCGGTTCCCCCGCCCGACGTCGCCTGTCCGAATCCCGGCCCCGCGAAACCCGGCGGCCCCACCGCTGCCCTTAGATGGTCACGATCACGGGCGGCCGGGCGTCGGAGCCGCTGCCGGCCGGACGGTCACGCCCACGGTCGGCGCGCGCAGCGGCAGGTGACGGAGCGGATGCGATGAGAGTTCTGGTGATCGGCGGCGGCATCGCGGGGACCGCGACCGCCCTGGGCCTGCACAAGGCCGGTCTCGACGTCACCGTGTTCGAGGCACACCCGGACACGGCCGAGGACATCGGCGCCTTCCTCACCCTGGCGAGCAACGGCATGCGCGCGCTGGCCGAGCTGGACGCCACGGACGCCGTCACGGCCGTCGGTTTTCCGCTGACTTCGCTGCGGCTGCTCGACAGCCAGGGCGCCGAGGTCGCGCACGCGCCGCTCGGCGAGGCGGACGACCCCGCCCTGCGCTACCGCTGTCTGCGCCGCGGAGAGTTGAACGCGGCCCTCCAGGGTGAGGCGGTCCGGCGCGGCATCCGGCTGCGCAACGGCGCCCGGCTGGTGTCCGTGACGGACGGCCCGGACGACGTCACCGCCCGCTTCGCCGACGGCTCCACGGCCGGCGGCGACCTGCTCATCGGCGCCGACGGCCTGAACTCGACCGTGCGCGGGCTGCTCATGCCCGAGGTCCGGCCCCGGTACGCCGGTCAGCGGGTCCACTACGGCTACACCGCCACCGCTCCCGGGCCCGGCCCTGACGGCGCCATCACCATGGTGCGGGGCAGCGGAACCGCCTTCGGGTACGCGGTGTCGCCGACCGGGGAGACGTACTGGTTCGCCCGCGCCGGCGGCGACCCGCTGCCCGCCGAAGCGCTCGCCGCGCCACCCGCCGTGCTGCGCGCGCGGCTGCTGCCGTTGCTGAGGAAGGACGACACCCCCGCCGCCGCACTGGTCGAGGCCTCCGCCGACGCCCTCATGGTCACCAACGCCACCGAGCTGCCGCTCGGCACCGCGTGGCACACCGGGCGGGTCCTGCTCGTCGGCGACGCGGCCCACGCGGCCTCCCCGGCGACCGGCCAGGGCGCCTCGATGGCCCTGGAGGACGCCGTCGTCCTGGCCAAGGCCCTGCGCGACCTGCCCGATCCGCAGGCCGCGTGCGCCGGGTACGAGCGGCACCGCCGCCCACGGACGGAGCACAACATCACCGTCAGCGGCGGCCTCACCCGCGGCACCCGCACGCCGTCCCGCCCGGCACCCGGCACGGCCCCTCCCGCCGGGCCGGACGAGCAGCTGATCCGCCAACTCGCCTGGGACACCCCGCTGTCCGCCGCCCCGCCCGAGCCGAACTGACCCGCGCCCGCCCCTCGTGCGCGAAAGTGATCGCGTCGTCCGCAGTTCACGCACGAAAGTGCAAGTGGCGGAGTGCGGGAGTCCATTGCCGGGACGACACCGGAGCCGGATCGTTCCGTGCAACCGGTCCTTCGGCAACAAGGAGCACCCGTGCGACTGTTGAGCCCCGTGCGGCTGTCGAGCAGAGCAGGCGGCGTCCTGGCCACGGTCGTCGCCCTGGTCCTGGGCAGCGGCGCCGCGTCCCCCGCGCACACCGCGCCTCCCGGCGACGCCGACTACACGGTGACCGTGGGAACGCCGGTGCCGTTCTCCCATCCCACGGACACCCCCGCCACCCCGTACCTCGACAAGGACGGCACCTTCCACTACCAGCAGTCCGCCGCGCTCTACGGCGCCACCGACCCACGGGTCTGGGACTTCTACACCGGCAAGGACTTCGACACCGCCACCTTCGACCGGCCCCTCAGCGAGGCCGTGAACCCCGCCAACCCCGCCGACCGCAACGACGACACCACCTGGCGGTGCGACAACAGCCCCACCGGCAGGGAGGCGACGTACGCGCCGGCCGGCTCCCACTACGCGCGCAAGAACTACTGCGACCTGTCCGGGGTGTGGGTCGACCCCGACACCGGCGACTGGTACGGCCTGGTGCACAACGAGTTCACCCCGCAGCCCTTCGGCGACGGGCTGCACTACGACGCCGTCGACTACGCCGTCTCCACCGACCAGGGCCGCACCTGGAGCATCGAGGACCACGTGATCACCTCGCCGTACAGCACGCGACGCGGAGACACGGCGGCCTTCCCGCACGAGACGTACTCCTACGGCGACGGCGACCAGCGTCTGTTCGTCGACACCGCCTCCGGCTACTTCTACGTCTTCTACGGCTCGCGGATCGTCGACAAGAGCGGCGGCTGGAAGGCCTTCCACGAGCATGTGGCCCGCGCCCCGATCGCCGCGAAGATGGCCCCCGGCTCCTGGCGCAAGTGGTACGACGGCGCCTGGGCCCAGCCCGGCACCGGCGGCCGGGAGAGCGACATCGTCCCCGCCGACGCCGGCCACCCCACCGGCTACACCCCGGTCTCCGAAGAGTACGACCCGGCCAACACCGGTACCGCCGCCGAGCAGATCGCGGCCGGCACGATGCCCCCGACCTCACCGCTGTTCGTGATGAACATCGCCTACGACGCCCACCTGGGCCGCTACATCGGCACGCCGCAGGCCGTCGACCAGAGCGGCGACGCACCGCAGTACCTGTACGCCACCGACGACCTCGCCACGCAGAAGTGGCACCTCATCGGCGACACCGGCGACTACACCACCGCCTCCTGGTACCGCTGGTTCCTGGACCCTGTCAGCCGCACCGGCTCGGCCGTCGTCGGCAGGACCGTCCGCGCCTACTGCTCCTTCGGCTGCTCCCACGACGCCTCCGGCGAGTACGTCGACGTCACCGTCGACCCCGCCGCGCCGGCCGCCCCGCCCGTGGACACCGGCCGCCGGTACCGCGTAGCCGCCGGCAGCGGCCGGGTCCTCGCCCAGGTGCCCGGCGGTTCCGCCGTCACCTCCGTGGCCCGGCCCACCGGTTCCGCCCGCGAGTCGTGGTCCTTCACGCCCACGGGCGACGGCGCCTTCACCCTCACCAACGCGGCGACCGGCAGGCTCCTGGGCGTCGACTCCGCGAGGACGGCCGGCCGGGCCTGGGGCGCCAAGCCCACGGTCAGCCCCGCCCGGGCCGCCGGACCGACCGTCGGACAGCAGTGGTTCCTGATCCCCGGCTCCGCCGCCGACGGCACCTACCGCCTGGTCAACCGCTACAGCGGCCTCGTGCTCGGCCTCTCCGCGACCAGGGGCCGGCTCGCCGAGACCACACCGCCGCGCACCTGGACGGACACCACCGGCGGCACCGTCGGCGGCGGACGCACCCCGGCCGAACAGACCCTGTCGTTCACCCCGGCCGGGGGCTAGCCACCGGCGTGTTCCGGTGCGGCAGTTGAAGGATCTGGTGTCCGAAGGCTTGTGGACGGGTTGGTTCATCCCTTAAATCAAAACATGAACTAAGCCGCGGGCTGAGCCCGTTGAACCCCCACACGTCTGGAGCCGCCGCATGAGACTGAGATCCCTGGGCGCAGCGCTGGCCGCCACGGCCGCGCTGCTCGCCCTGCCCACCACGCACCCCTCGGCCGCCGCCGCCGAAACCCCCTTGTCCCAGGGGAGGTCGGCCACCGCGTCGTCCGAGGAGAACAGCGGCACCGCCGCCGCCAAGGCCGTCGACGGCGACACCGGCACCCGCTGGTCCTCGGCCGCGACCGACGACCAGTGGGTCCGGGTCGACCTCGGGAGCACCGCCACCGTCACCCGGGTCGTCCTGAACTGGGAGGCCGCCTACGGCAAGGACTACCGGATCCAGATATCCGGGGACGGGACCACCTGGACCGATCTGAAGTCCGTCACCGGCTCCGACGGCGGCACCGACACGGTCGACGTGTCCGGCCAGGGCCGGTACGTACGGATGCTCGGCGTGCACCGGGCCACCGCCTGGGGCTACTCCCTCTGGGAGTTCCAGGTGTTCGGCACTGCGGACGGCGCCCAGGCGGGCTGCGGCACCGCGAACGCGGCCCAGGGCAGGCCCGCCACGGCCTCCTCCACCGAGAACGCCGGCACACCCGCCTCCGCCGCCTTCGACGGCGACACCGCGACCCGCTGGTCGAGCCAGGCCGCCGACCCGCAGTGGCTCCAGGTCGACCTCGGCTCCGTCAAGGACCTGTGCGAGGTGGACCTGAACTGGGAGGCCGCCTACGGCAAGGACTTCCAGATCCAGGCCTCCTCCGACGGGCAGAACTGGAACACCCTCAAGAGCGTCACCGGGGCGACCGGCGGCACGGCGTCCTACGACGTCAGCGGCTCCGGCCGGTACGTCCGCATCCACGGCACCGCCCGCGGCACCGGCTACGGCTACTCCCTGTGGGAGGTCGCCGTGCACACCGGCACCACCGGCGTCCCGCCCGTCCAGGGCGGCGGCGACCTCGGCCCGAACGTCATCGTCGTCGACCCGTCGACCCCGGGCCTCCAGCAGAAGTTCGACGACGTCTTCGCCAAGCAGGAGTCGGCCCAGTTCGGCACCGGCCGCTACCAGTTCCTGCTCAAGCCCGGCACCTACAACAACATCAACGCCCAACTAGGCTTCTACACCTCGATCTCCGGCCTCGGTCTGAACCCCGACGACACCCAGATCAACGGTGACATCACGGTCGACGCGGGCTGGTTCAACGGCAACGCCACCCAGAACTTCTGGCGTTCGGCGGAGAACCTCGCCCTCAAGCCGGTCAACGGCACCGACCGCTGGGCCGTCGCCCAGGCCGCGCCCTTCCGCCGGATCCACGTCCAGGGCGGCCTCAACCTGGCCCCCAACGGCTACGGCTGGGCCTCCGGCGGCTACATCGCGGACTCGAAGATCGACGGTACGGTGGGCCCGTACTCCCAGCAGCAGTGGTACACCCGGGACAGCTCGGTCGGCGGCTGGACCAACGGCGTGTGGAACATGACCTTCTCCGGCGTCCCGGGCGCCCCCGCCACCAACTTCGACAGCGGCCCGTACACCACCCTTGACACCACCCCGGTCTCCCGCGAGAAGCCGTTCCTCTACCTCGACGGCTCCGCCTACAAGGTGTTCGTCCCGGCCAAGCGCACGAACGCCCGGGGCGTCTCCTGGCCCGCGAACGCCGGCACGTCGATCCCGCTCGACCAGTTCTACGTCGTCAAGCCGGGCGCCACGGCCGCCACCATCAACCAGGCCCTCGCCCAGGGGCTCAACCTCCTGTTCACGCCCGGGGTCTACCACCTCGACCGGACCATCGACGTCACCCGGCCGAACACCGTCGTCCTCGGACTCGGCCTCGCCACCCTGGTCCCGGACAACGGCATCGACGCGATGCACGTCGCCGACGTCGACGGGGTGCGGCTCGCCGGATTCCTGATCGACGCGGGCCCGGTCAACTCCGACACGCTGCTGCGCATCGGCACCCCCGGCGCCACCGCCGACCACTCCGCGAACCCCACCACCATGCAGGACGTGTTCATCCGCGTCGGCGGAGCCGGCCCCGGGCTCGCCACCAACTCCGTGGTGGTCGACAGCGACGACGTCGTCATCGACCACACCTGGATCTGGCGCGCCGACCACGGCAGCGGCGTCGGCTGGGACACCAACCGCGCCGACTACGGCCTGCGCGTGAACGGCGACGACGTCCTGGCCACCGGCCTGTTCGTGGAGCACTTCAACAAGTACGACGTCTACTGGAGCGGGGAACGCGGCCGGACGATCTTCTTCCAGAACGAGAAGGCCTACGACGCCCCGAACGCCGCTGCCATCACCCACGACGGCATCACCGGCTACGCGGCCTACAAGGTCGCCGACTCCGTCACCACCCATGAGGCATGGGGCCTGGGCAGCTACTGCAACTACACGGCCGATCCCTCGATCGTCCAGGCCCACGGCTTCCAGGTACCCGTCACCTCGGGGATCAGGATGCACGACCTGCTGGTGATCTCCCTCGGCGGCAAGGGCCAGTACGCGCACGTCGTCAACAGCACGGGCGCACCCACCTCGGGCACCGACACGGTCCCGTCCAAGGTGACGTCCTTCCCGTAGGACACCCGGCAGCCGCCGGTCAGCCGCCGGACAGGGTCTCGTGCGGGGCCCTGCGGTAGGTGTCCCGGTACAGGGAGGCGAAGCGGCCCGGGTGGTGGAAGCCCCACCGGGCCGCGATCTCCGTGACCGTGACCCCGCCGTCCGGGTCGGCGGCCACCAGCTCCTGATGGGCGTGCGCGAGCCGCACCCGGCGCAGCTGGGCCAGGGGAGTGGTGTCCAGATGGCGGCGGAAGGCGTATTGCAGCGCCCGTACCGTCACATGGGCCGCGGCGGCGATGTCCGCCACCGTGACGGGCTGGTCCGCGTGGTCGTCGATGTAGGCGAGCGCGCGGCGCAGCACCGCCGGGTGCGCGTCGGCGTCGTGGGCGGCGGGCTCGTCCAGCGCCGTGTTGGGGAACGCGGCCAGGACGCTCGCCGCCAGGTGCTGGGCGGCCGTGGCGGCGATCAGCGGCTGGTCCGCGATCTCGGCGTCGGACAGCACATCGTCCCGCAGATGGGCGATCGTACGGCTGAGATGGCGCGCCACCGCGGCCGAGCGCGGCCGGTGCCCGGTCAGCCGTACCGGTCGCGAGCCGTCCCCGGCCACCTGGCCCAGCAGTGCGGGATCCAGCATGGTGATGTTGTAGCGGGCGTTGCAGACGCGGCCCGCGTACGGCAGGTCCGGTGGCGCGAGCAGCGCCACGTCACCCGGGCCGAAGGAGTCCTCGACGCCCTGGAAGCCGTGGTCCCGCACGGTTCCCTCGTGCACGACGCACAGGCAGATGCGGCCCAGCGGTTCCACCGAGTAGGCCATCTCGAAGTCGAGTTCGAGTTCGTCGACACTCACCGTGGGGATGCCGGCGCGGTGGATCCGGGCGTGGGTCGAGCCGGGCGTCCCGCTGGCGATGCGCATCCTGGCGTAGGCCCGGCTGAGGAAATCCTCCGTCACGTCCAGGTCGTGGCTGTCGAAGGTGAGGGTGTCCATGTGCTCCGGCTGCCCCCGAATTCCGCTTCCAGGGCCCGCCGACCAGCGATTTTTCGTTTTCTGTACGGCCATTTGCCCTGTTGTTCGTCTGGCGGCTGGTGCTGAGCGGCCGGGCTGCGGAGGGTGAGCCCATGATCGGACGTGACGAGCAGACGGACCAGGTGAAGGCGCTCCAGGAGGAGGTGGAGCAGCTGCGCCGTGCCCTCGGCTCGCACGCCCTGGTCGACCAGGCGATCGGCGTGGTCATCACCGTGGGCGGGCTGCGTCCGGAGCAGGGGTGGGAGGCCCTGCGGCACATGTCGCAGCACACCAACATCAAACTGCGGGAGGTCGCGCGCTGCCTGGTGGAGTGGCCGGCGCGCGGCCGGCTGCCCGAGGTGATCCGCCGGGCCCTGCCCGCCGCCGTGGAGCACGTGCGCACCGGGGCCGAGGCCGCCGGCCGGGAGGCCGAACGCGAGGTCCGCTGCGGCCGACCGGGCTGAACGGTCGTACGCGGTCGGGCCGCAGGGCCGGGCGGGTGTACCGCGGTCGGTGCGCAGGGGCGGCGGACCCGCGGCCGTCAGTCCGCGGTCAGGTGCAGGTCCGCCCATGCGTGGCCGCGCAGGTCCGCGTCCCGCAGGATGTCCGCCGCCGTGCAGGCCAGCGCCTCCACCACCGCCGTCAGCACCCGGCGGGCCCGCTCCGAGGCCGCGGCCTCGGCGAACTCCGGCGTGTGGTCGGAGCCGTCGGCGCCCATGATCGCGACGAACGGGTGGATGGCCGGCACCCGGCCGCTGACGTTGCCGATGTCGGAGGAGCCCAGGTAGACGCCCGGAGTGGGCGCGGTCAGCGCGATCCCGGCGCGGTCCAGGTGCCCGGCGAACCGCTCGGACAGCACCGCGCTGTCCCGGAAGTGCTCGTACCGCACGCTCGCGCGCTCCACGGTGACGGCCGTGTCGGTCGCCAGCGCGACCCCCTCCGCGGCGGTGCGCAGCTGTTCCGCCAGCTCGTCCAGGGCCGCCGTCGTGACCGCGCGCAGCCCGAAACGGCCCTCGGCGTACTCCGGGACGATGTTCGTGGCCGTACCGCCCTGGGTGATGATCCCCTGCACATGGGACCCCTCAGGCAGCCGCCGCCCCAGCGCCGACAGGACGTTGAACAGCTCGATCAGCGCCGCCAGCGCGTCGATGCCCTCCGTCGGACTGCCCGTCGGGTGCGCGGCCCGCCCCCGGAAGCCGACCCGGTACTGCTCCTGCGCGGTCAGCGGCGCCCGCACCCAGTCGTACACCCCGGGGTGGAACATCAGGGCGGCGTCCACCCCGTCGAAGACCCCGGCCTCCACCTCCAGGGCCTTGCCGCCACCGCCCTCCTCGGCCGGCGTGCCCACCGCGAGGATCGTCCCCTCGGCGCCGTCCCGCACGGCCTCCGTGACCAGGGCCGCCCCGAGGCCCGCCGCCGCGATCAGGTTGTGCCCGCAGGCGTGCCCCAGCCCGGGCAGGGCGTCGTACTCCAGCGGGAACGCCACCACCGGCCGGCCCTCGCCCGAGCGCGCCGTGAACGCGGTCGGCAGGCCCGCGGCCTCCCGCCGCACCGCGAACCCCGCGCGCTCCAGTTCTCCCGTGAGCAGCTTCGCCGCGCGGTGCTCGGAGAACGCGGTCTCGGGGTCCGCGTGCAGGGCGGTCGCCACGCTCCACAGCGCGTCGGCGCGGCGCGCGGTCTCCTCCCGGATCCGCTGGTACAGCGACACGAGACCTCCTGAGGTTCGGCGGGCGTCTTCCGTGCCGGCCCGGGTTCCACCCGAACGGCCCCTGACACCGACCGCGCGTGTTTGGGCAGCCCGGCCGGTGCAACACGATGGATGCGGCACCGACCAGCTCAGGAGGACAGCCATGGATCACTCACGCGTACCCGTCCTGGAGGCTCTCCAGGAGTTCCGGCGGCGAGGAGACGTGGTGTACGGGCCGCCCGGGCACAAACAGGGCCGCGGTACCGATCCCCGGGTCGCCGAGATCCTCGGTCTGGACGTCTTCCGCTCGGACGTGCTCACCCTCAACGGACTGGACGACCGCCGCCAGTCCCAGGGCGTCCTGGAGCAGGCGCAGGAGCTGATGGCGGACGCGGTCGGCGCCGAGCACGCGTTCTTCTCCACCTGCGGCAGCTCCCTGTCCGTGAAGACCGCGATGTGCTCGGTCGCCGGACCGGGGGAGAAGCTGCTGCTGTCCCGCAACGCCCACAAGTCGGTCATCGCGGCGGTGATCATCAACGGTGTGGAGCCGATCTGGGTCCACCCCAAGTTCGACGCCGAACGGCACATGGCCCATCCGCCCGAGGCCGACGACGTGCGCGAGCGGCTGCGCGAGCACCCCGACGCCAAGGGCATGCTGCTGATCACGCCCACCGACTGGGGTACCTGCGCCGACGTGCGCGCGGTGGCCGACGCCTGCCACGCCTTCGACGTCCCGCTCATCGTGGACGAGGCGTGGGGCGCCCACCTGCCCTTCCACCCGGGCCTGCCCGCCTGGGGCATGGACGCGGACGCCGACCTGGTCGTCACCAGCGTGCACAAGATGGGCGGCGCGATCGAGCAGAGTTCGGTGTTCCACCTCCAGCA
This sequence comes from Streptomyces sp. NPDC029138, assembly GCF_055564375.1. Taxonomy (NCBI): domain Bacteria; kingdom Bacillati; phylum Actinomycetota; class Actinomycetes; order Kitasatosporales; family Streptomycetaceae; genus Streptomyces; species Streptomyces sp. NPDC029138. The sequence goes on from NZ_JBVHWM010000037.1 coordinate 35,365, forward strand.
CGACCGGGTCTCGCCCGACGTGCTCAAGCAGCGCGAGGACCTGCTCGGCACCACCAGCGCCTCCTGCCTGGTCTACGCGGCCCTCGACGGCTGGCGGCGGCAGATGGTCGAACAGGGGCATGACCTCCTGGACGCGGCCCTGCACCGGGCCGAGCGCGTCCGGGCCCGGCTGCGGGAGCTGCCGGGGCTGCGGGTGATGGGCGGCGAGGTGATCGACGAGCACCTGGCCGCCGAGTTCGACCCCCTGAAGATCGTCGTCGACGTACGCGACCTCGGCATCAGCGGCATGCAGGCGGCCGAGTGGCTGCGCGCCAACTGCCACATCGACGTGGGCGGCTCGGACACCTGCCGGATCAGCGCCTCCATCACCCACGCCGACGACGAGGAGACCGAGAAGCTGCTGGTGGAGTCCGTGCGCTCCTTGGTCGAATGCTCGGACACCATCGAGCGACGGCCCGCCGTGCACCTGCCCGAGCCGCACGCCCTGGAACTGGAGCAGGCGGTGCTGCCCCGCGAGGCCTTCTTCGGCCCCGCCGAGGAGGTGCCCGCCGAGCGGGCCGTGGGCCGGATCGCCGCCGAGATGATCAGCCCCTACCCGCCGGGCGTGCCGGTCGTGGCCCCGGGCGAGGTGATCACCGCCGAGGTCGTCGACTATCTGCGCAGCGGTGTCGCCCACGGCTTCCTCGTGCCGGACGCGGCGGACTCCTCCCTGGAGACCCTGCGGGTCACGGCACGGCCGTGACCGGTCCCTCCCGACCTGCGCCGGACGGGGTCAGCGCCTAGGGTGGCCTGTGCGGGCGGCCGCCGGGTGACCGCCTGCCCCGGGTCAAGAAGCCGGCCTGCTGACCAACACGTCCTCGGCAGGGGGCACTTGGCCCTGCCGGTGGTCCCCGGGTCCGGGCCAGCGCGTCCGGCGGGCCTCCCGCCCCGGCAACTCGATAGGAGACGGCCCGACTTCACCCCGACCGGAAATCCCCGTGATTCCCGGTTTCGGACGCCCCGGCCCGGGGACCTCGGTACGAGGTTCGACGTACCTCTTTCAACAAAGTTCACCCGGTATGTCCCCGGTGTCGGCCGCAAACCCCCGGCGGTGCCGCCGCGCCCCGGACCCACCTCGCCCCTGCCGGGCCCGCCCCGTGACCAGAGAAGGAATGGGAACTGATGAGCGAGAGCAACCCCCTGAAGCGAGCGGCGGACAAGGTGACGGACGCCTTGCAGGGCGGGCCGGCGGGTCCCGAGGACGGCATCCCCGGCAAGCCGGGACCCAAGTCGCCGCCGGTCGCCGAGCCGACCGACCCCCATGAGCCGTACCCGCCCAAGCCCGACCAGAGCGGCCCGGACACCGTCTCGCCGACCGGGCAGCCGACCGGCGCGGACCAGGCGCGGATGGCGCAGAGCGGCAGCTACCTCACCAACGCCCAGGGCACCCGGCTCTACGACACCGACCACTCCCTCAAGGCGGGCCCACGCGGCCCGGTGCTCCTCCAGGACCACCACCTGCGCGAGAAGGTCATGCACTTCGACCACGAGCGCATCCCCGAGCGCGTGGTCCACGCCCGCGGCGCAGGCGCGCACGGCGTCTTCCGCAGCTACGGCACCGCCGCCAACGTCACCAAGGCGGCGTTCCTCGCCGAGGACGTCGAGACACCGGTGTTCGTCCGCTTCTCCACCGTGCTCGGCTCCCGGGGCTCCTCCGACACCGTCCGCGACACCCGGGGCTTCGCGACGAAGTTCTACACCAGCGAGGGCGTCTTCGACCTGGTCGGCAACAACATCCCGGTGTTCTTCATCCAGGACGCCATCAAGTTCCCGGACGTCATCCACGCCGGCAAGCCGCACCCGGACCGGGAGATCCCGCAGGCGCAGAGCGCCCACGACACCTTCTGGGACTTCGTCACCCTGCACACCGAGGCCACCCACCACACCCTGTGGAACATGTCCGACCGGGGCATCCCGCGCTCCTACCGCACGATGGAGGGCTTCGGCGTCCACACCTTCCGCCTGGTGAACGCCGACGGCGGGACCACCCTGGTCAAGTTCCACTGGAAGCCGAAGCTGGGCGTGCACTCCCTGGTGTGGGAGGAGGCTCAGATCATCAACGGCGTCGACCCCGACTTCCACCGCCGGGACCTCGCCGACGCCATCGAGGCGGGCGCCTACCCGCAGTGGGAGTTCGGCATCCAGACCTTCCCCGACACCCCCGACCAGACCTTCGAGGGCATCGACCTGCTGGACCCGACGAACATCGTCCCGGAGGAGCTGGCCCCCGTACAGCCGATCGGGCTGCTCACCCTCAACCGCAACCCGTCGAACTTCTTCGCCGAGACCGAGCAGGTCGCCTTCCACGTCGGCCACCTCGTCCCCGGCATCGACATCACCGACGACCCGCTGCTCGCCGGCCGGCTCTTCTCCTACCTGGACACCCAGATCACCCGGCTCGGCGGCCCCAACTTCCCGCAGCTGCCCATCAACCGGCCGCACGCCCCCGTCAACGACATGCTGCGCGACGGCATGCACCAGACCGCCGTGCACCGGGGCGCGGCCCCCTACCGCCCCAACTCCGTCGACGGCGGCTGTCCCTTCACACCCGGTGCCGACCTCGACGGCGCGTACGTCGAGACCCCCGTGCGCGTCCCGGAGGCCACCAAGGTACGCGAGGCACCCGAGTCGTTCGACGACCACTTCAGCCAGCCGCGCCGGTTCTGGCTCAGCATGAGCCCGCCCGAACGCGAGCACATCATCGGTGCCTACACCTTCGAACTCGCCAAGTGCTACGAACAGGCCATCCGGGAACGGGCCTTGCAGGTGCTGGCCAACATCGACCCCGAGCTGTGCGAGGGCGTCGCCGTCGGCCTCGGCCTGCCCGCCCCCGCGCCCACGGCGCCGCTCGCCGACGTGGAGCCGAGCCCCGCCCTCTCCCAGGTCGGGCACACCTGGCCCACCGACGGCCGGATCATCGGCATCGTCACCGGCCCCGACGGCGACCTGGACGGCGTACGGGCCGTACGCCAGGAGGTGCTGGCCGGCGGCATGGTCCCGCTGATCGTCGCACCGGCCGGAGGCACCCTCGGCGACGGCGCGGACGCCCTGACCGTCCAGCGGACCTACGCCACCGCGCGTTCCGTGGAGTTCGACGCGCTGCTGGTGGCCGGCACCCCCGGCGTGGGCGCCGACGCCTACGGCGCCCGGGACGCCAAGGCGGGCCAGCCCAACGGCCACCAGGCCACCCCCGACCCGCGGGTGGGGCTGCTGCTGGCGGAGGCCTTCCGGCACGGCAAGGCCATCGGCGCCGCCAAGGGCGGGGAGAGCACGCTGGAGGCGGCCGGCATCCCGCTGGAGGCACCCGGTGTCATCGCCGACGACACCGCCACCGCCGTGCTCCAGCAGCTCACCCGACTGCTCGGCGCCCACCGGGTCTGGGAACGCTTCCCGTCCGCCGCCTGACGGTCTGCGCACAGTCGTCCGGACGCGTCGCAAGAGCGCCGGCCGGATGCCGGCTCCCCACGCCACCGGGAGCCGGCGCCCGGCTGGTCACTCCGGCGTGGTGCGGCACAGCAACAGACAGATGTCGTCGTCGTGCTCGGAGTCGTGGAGCATCGGTTTGAGCAGCGCGTCGGCCGCCGCGTCCAGATCCGCCAGATCCGACCGGCCGAGCGCCCCCATGGCCTGGGCGAGCCGGTCGATGCCCGCGTCGATCCCGGCCGACCGCCGCTCCACCAGACCGTCCGTGTACAGCGCCAGCGTCGAGCCCACCGGCAGCTCGACGGCGTGCTCCTCGTACGAGAACGGCACCGGGACCCCCAGCATGATCCCCGGTCTGGCCTCCAGCACCCGCACCTCGCCGTGCGGGCCGCGCGCGATGGCCGGCGGATGCCCGGCCGCCGCCCACACCACCCCGGGCTCCCCGGGCGTGAACCGGGCGATCGCACAGGTCGCGTACAGCTCCGGCTGCTGATGGCGGAGCATCCGGTGCAGCAGGGTGAGGATGCGCGCCGGGCCGTTGCCCTCGACGGCGTAGGCGCGCAGCGCGGTCCGCAGCTGACCCATGATCACCGCCGCGCGCAGCCCGTGCCCCGTGACATCCCCTATCACCGCCAGCACACTGCCGTCCGGCTGCGGGAACGCGTCGTACCAGTCGCCGCCGATGTTCAGACCGTGCGTCGCCGGCAGATAGCGCGCGGCCAGGTCCAGACCCGGCGTGGCGGGCAGTTCGGTCAGCTGGGCCCGTTGCAGGGCCTCGGCGACATCCCGGTGCTGCTCGTACTGGCGGGCGTTGTCCAGGGCGATGCCCGCCCGCCGGGCCAGTTCCAGCAGCATCACGGTGGTGTCCGGGTCGAAGCGCTCGCCGGGCGCCGCCAGCGTCAGCACCCCCTGCACGGTGCGCGCGCCGAGCGGCAGGCACAGCAGCGGCCGGTCCGGGGAGAGCGCGGAGGCCGGCAGGTCGTCCACGCCCGGGAGGTCACCGGGGCGGGGGCCCGCGTGCTGCGGACGGCCGGTGCGCGCCGCCGTCACCGTGGCCGCCGCCCGCTCGCCCGGCGGGGTCCGCTCGTCGTCCACGAGCCAGACGTCGACGTGCCGCGCGTACTCCGGGACCAGCAGCTCGGGCAGCCGGCGCAGGATGTCCTCGTGATCGAGGGAGGCGTTCAGCGCCGCGCTCGCGTTGGCCAGGAAGGTCAGCAGACGGCGGGCCTTCTCCGCCTCCGCGCGCGCCACCCGCTCCGCGTCGAGGAGTTCGCGCTGCGCCAGCGCCGCCGCCTCCAGCTCGGCGTGCAGCGCCAGCACCCCCTGGTTGGTCTGGTGCAGCTCCTCCCGGTGGAACCGCAGCAGCTTCTCCGTCTCCGCCAGGTGCGCCAGCAGGGCGGCGGCGTCCTCGTCCGCTTCCAGCAGGGCCTCGGCGAGCGGGGCGTCGTCCAGGCCGGGCAGCGGGCCGGTCACGGGGACGGGGCAGACAAGCGTGTCCTGCCACGGCTGTGACCCGCCCACGGCGACCCGCAGTTTTCCGCCCGCCTCGGCGGTCACGGCCAGGCCCGCGCCACCGGTGCCGAGGGCACGGCGCAGCCGGGCGCCGAGCGCGGTCAGGAAGCGGGCGCGGTCGAGCGCGGGCACTCCGGCGTCCGCGGTGAGCCGCGCCAGCAGGGCACGGGCGCGGGCCGCGTCGGCGGCGGAGGTGATCGTCCAGTTCTCAGAGGCGGCTGTCATGGGCGCTGGTCCGGCGGTCGGGGGCCAGTACGGCCACGCTGGTGTCGTCGCGTGCGGGGCGGGCCGGGCTGCCCGCCTCGCGCAGGATGGCCGCGGCCACCACCGACGGGTCGTGGGCGAGCAGCCGGGGGTCCTCCGGCGGCTGCCATCGGCTGGGCAGCCCGTCACTGTGCACAACGAGCAGGCTGTCCCGGCGCCACGGCACCCGGCGCACGGGCACCTGCGCCGGGAAGTACGCCCCGACGATCCCCGGATGGGAGACGAGGGACGTCCAGGAGTCCCCGGTGCGCACCCGGGCGCCGACGTTGCCGACCCCCGCGAAACTGAGTTCCTCCCGCTCCGTGTCCACCTGGGCCACCGTGACCGCCGCTCCCCGGGTGGGCCGCAGCGCGCTGTGCAGCCGGCGCAGGATGTCGGCCGGTGGCAGATGCGCGGTGCGGCGCAGCTCGGCCACCGCCGCGGTGGAGGCGTGCGCGGCCTTCGGTCCGTGCCCCAGACCGTCCGCGAGCAGCAGGGTCAGCAGGCTCCCGGAGCGCACCCAGCTCCACGCGTCACCGCTCTGCTCGGCCTGCGTGAGGGCCACCGTGATCCCGCCCGCCGGCAGCGGCGCCGCCGGTGTCCCGCGCCGGCCGGGCTCCGGGTCGATCCGCGCCGCCGCCACCGTCCCACGGCCCGGCAGGCTGTACAGATGGAAGGCGTTGGCGCTGCGCCGGCAGCTGCCCAGGCCCGCGCCGAGCGAGCCGGCGGCGGTGGACCAGCCGTCCCGCAGCGCGGCGCCGACGTCGGCGATGCCCGGGCCGTGGTCGAGCGAGAACAGCTGCACCGACGTGTCCGCCCCGCCGCCGGGCGGTGCCACCACCAGGTTGACCACCATGCGGCCCCCGCCGGCGTGTTTGAGCAGGTTGGTGGCCAGCTCGGTGGCGACCAGCTCCGCGGCCGCCGTGCGCGCGGCGGCGAGCCCCGCCTGTCCGCACGCCTCCCGGGCCGCGATCCGGGCGTCCCGGACACGCGTGGAGTCGTGCACCGGGATCTCCCACACCCGGCTCATCCCACCCCCGGACGCGACGCGGGCACCTGGGCCACCCAGGCGACGGCGGTGACGGTCGTGCCCCGGCCGGGCTCGGTGTCCACGCTGAACTCGTGCACCAGCCGCTTCGCTCCGCTCAGCCCGAGTCCGAGGCCGCCGCCGGTGGTGTACCCGTCGGTCATGGCCAGTTCCAGGTCGCGGATGCCCGGACCGCTGTCGATGAAACACATCCGCAGACCGCGGCTACGGCCGTTGTCCAGCGGTGTGATCTCCGCCCGGCCGCCGCCCCCGTGCACCAGCGTGTTGCGGGCCAGCTCGCTCGCCGCCGTGACCAGCTTGGTCTGCTGCACCAGACCGAAGCCGAGCCGCGCCGCGCACTGCCGCACCTGCTGTCGGACCCAGGCCAGATCCGCGTCCGAGCCGATGGGCAGGCTCGTCGCGGACGCCTGGCCGGACGACTGCATCAGCTCCCCCTCTGGGACAGCAGTTCCATGGCACGGTCGACGTCCAGGGCGGTGACCAGGCCGGGCAGGGTGAGCCCCAGCTCGACCAGGGTGATCGCCACGGCGGGCCGCATGCCGGCCAGGACCGTACGGGCCGCCAGCAGGCCGGCCGTGGAGGCGATCTCCGCGAGGACCCGGCCGAGGAACGAGTCGACGATGTCCACGCCGGAGATGTCGAGGACCACACCGGTCACCCGGCTGGTGGCGATGCGGTTGGTGATGTCGTGCTGCAACTGCTCGGCCATGCCGTCGTGCAGCTCGCCCTGAAGGGAGACCAGCAGGACGTCGCCCAGGGCGAGCACGGGGACCTGGGGCGGCTGACCGGGAGTGGGATGGTTCACCGGGCGCTCGCACCCGCGTCCGCACGGGACACCTCGATGCCCTGCTTGCCCAGCGCGTAGGCCAGCGCGTCGGACAGCGAGGCGCGGGTGAGCACCGAGCCCAGATCGATGCCGAGCTGCACGATGGTCTGCGCGATGGCCGGCCGGATGCCGGACACGATGCACTCCGCGCCCATCAGCCGTGCCGCGGCCACCGTCTTCATCAGGTGCTGCGCGACGAGCGAGTCGACCGTCGGCACCCCGGTGATGTCCAGGATGGCGTACCGGGCCCGCTGGTCGACGATGGCCTCCAGCAGCGACTCCATCACGACCTGGCTGCGCGCGCTGTCCAGCGTCCCGATCAGCGGTACGGCGACCGTGCCCTCCCACAACTTGATGACCGGGGTGGCCACTTCGAGCAGCTGCTGCCGCTGCCGCTCGATCAGCTCCGCGTTCGCGTCCAGCGCCGTCTCCATCACCACCAGGCGCAGCGTGCCCAGCAGCAGCGTCAGCGCCAGCGCGCACTCCTGGGCCTGCGGGGCGTTGGGGTCGGCGAACTCCTCGCGCAGCAGCTCGACCACGGGGACGCGCAGGCCCGCCACCTCGTCGGCGATCTGGGACGGGGTGGATCCGGTGCGGGTCCGGGTCTGGGTCATCCGCCCCAACTGGTCACGTACCGGAGCGAAGCCGGGCGCCTCGATGTCCTCCAGCCGCCCGCTGACGGCCACCTCGGACAGCGCGTCCACCACGGCCTTGCACGCCTCGACCGCCTCGTCGCGGGAGACGGTGAAGACCGAGCGGAACAGGGGGGCGTCGGCCCAGCGCTGGGCGATCTGCTCCTTGCGCTGTTCCAGGAAGGAACTCACCACCTGCGGTGCCGATTCGGCCGTGTCCTGCTCGGGCACTCTCATCCTCTCCTCTCGCACAGCCAGGTCCGCCGGTCGGCCGGCTCCCCGAACCGATCATTGCCGATCGCCCACCGTAGCTCCCGCCGTCCGACCGGACCAAACCAGGGGCTACGGCAACTTTGCCCAGGTCAGCGTCATTTGGCCGGGGCCGCCGGGCGGGCGCTGTCGGCGCTGACCGCACCGCTCGGCAGGCTGGGGGCGGCCCCGCGTTCGTGCGGGTGAGCGTGGGTGGCGACGGACGGGCCGGGCCGTCGGCCGCCGTGTCGTGGCGCGGGGCAGGGGCAGGGCACCGCCCGGCCGTCCTCGGCCGTCGGCTCGCCCCGGTCTGCTTCCCGCGCACGTCGACTCGGCTCCTTCGGTGCGTTCACGTGGTGCCGGCCCGCCGGTGTGTGCCGGGCCGGGCCGGTGTCGGTGAGCCGATTACCCCGAAACCCGCGGGACTCTCCTCGCTGTTGCCGACGTCACCCGTGCGTGCGACCGGCCGTGACCGCGGGGGGTCAGTCGCGTGCCGGTGCCGGGGCCTCTCGGCGGGCCGGTGCCGGGGCCGGCTGCGAGGACGGCCGGCGGCGGCGCAGCAGCAGGCGCCGTGCCGGGCGCTCCACCGCCTCGTACAGCACCCAGGACAGGGCGAGCGACACGGTGAACGCCGCCGCGGTGACCGCCAGCCCCGCCGGCGCACCGAAGTGCGGCTTCTTGCCCAGCAGCTCCGTCGCGCCGCGCAGCACCAGCAGGTGGATCATGTAGAAGGCGAACGACAGTTCCCCGAGCCGTACCATCCGCCGGCGCCGCCACAGGGACGGCAGCCCGTGCAGGTCGGCGACCGCCGCCGCCGGGATGAGCAGGGCGAACCCGGCGATGGTGCACACGGTGGCGGAGTAGCCCGGAGTGACCTGCGGGACCATGAAGTAGCCGATGACGGCCAGGGCGAGCGAGGCCTCCAGACCGGGTCCGCGCCAGCGGCCGAGCAGCACCAGCCGCGCGGTGACCGCGCCGAGCACGAACTCGGGCAGCCGGGCGGCGGGCAACGAGTAGATCGAGTGGGTCCACCAGTGGTGGGCGTCCGCCCAGGCCAGGACGAGGACCGCCACCACCGACAGCCCGCCCAGCGCGGTCGCGCCGCGCGCCCCGAGCCGGCGCAGCACCAGGATCAGCAGCGGGAAGGCGGCGTAGAAGAACGCCTCGCAGGCCAACGACCAGCTCACCGGGTTCAGCGTCTGCCACCACGGGCGCCACCAGGAGTGCAGCAGCAGCGCGTTCGCCAGCGTCTGCTTCACCGTCGGCCGTGCCTGGTGCGTCAGCGTGTACGCCATGACGAGCGCGACGGCGAGGGTGGCCAGGTGCACCGGGTAGATCCGGGCGATGCGCCGCCGCCAGAAGGTGAGCGCGCGGTCGTGGGGCCGCGCCGACCAGGTCAGTACGAATCCGGACAGGACGAAGAAGAAGGACACTCCGGTGGCGCCGGCGCCGAAGGCCCAGGAGACGAGGCGGCCACCGGTGCCGCCGAACCAGCCGAAGTTGTGCACGTGCAGTCCGAACACCAGCAGCGCCGCCATCCAGCGCAGCCCGGTCAGAGACGGCAGGGAGGGCGGGGCGGCCGGTGCGGGTGACCCGGCGCCCGCCGCGCCGGTCCGGGCGGGCGGCGTCCCGAGCGCCGGGGTCGTCGCCGTGGTCATCACATCACCTGCCGCAGGGGGTTCGCGTGGAGCATGAAGGGGTACGTTGCCCGTTCACTCCCGGTCCATCACGGCGCATGGGAAACATCACACTGCTGCCGAACGACGGACCACCGTGTATGCCACGGACGGCGGGACCGGGTGCACCCACACGAGTGAGCACGCCAGTTCCTCCGGAGGACCCCTTGTGGTCGAAGGTGTCCGCGATGTGGACGTGCCGGAGCTTGTCGCCGGCGTACCGCAGCATCGCCGCGATGTCGGCCGTGGGATCGGCCCCGGAGAGGTGGAAGGAGTGCGGGGCGCAACAGAGGTAGTTCACCCACGGCTCGTTGACCGCGCGGACCAGGTCGACGGCGGGGGTGTTCTCCTCGCAGAAGTCGTCCGGGTGCGCCTCCAGGTTCAGCGCGATGCCCTCTCGCTCGAACAGGGGCAGCAGCTCCTCCAGCGAGCGCCAGAACGCGGCCTCGCTCTCGGCGGCGCGCTCGGGCCGCCCGTTGAACTCGGAGTGCCGCCGGCCTGACCCGGTTCAGGCCGCGGCACCCGGCCGGCCCAGGGCCTCGATCAGCTGCTCGCGGTTCATCTTCGACCGGCCCGGTACGCCCGCGGCGCCCGCCCGCTCGTACAGCTCCGCCTTCGACAGGGACGCGAGATCCTCGGCCGCCTCGGACCGCTCGCCCTGCTTGGCCTTTTTTGCCTGCTTGGTCTGTTCGGTCTGCTTCCCGCGGGCGGTCTGCTTTCGGGCGGCGGGCTTCCTGTCGCCGCCCCCGCGGCCCCGGGACCGGCTCTGTTCGACGCTGCGGCTGAGCGCCTCCATGAGGTCGATGACGTTGGTCGCCTCCGGCGGCTCCGGTTCGCCGACGACCTCCTCGCCCGTGCGCTTGGCCTCCACCAGCCGCTTGACGCGCTCCTCGTAGGTGTCGCGGTACTCGCGCGGGTCCCAGTCGATGCTGAGGGCGTCGATCAGCTGCTCGGCCGTCCGCAGCTCCTTGCTGTCCGCCCTGGCGTGCTGTTCCGGCAGCAGATCCACCACGTCGGCGGGGTCGCGGACCTCGTCGGCCCAGTGCAGGGTGTGCAGCACCAGGACGGTCGGCTGTGCGCGCAGCGCGGTCAGGTACTCCTTGCCGCGCATGGTGAGGGTGGCGATCCCGGCCTTGTCCGCGCGGTCCAGCGCCGCCCGCATCAGCTCGTACACCTTCACGTACTCCTTGCCGCGCGGGCCGACGTAGTACGTGCGGTCGAAGTAGACCGGCTCGACCTGGTGGAGGTCCACGAACCCGGCCAGGTCGATCACCTTCGACCGCCCCGGCGCGATCTCCTCCAGCTCCTCCGGCTGCACGACGACGTACTCGCCCTCGTCCAGCTCGTAGCCCTTGACGATCCGGTGGGTGGCGACCTCCTTGCCGGTGCGCTCGTTGATCCGCTTGTTGCGGATGCGGTCCGAGGTGCCGCGCTGGAGCTGGTGGAAGTGCACGGTGTGGTCCTCGGTGGCGGTGTACAGCCCCACGGGCAGGGTGACCAGCCCGAAGGTCAGGACACCGGTCCAGATCGGTCTCGCCACGGCTCCTCGCCTCCCGTCCTGCGGGTGTCCCGGGTCCTGTCGAATCCAGGAAAAACAGGGTATGTCCCAATTAAATAGTCTCTTGGTATCGTTGATAACATGAACAACAGATCGCTGATCCTTGAGGCGGCGACCGAGCTGCTGGAGGCGTCACCGACCGGAGACGTGGCCACCCGCGGCGTCGCCCAGCAGGCGGGCGTGCGGCAGCCTGTCATCTACCGCCTCTTCGGCGACAAGGACAGCCTCCTGGCCGCGGTCGTGGATCACGGGTTCGCGCGGTATCTGGCCGCCAAACGGGCCGCCGAGCCGACCGCCGATCCGGTGGCGGACCTACGGCGTGGCTGGGACCAGCACACCCAGTTCGCCCTGGAGCACCCCAATCTGTACCGCCTGATGGCCGCCCCCGGACCGGCCTGCGTACCCAAGGCGATCAGTGAGATGCACGCGCTGACGCACGCCACGCTGGAGCGCGTGGCACAGGCCGGGCGCCTGGCGGTCGAGCCGGACCGGGCGGCCGACATCGTGATCTCCGCGAACACCGGTGTCGCCCTCACCCTGCTGACCCGGCCCGGCCCGCGGCCCGACGCCGACCTGTCGGCGCAGGTCAGGGACGTGGTGCTGGCCGGGGTTCTGACCCCGGAGGCGTCCGTGTGCGACGCGTCCCCGCCGGTGAGCACGCGGCGGGCCGCCACCACCCTGGCGGCACTGCTGCGTCGCGACCCTCCGCGGTCGCTCACGCCGGCGGAAGGAGCCTTGCTGGCCGAGTGGCTCACCCGGCTCATCGACGACGGCGCCACACCTGGATTCCGCACCAACGGATCCCGCACCACGGACCGGAGCACGACGTGACGGCTGCGACGACGAAGACATCCACCACCGAGGTCCTTTCGGCCTGGAACCGGGGATCACCCCACCCGCTCTGGCTGGCCGTCCCTCTGCTGCTGGTCATCGCCATCCCGACGGCCGACGCGTTCCTGCCGCCGGACATCCATCTCGCCCACCTCCTGGTCGTCGCCACCGCGTTCACCGCCATGGCCTACGGTCCGAGACCCACGACGCTGGTCGGCGTCCTCGCCGTCCTCGCGCTGATCACCGCCGGGACGGAGCGGGGAACCCTCGTCACCGAGAGCGTGCTGGTCGAACTGTGCACGCTCGCGGCGCTCTGCGCGCTCCTGGTCGCCTTCACCCACCTGCGGGACCGGCGCGGGCGGGAACTGCTCAGAGCGCGGGCCGTCTCGGACACCGCACAGCGCGTCGTCCTGCGTCCGCTCCCGACCCGCACCGGACCGCTGTCCCTCGCCAGCGAATACCACAGTGCCGAGGCCGACACCTACATCGGCGGCGACCTCTACGCCGCGGCCCGGACCTCCCGCTCCACCCGCCTGGTCATCGGGGACGTCCGCGGCAAGGGCCTCGCCTCCATCAGCGACACCGCCATCGTCCTGGGCGCCTTCCGCGCCGCCGCCCACCGCCCGGTCCCGCTGCCGGAACTCGTCGCCTATGTGGAGGACGCCGTCCACTGGGGCCTCAACGAGTTCTCGGAGGTCGATCCGGACGTCGGGGAACGGTTCGTCACCGCCGTCGTGCTCGACATCCCGGACGACCAGCCGGTGGTGCACATGATCAGCTGCGGGCACCCGCCGCCCCTCCTGCTGTGCCGTTCGGCGGGGACCGCCACCGCGCTCCATGTCACCGACCCCGCCCCGCCGCTCGGTCTGGGCGCCCTGTCCGACACCACCTACACGGCGGCGACCTTCCCCTTCCACGCCGGGGACCGGATCCTGCTCTACACCGACGGCGTCACCGAGACCCGCGACAGCGACGGCACGTTCTATCCGCTCGCCGAACGCCTGGCGAAGTTGTCCGATCTCGACCCCGGCCCCCTCCTGCGGGAGATCGTCGCCGACCTGCGCGACCACGCCGGCGGACTGGTCCACGACGACATGGCCATGATGGTCGTACAACGCGACGGAGCGCCCGCCGCCGGCTGACGGACGGAGCCGCGCGGCCCGGCCCGGCCGGACGTCACAGCAGGTCTTCGATGGTGATCGGGAACCGCCGCACCCGGCGGCCGGTCGCGTGATGGACGGCGTTCGCGATCGCGGCCCCGGCGCCGACCTGACCGATCTCCCCGACGCCCTTGACGCCCAGCGGGTTCACCGCGCTGTCGTCGACCTCGACCAGTTCCACGTCGACGTCGGGGGCGTCCGCGTTGACGGCGACCAGGTACTCGCCCAGGCTCGCGTTGGCCCAGTGCCCGGTGCGCGGGTGCATGTGGTTGGCCTCCAGCAGCGCCTGGCCGAGGCCCCAGAGCATGCCGCCCATCAGCTGACTCCGGGCAGTCTTGGGGTTGAGCACCCGGCCGGGAGCGAAGGCCCCGGTCATGCGCCGCACCCGTACCAGTCCCAGCTCCGGGTCGACGGCCACCTCGGCGAACTGCGCCCCGAACGTCATCATGGCGAACTCGGTGCCCTGTCCCGGCGGACTCCACGTGCCCAGCGCCTCGGCGTCGGGCTGGAAGGCGCGCTGTAGCAGACCGGCGTACGAATCGGACGCGGTCCCGGCGGTCATCACCCCGTCCCGCACGACCACGTCGGCCGGGTCGGCACCGTGCAGCGGGGAGCCGGCGTCGGCGACGGCGCGGCGGACGAGCTGGTCCCGCAGAGCGGTCCCGGCACTGTGCACGGCGGCGCTGATCATGCCCGCGCCCGCGGAACCCACCGCGGCCGCGATGGTGGGCAGGTCCGTATCGCCGTTCTCGAACCGGCAGCGCTCCACCCGCAGGCCGAGAGCGTCGGCGGCGACCTGGGTCATGACCGTGGCGACACCCGTGCCGAAGTCGGGGGTGGCGGCCTGGACCACGGCGGTCCCGTCGGCGTAGACGCGGGCCCGCGCCCGCTGCGGACTGGCCGGCGGGGCGACCGGATAGCCGGCGCTGGCCATGCCCGTCCCGATCAGCCAGTTCCCCTCGCGGCGCACGCCCGGCCGAGGGTCGCGGCCCGCCCAGCCGAAGCGCGCGGCACCCCGCTCGTAGCACTCGCGAAGGCCGCTGCTGGACCAGGGCAGGCCCGAGGAGGGGCTCACGTCCGCGTGGTTGCGCAGGCGCAGTTCGATCGGGTCGATGCCGAGTTCCTGGGCCAGTTCGTCCATCGCGCACTCCAGCGCGAGCATGCCGCTCGCCTCGCCGGGCGCCCGCATGAACGTCGGGGTCATCGTGTTGGCCCGGAAGATCCGGTAGACGCCGTCGAAGTTCGGGCAGGCGTAGATCTCCGAGGAGACGCCGATCGACGGCTCGGCCCAGTCGTCGAAGTGCGAGGTCGGTGACAGCTTGTGGTGCCTGACCCCGGTCAGCCGGCCGTCACGCGCCGCGCCCAGGACGATGGTCTGCTCCTGCTCCTCGCGATGCCCGACCGACGTGAACATCTGCTCGCGCGTCAGCACCAGCTTGACCGGCCTGCCGACCTCGCGCGCGGCCAGCGCGGCCAGCGCGGCATGGTCGTGGATCATGGCCTTGGAGCCGAAACTGCCGCCCACGTAGTGACTGACGACCCGGATCTTCGACAGCGGAATCCCGAGCAGCCGGGCGACGGTGATCTGTGTGGCGTTGACGCCCTGCGTCGAGTCGTGCAGCAGCAGCTCGTCGCCGTCCCACACGGCGGTGGTGCCCGACGCCTCCAGGGGGTTGTGATTGTTCGCGGCGTACGTGTAGGTCGCCTCCACCCGTACGTCCGCCTCGGCGAGGCCCGCCTCGACGTCCCCGCGCCGGATCCGGCCCGGCAGCCAGCCGCCGAAGATGCGATCGGGCACATATGCCTGGTCGCGGCCCTGGTCGAGGGTGATCAACGGCGGCGTCTCCTCGTACCGGACGCGCAGCACGCTCGCCGCGTGCTGGGCCCGCTCCCAGGTGTCGGCCACGACGATCGCGACATGCTGGCCCGCGTAGTGGATCACGTCGTCCTGCATGGGGAAGAACGTCTGGCCGGGCGCCGCGGTGCCGGCCAGCGAGGGAATGAGCGGCGGCTGCTCCGCGATCCTCGGCAGATTCTGGTGGGTGAGGACGGCGAGCACGCCGTCCTCCGCCAGCGCGGTGCTCGTGTCGATTTCGGTCACGCGGCCGCTCGCGACGCGGGACCCGACCAGGCAGGCGTAGACCGTGCCGGGGATCGGTATCTCGGCGGAGTACCGGGCGCTGCCGGTGACCTTGGACCGGCCGTCGACGCGGTCGAGAGGCTGTCCGATGGCCGTCGCGGTCGTCATGCCGGGCTCCCGGTGCCGTCGCCGGTGAGGGTCTCCAGGGCGCGCACGATGGCGCGCTGGGCGAGTTCGACCTTGAACGCGTTCATGGCGGTCGGCCGGGCGGCGGCCAGTTCGGCCCGGGCCGCCTGGGCGAAGTTGACGCGGTTCGCCGGCGCGCCGATCATGAAGTCCTCGACCCGCTGCGCCCGCCAGGGCTTCGTCGCCACGCCGCCGAGCGCCACGCGGATGTCCGCCACCGTGCCGTTCACGAGTGACAGCGCGGCCGCCACCGAGGCGAGCGCGAACTCGTAGCTCTCGCGGTCCCGCACCTTCAGATACAGCGAGTGGCGCGCCACGGGCATCGGGGGCACCTCGATCGTTGTGATCAACTCACCGTGTTCCATCGGGTGCTCACGGTGCGGAGAGTCCTCGGGCAGCAGGAAGAAGTCGTCGAAGGCATAGGTCCGCTCGCCCCCGGGACCCAGGGTGTGCACCCGTGCGTCCACCGCCATCAGCGCCACGGCCACGTCCGACGGGTGAGTGGCGATGCAGTGCTTGCTGGTGCCGAGGACGGCGTGGCCACGGCTGAACCCCTCCAGCGCCGAGCAGCCCGTGCCCGGATCGCGCTTGTTGCACGGTGACCGCGCGTCCCGGTAGTACGAACACCGCACCCGTTGCAGGAGGTTACCGCCCATCGACGCCATGTGGCGCAGTTGCGCCGAGGCGCCCAGCTCCAGGGCCTGGCAGATCAGCGGGAAGCGCTCGCGCACCACGGGCGACGCGGCGACCTCGCTCATCCGGGCGAGGGCTCCGATGCGCAGGCCGCCCTCCTGGGTCGGCTCGATGCCGGTCAGCGGGAGGTGATTGATGTCCACGAGCCGCCGGGGGTGGAGGACGTTCTGGCGGAGCAGATCGATCTCGGTGGTGCCGCCGGCGAGGAAGTCGCTGGTGGGGTCGGCGCTGACGGCGGCGACCGCGGTCGCGGGGTCGGTGGCCCGGGAGTAGGTGATCGGCTGCACGGAAGGGCTCCTAGGTTCCGTCGCGGACGGCGCGGATCGCGGCCCGGATGTGCGGATAGGCGGCGCAGCGGCAGATGTTGCCGCTCATCCACTCCTTGATCTCGGCGTCGTCGCCGGCGTGTCCCTCCTTCAGCAGGGCGACGGCCGACATGATCTGACCCGGCGTGCAGTAGCCGCACTGGAAGGCGTCCTCGGTGATGAACGCCTGCTGCATGGCGTGCAGTTCGTCGCCCTCCGCGAGCCCCTCGATCGTGGTGACCTCACGTTCCTCGCACGTCAGGGCGAGCGTCAGACACGCCAGCACCCGGGTGCCGTCCACCCAGACGGTGCAGGCCCCGCAGGTTCCCTGGTCACAGCCCTTCTTGGCGCCGGTGAGGGAGAGGTGTTCGCGCAGTGCGTCGAGCAGGCTGACGCGTGGCTCGATCTCGAGGGAATGCCGCACGCCGTTGACCGACAGGGTGACCCTGACGGGGCCCGGGCCCCGCTCCGCGAGCGTCTGCCCACGTTGGGTGAGGGATGGACCGTGTACAGACATGGGTCACCTCCAATAAAGGGGCAGTTTCATTCTCATACCGCCTCAAAACAGTCGCAACCGTACGATTCCGGTATGAGAGACATCGCGTCGGAGGTTCATGAAGCGGTGACCGTGGTCTTCACCTGGGAGGTGGAGCCGGGCAGGGGCGCCGAGTTCGAGCGCTGGGCGCACGGGGTCGAGGCGGCGGCGGCAGTGTTCACCGGTCACCTCGGGGTCACCTGGCTGCGGCCCGAGGGGGAGGGCAGGCGCTACTACGCGGTCGTCCGGTTCGCCGACACCGCCGCGCTGGACCGCTGGCTCGCCTCGCCGGAGCGAGCCGCGTGGGAGGACCGCGTACGGCCGTTCGGTCGCTCCGTACGGCCGAAGTTGACCACCACCGGCCTGGAGACCTGGTTCAACGTGCCGGGAGCGCCTGTCCATCCTCCCGCGCGGTGGAAGATGTCCCTCGTCACGATCCTCGCGGTCTATCCGTTCGCGCTGCTCTACGACGGACTGGTCGCCGAGTACTTCCATGGCTGGCCGCTGCCCTGGCGGACCCTCGTGTTCCCGGTGGTCCTCGCACCCCTGCTCACGTACGCCGTCATGCCCTGGCTCAGCCGGGCCCTGCGGCGGTGGCTCTACCCGAGGGGCTGAGGCCGGTACCCGCCGAGGTTCCGCTCAGGGTGATGCTCCCCGCAGGGGGGTAGAGCCACTACCCCTCTCGGCGCTTGCCCCTTCATCCCGGCCGACGCACGGTTGAAAAGGAAATAAGGGGATCAAACGGACATTACTCGCATTGGTGTCCGTGTGTGCGGGCCGCCGTCCATGCCAACTCGCATGCCCGGCCGACGGTCTGACGGTCCCTCATGTCCAAAACATCTGAAGAAAGTCGTTCAGAGCGTCTACGCAGGAGACTAGTTATGCGTTTTGCGAAGTGGCCTCTCGCTGCCGTCGCGGGTCTCACCCTCGCGCTGGGTGGTGCCGCGGCGTCGGCCTCCGCCGCTCCGGCCTCCCCGGCAGCAGCCCACTCCACCGTCGATGACCACGGTGGTCACGGCGGCTACGGACGGGGCTATGACAACGTCCGGTACAACGACGATGACTACGGCTGGTACGGCGACCACGGCTACGGCCGCTATGACCACGGCGGATACGGCCATGACGGATTCGGCCATGGAGGCCATGGCGGTTACGGAGGCGGTCACGGCGGTGGCGGCCATGGCGGTGGTGGCGGTCACGGTGGTGGCGGTCACGGTGGTGGTGGCGGTCACGGTGGGGGTGGCCACGGCCGATAGTTCCAGTTCCGTCACCGAGGGGACCGGCACTGAGCCGGCCCCCTTGGGCTTGCGCTCGCAATGGGCCAGGGGGTTGCCTGACGCCGTCGAAGGGCCCACGCCGTCAGTCGCGAGAACCCGCGTCGGCGGCCGGCCCTTCCGACCGCGCGGCGGCCCTCTCGGCCCGGCGCCGAGCCTCCCGGACGGCCCGGCCGGTCCGCCGTTCCAGATCCCGCGCGTCCTGCTCGGCCGCCCGCGCCCGCCGCTGCTCCTCCTCGGCGTCCCGCAGCCGCTCCCGCAGCTCACGCACCCGCTCCTCCGCGTCGGCCAGCCGGGCGCGGGCCTCCTCCGCCACCCGCGCGGCGTCGTCGGCCTCCTCCTCCCGTGCGCGCAGCTCCCGCTCGGCCTCGCGGACCTCGGCCAGGCGCCGACGCCCTTCCTCGTCCTCCTCCCGGGCCTTGTCCTCTGCCCGGCCCCTGTCCTCCTTGCGGCCCTCGTCCTGCTCGCGGTCCTTGCCCCGGGCGGGCTTCTTCGGCTCCGGAGCGGGCCGGCGGCCGAGCAGGGCCTCGTCGGCCGCCGGGAACCCGGCCATCGAGCTGAGCGGCTTCACCAGCCGGCCCGCCGCCCACTCCCGCCCGGCCTCCGGATCGGCGAGCGCGGCGTGCAGCGTCTCCTCGACCTCGCGCTGGACGCCCTCGCCCACCGGATGCCCGGCCTGCGCGGCCAGCTGGCGGGCCTGCCGTCCCAGCGCGCCGATCACCTCGTTCTGCCGGCGGGCCAGCTTGCGCAGCCGCGTCCCGTCCAGCTCGCGGTGCGCGCGGCGCAGCTCCTCGCCGAGGCCGAGCAGCGGCTGGACCTCCTCCGGCTGCCGGCGCACCAGCAGATTGCTGACCCAGGCGGCCAGGCTCGGCCGCCGCAACGCGCCGATCTCCTTGGCGAGGTCCTGGTCGCCGGCCTTGCGGGCGTCCAGGGCGCGGCGGTCACGGGCGGCCACGAACTCCTCCGGCCGCAGTCCGTACAGCTCGTCGGCGACGGCGTCCAGGTCCATGAGCGTCCCTCTCGACGGTCACCCCGATGACGGGCTCTGAGTTTCTCACTCGGGTCGGTTCATGTGCCGTGTGGATTCATGTCCTCCATGGCGTGTACCGGCGACGGGGAGTCACCGGTTCGGAGGACGGTCCGGCTCGCCGCGCGGATCACGCCGACCCGGGGCAGCATGATGCGGGCATGCCCCGGACCAGCCTCCGCCCCGATGGCGCGGAGGTGGACGGCGGGCGACGACACGCGGCCAAAATTGCACTGTTCGTTTTCTTGAACCCCTCGTGTTTATGAGGGTAGGTTCCTCCGCATGACCGCCTCCCCGACTCCGACCACCGCCGAGGAACTCCGCGGTGCCGGCCTGCGCGTGACGGCAGCCCGCGTCGCGCTGCTGGAGACCGTCCGGGACGGCGACCACCTCGGCGTCGAGGCGATCGCCTCCGGAGTCCGCGATCGCGTAGGCCACATCTCCCTGCAAGCCGTCTACGAGGCCCTTCACGCGCTGACCGCGGTGGGTCTCGTACGCCGTATCGAGCCGGCCGGCCACCCGGCCCGGTACGAGGGACGCGTGGGCGACAACCACCACCACGTCGTGTGCCGGTCCTGCGGCGCCGTCGCCGACGTCGACTGCGCCGTCGGTGACGCGCCCTGCCTGACCGCCGCCGACGACCACGGCTTCGCCATCGACGAGGCCGAGGTCGTGTACTGGGGCCTGTGCCCCGACTGTTCCACCGGCCGCAGTTCCTGAGCACCGAGTTCCGCACAGTTCGGAAGGATTGCCATGACTGAGAACCACGACGCGATCGTCACTGACGCGAAGGCGGAGGGAGGGAGCGGCGGTTGCCCCGTCGCGCACGACCGGGCCCTGCACCCGACCCAGGGTGGCGGCAACCGTCAGTGGTGGCCGGAGCGGCTCAACCTGAAGATCCTGGCGAAGAACCCGGCCGTGGCCAACCCGCTGGACGAGGGCTTCGACTACGCCGAGGCCTTCAAGTCGCTCGACCTCGCGGCCGTGAAACGCGACATCGCCGAGGTGCTCACGACGTCGCAGGACTGGTGGCCCGCCGACTTCGGCAACTACGGCCCGCTGATGATCCGTATGGCCTGGCACAGCGCCGGCACCTACCGGATCAGCGACGGCCGCGGTGGCGCCGGTGCCGGCCAGCAGCGCTTCGCCCCGCTCAACAGCTGGCCGGACAACGGCAACCTCGACAAGGCCCGCCGTCTGCTGTGGCCGGTCAAGAAGAAGTACGGCCAGAGCATCTCCTGGGCCGACCTGCTGATCCTCACCGGCAACGTCGCCCTGGAAACGATGGGCTTTAAGACCTTCGGCTTCGGCGGCGGCCGCGCGGACGTCTGGGAGGCGGAGGAGGACGTCTACTGGGGTCCCGAGACCACCTGGCTGGACGACAGGCGCTACACCGGCGACCGCGAGCTGGAGAACCCGCTCGGCGCCGTGCAGATGGGCCTGATCTACGTCAACCCGGAGGGCCCCAACGGCAACCCGGACCCGATCGCCGCGGCCCGCGACATCCGTGAGACGTTCCGCCGCATGGCGATGAACGACGAGGAGACCGTCGCCCTGATCGCCGGCGGCCACACCTTCGGCAAGACCCACGGCGCCGGCCCCGCCGACCACGTCGGCGCCGACCCCGAGGCCGCCTCGCTGGAGGAGCAGGGCCTGGGCTGGAAGAGCACCTACGGCACCGGCAAGGGCGGGGACGCCATCACCTCCGGCCTGGAGGTCACCTGGACCGCCACGCCGACCCAGTGGAGCAACGGGTTCTTCAAGAACCTGTTCGAGTTCGAGTACGAGCTGGAGCAGAGCCCGGCCGGCGCCCACCAGTGGGTGGCCAAGAACGCCCCCGAGATCATCCCGGACGCCCACGACCCGTCCAAGAAGCACCGCCCGCGGATGCTGACCACCGACCTGTCGCTGCGCTTCGACCCGATCTACGAGCCGATCTCCCGCCGGTTCTACGAGAACCCGGACGAGTTCGCGGACGCCTTCGCCCGCGCCTGGTACAAGCTCACCCACCGCGACATGGGCCCGAAGTCGCTCTACCTCGGCCCGGAGGTCCCGGACGAGACGCTGCTGTGGCAGGACCCGCTGCCGGAGCGCGAGGGCGAGCTGATCGACGACGCGGACATCGCCACCCTGAAGACCAAGCTGCTCGAATCGGGCCTGTCCGTGTCCCAGCTGGTCAGCACCGCGTGGGCGTCCGCCTCGACGTTCCGCGCCAGCGACAAGCGCGGCGGCGCCAACGGCGCCCGCATCCGCCTCGCCCCGCAGCGCGCCTGGGAGGTCAACGACCCCGACCAGCTGGCCCAGGTGCTGCGCATCCTGGAGAACGTCCAGCAGGAGTTCAACGCCTCCTCCGGCGCCAAGAAGGTCTCCCTGGCCGACCTCATCGTCCTCGGCGGTGCCGCGGGTGTGGAGAAGGCCGCCAAGGAAGCCGGCTTCGAGATCCAGGTGCCCTTCACGCCGGGCCGTGTCGACGCGACCGAGGAGCACACCGACGCCGAGTCCTTCGAGGCGCTGGAGCCGACCGCGGACGGCTTCCGCAACTACCTCGGCAAGGGCAACCGCCTGCCGGCCGAGTACCTGCTGCTCGACAAGGCGAACCTGCTGAACCTGAGCGCCCCGGAGATGACCGTCCTCGTCGGCGGCCTGCGCGTCCTCGGCGCCAACCACCAGCAGTCGCAGCTCGGCGTCCTCACCACCACGCCCGGCGTCCTCACCAACGACTTCTTCGTCAACCTGCTCGACATGGGGACGACGTGGAAGGCGACCTCCGAGGACCAGACCACGTTCGAGGGCCGCGACGCCGCCACCGGCGAGGTGAAGTGGGCCGGCAGCCGCGCCGACCTCGTCTTCGGCTCCAACTCCGAGCTGCGCGCGCTCGCCGAGGTCTACGCCAGCGACGACGCGAAGGAGAAGTTCGTCAAGGACTTCGTCGCCGCCTGGAACAAGGTCATGGAGGCCGACCGCTTCGACCTCGTCTGACCGATCGGCTCCACCCGGTCCGACCGATCGGTTCGGCCTCGCCCGACCCGTTGAACAGGACGTCCGGGTCCGCCCCGCTGGGCGGACCCGGACGTCCCGCTTTTCCGGCGGGACCGGGCGTGTCAGTGGCCCAGCACCGCCGCGCCCGTCCGCGCGTACCGCTCGTCCAGGTCGCCCGACGGGGCGCCCGCGACGCCGATGCCCGCGCCCGGAGCGCCCTTGGCTGTCACCGGCGTGCCGCCCGCGAGGTACAGCGTGCCCGGGATGTCCTTCAGGGGCGGCGCCTGCGCCGGCCGCCCGGCCAGCTCGGAGGTCGGCGCGTTCCAGGACACCGCGGTGAACGCCTTGCGCTCCGCGGACACGTACGACTGCGGGCCCGCGCCATCGCCGCGCAGGGTGACCAGCGTGTTGCCGTCGCGGTCGACGACGGCCACGGACACGTGCCGTCCGTCCTTCTCGGCCGCCTCGACCGCGGCGCGCGCCGCCTTCGTCGCGGCGTCCAGGGTGAGATGCGTGCTCCGGGTCAGCTCGCCGTTCCGGACGGCCACGGGAGCGGCGGCGTCCGTGGCGTCGGCGGCGTCGGCGGCGTTGGCGACCACCGTGCCGACGACACCGGCACCGGCGACGGCCAGGGCGGCGCCGCCCAGGAGGACGCGGGTACGGAGGGACGGCTTCTTGCGGCTGGGCATGCCGAGGAACCTTCCGATGACACCGACGCCGACGTCACCCGCGCCATCGAGGCGGGCGCCACCGGCTATCAAGGTGGCTGAGGATGTCCCGTTCTCGGGGGGTGAGGGTGGGACGGGGGTCGCGGAGGCGGGACATGACGCGCACGGCGATCCACGCCGCCGCCCAGGGCCGCCCGGCCCTCTCGCCCCGGTCGCCGACCGCGGCGCATCCACGACAAGCTCGGCGTGGACACGCGGGCGGGCGCGGTGGCGGTGGCGAAGGAACAACGCCTGCTGCCCTGACCGATGTCACGGAGCGCCGGTCCGGACTACGCCCTCCAAGTGCGCGGGGCTGTATCCCTGTGCGGCTCCGCCGCGCGGGCGCGACCGGCCATCGGAACCCCGCAGCCGCGCGACGACCCGGCCCCACGGCGCTGACGCGCGACAGCCGCCTACGTCCGCAAGGCTTCGAACGCCTCCCGCCCCGCCACCCCGATCGCAAGGTCGATGTCCGTGGCGAGCCCCGCCCGCCGCCCCGCCCGGGTCAGCGCGGCGATCGCCACCCGCTCCCCGGACTCCGCCTCGACCACCCCGATCTCGTGGCGGAGATGCAGGAACGTACCCGTCTTCCCGCTCCACCGCAGCGTGTCCGTCCGCAACTCGCTCGCCAGCCGCTGCGTGAACACCTGGAGCCCCATCAGCCGCCGCAGCTCAGCCGTCGCCCCGGGACTGGCGATCTCGTCGCACCACACACGCTCCAGCAGGCCGACGAGCGCCGCCGCAGAGCCGGCGTTGGCATGAGCCGGGTCCAGGGTCTCGATGGTGTGCCGGCCCGCCCCCTCGTCCCGGACAGCCAGCTCCAGCGCCAGGGAGAAGTCGTTGCCGGCGGCTCCGGCGGCGCACTCGTACAGGTGGTTCATACGGTGCCGCAACCGTATCCCGTCGCAGCCCCACGCGCGCAGCCGCGCGTCGACGTCCGCCACCGGCACCAGGCCGAGCAGTGCGTCCGCGGCGGCGTTGTCGCTCACCGACAGCATGAGCAGGAGCAGGTCGCCGACGGCCACGGTGGCCGGGTGCCGGAAAGCGGCGAGCCCGGTGGGGCCGACGCTGCTGGTGCCGGGGTCGACCGTCACCGGTAGGGCCGGGTCGAGTTCCCCGGTCGCGATCCGGTCCAGCACGACCAGGGCGAGCGGGACCTTCACCACTGACGCCAGGGGAGTCGACTCCTCGATGTCGAAGCCGAGTTGCTCACCGCTGTCGAGGTGACGGGCGAGGAAGGAGCCACGGACGCCGAGCGAGGCCCAGTCCGCGGCGATGGCCTCGGCGACATCCAGAAGGGCGCTGTCGTCGCCGACGTACACCGGCCGGTGCGCCGCTGCCGCGTTCATGGGGGAGTTGCGTGCTGTGCTCATCGACGGGTTGCCTGACGTGCCCCTCCGCGAGCCGCCACCTACCGCGCTCATCCGGGTGCTGCCCGCCGTGCCTCGCGGCGAGCCACCTGCCGTGTTCATAGGCGAGCCCCTGCCATGTGCGTCCCGGAGTTGTCTGCCCTGTCCGTTCGCGGGCCTTCTGCCCCGTCCATCGGCGGGCCTTCGGCCCTGTCTGTCCGCGGGCCTTCGGCTCCGTCCGTCCGCGACCCTCCAGCCCTGTCCGTCCGCGACCCTCCTGCCCCGCTCATCCGCGAGCCGCCAGTCGTGCGCGAACGTCCTCGTCCCCGGCCCCCGGCTCCGGCCCCCCGCGCCGGGCAGGCACCGCGCCCACGGCCGACGCGAGCAGCGTGGCCAGCCAGTTCGGCACGGTTCCCGTGCCGTCGCGGCCCGGGGCGGCGCTCACGTCGTACCCCCGGTGCAGGGCCTGGTCGGCCAGGGGTCTCCAATGGGCCCCGTGCTGCCGGGCGAACGGCTCGGCGCACAGCAGCAGCGTGTTCCCGGCCAGTGTCTCGGCGAGCGCGGTGGCCGCCGGCCCGGCCGGCCGTATCCGGCTCTCGGGCAGTCCGGCACGCGCGGCCGCTCGCACCAACCGGTCCTCGAAGTACGGCACATGATCCTCCGGCAGGAGCAGCAGGGGCAGTGGAGCGGCTGGTCCGGCGGTGCGACCGCGGCGCGGCCGTAGCTCTTCGAGGTGGACCGTACGCCGCGAGGACCCGCTCCCGCTCCCGCTGCCGTCCGGCCCCGGCGCGGACGCCAGCCCCAGCGGCACCCGGAACGCGGCCTGTTCCGGAGCGGCCCGTACCAGCGCGTACCCGAGCGAACCGTCGGCCAGCCCTGATGTCCGCTCCAGGGGCGGCAGTTCTCGCATGCCGAGGGTGATCCCGTGCTCGGTGCCGGCACGGATGGCCCGGGCCAGCGCGGCCGGGGCGCAGTCGCCGGGCACTCCGACGGCACACACCCGGGATTGCCGGGCCGAGCGGGCGACCTGCCGCAGCCGCTGGGCCCGGTCCAGCACGTCCCGGGCGTACGGGAGCAGCAGCACCCCCAGCTCGGTGGTCGCGATCTGCCGCCGGGTCCGGTCGAACAGCGAGCCGCCGAAGTGCTCCTCCAGCGTCTTGATACGGCGGCTGAGCAGCGGCTGGGCGATCCCGAGCCGGTCGGCCGCCCGGGAGAAGCTCGCCTCGTCGGCCGTCGCCACATACGCCTCCAGGTGTGCCAGGAGATCCACCCCGCACTCATATCAATACGGTATGGGGTCTTCAAAGTTCTCTCTTGGACATGAGTGGGCTCCCGCTGTTTCGCTGTCCCCGTCGAAGACGGCTGACCGACGCCAAAGACCGGCCCCGATGACGGGCCGGCCTGGGAGGACTTCATCCATGACCAACCCCGACCACCCCACCCGACTGCCGCGCCGCCGCCTGATCAGGGCCGGCCTCGCGTTCACCGGCGCCGCCATGACCACCACCGCGCTCTCCGCGCCCACCGCCTCCGCCACCCCGGACGCCGGATCGGGCTCCGCGCAGGCCGAGTTGGCCGAGCTGGAACGACGCTACGGTGCCCGGCTCGGCGTCTACGCGCGCAATGTCCGTACCGGACGGACCGTGGCCCACCGGGCGGGGGAGCGGTTCGCGATGTGCTCGACGTTCAAGGCGTTCGCCGCGGCGGCGGTCCTGCGCGACCAGGCCGGCTGCGCGCCGCTGGACCGGGTGGTGCACTACCCGCCGCACGACATCCTGCCCAACTCGCCGCGCACGGAGGAGAACCTGGCGACCGGCATGACCGTGGCCGACCTCTGTGCGGCGGCGATCCAGTACAGCGACAACGCGGCCGGCAATCTGCTGCTCCGGGAGCTGGGCGGCCCGGCCGGTCTCACCCGTTTCTACCGGTCGCTCGGCGACGAGGTGAGCCGGCTCGACCGGTGGGAGCCGGAGCTGAACACCGCGATCCCCGGGGACCCGCGCGACACCACGACCCCGGAGGCGATCGCCGCGAGCCTGGAGCGCGTCACCCTGGGCCGGGCACTGGCCCGCGCCGACCGTGAGCGGTTCGTCGGCTGGCTGAGGGGCAACACCACCAGCTCGGCACGGTTCCGTAAAGGGCTGCCGAAGGAGTGGGTCGTGGCGGACAAGACCGGTACCGGCGACTACGCGACCGCCAACGACATCGGCGTGGCCTGGACGACCCGGCGGACCCCTCTCCTGCTGGTGGTCCTGTCGAGCAAGCGCGCTCCGGACGCCCCGGTGGACGAGGCGCTGATCGCCGACGCGGCGGCCCTCGTCGCCCGCGCCCTCGCCCCTGGCGAGTAACTCCCCACGCCTCTCCCGGGATTCACTCATCTGAATATGAATCATGTACGCGACTATTGACGCGCTCATGACGTCTCCCTACCGTCGGGAAGGTCCAGGGGAAAGCGCTTTCCGTCATGGCATGCCATGACCGGTCGCCAGGTTCACCCCCCTGGACCACTCGCATCCGCATAGCCGAGTCAACCCGCAGGGAGACAAGCCGATGCACCTGAGACCAGCCCTCGCATGCGCAGGTCTGCTCGCCGGCGCGCTCGTCGCGCTGTCCGGCACCACGGCCCAGGCCGCCACCACCCGGTACGAGGCCGAGAGTTCCACCGCGGTCTGCACCGGCACCATCGACTCCGACTGGACCGGCTACTCCGGCAGTGGGTTCTGCAACGGCACCAACGCCTCCGGCGCGTACGCCCAGTTCACCGTGAACGCCGCCAGTGCGGGCACCGCGACCCTGGGCATCCGTTTCGCCAACGGGGCGACCGCCGCGCGGCCCGCCACCGTCGCCGTCAACGGCACGACGGCCACCACCGCGTCGTTCGAGGCCACCGGCGCCTGGACCACCTGGGCGACCAGGACGCTCACCGTGCCGGTCAAGGCGGGCAGCAACACGATCCGCCTCACCCCGACCACGGCCGACGGCCTGCCCAACCTCGACTGTCTCGACGCCGACGTGGCCACGGCAGCCACCGGCACCGTCCTCTACGTGTCACCGACCGGGACCGACGGCGCGGCCGGCACGGAGTCGGCCCCGACCACCCTCACCTCGGCCATCAGCCGGATCACCCCTGGCGGCACGATCTACCTGCGCGGCGGGACGTACAGCTACTCCTCCACGATCACCATCCCGGCGGGCAGCGACGGCACCTCCAGCGCCCGCACCACGTTGTCCGCCTACCCGGGTGAGAAGCCCGTGCTGAACTTCTCGGCGCAGAGCGAGAGTCCGTCCAACCGGGGCATCCAGCTGTTCGCCAACCGCTGGCGGCTGTACGGCCTCACGGTCGAGCACGCCGGCGACAACGGGATCTATGTCGGCGGCAGCGACAACGTGGTGGAGCGCGTGGTGACCGCCTACAACCGGGACACCGGGCTCCAGCTCGGCCGGATCGCCTCCAGCACGCCCAGCTCCCAGTGGCCGTCGAACAACCTGATCGTCAGCTCCGAGTCGCACGACAACGCCGACTCCGACGGCGAGGACGCCGACGGCTTCGCCGCGAAGCTCACCACCGGCACCGGGAACGTCTTCCGCTACGACGTCTCCCACCACAACATCGACGACGGCTGGGACCTGTACACCAAGACCGACACCGGCGCCATCGGCCCGGTGACCATCGAGTACTCCCTGTCCTACAACAACGGCACGCTGAGCGACGGCACCGTCAACTCCAACGGCGACCGCAACGGCTACAAGCTCGGCGGCGACGACATCGCGGTCAACCACGTCGTCCAGCACAGCATCGCCTACAAGAACGGCCACCACGGGTTCACCTACAACAGCAACCCCGGCACGATGACGATCTCCGACAACGTCGGCGTCGACAACGCCGAGCGCAACTTCTCGTTCGACGCGGGCACTTCGGTGTTCCGGACGAACACCTCGTGCCGCTTCGCCGTCAGCGGTTCCAACGACAAGACGGTCGGAAACACCGACAGCTCCAACCAGTTCTGGACCGGCACCAATGGCTCCCGTTGCTCCTCGTACGCGGGCGCCCTCGGCTGGTCCTTCGCCTCCGACGGCCGCCTGGTGGTGACCTTCGGCGGCGGCGTCGTGACGCCGTGACCACCGGTCCACGGTGAGGGAACGCGGGAGGCCGCCCCTGGCGACCTCCCGCTTCCGGCTGTCAGCAGGTGGAGTTGGTCTGGGTGAGCAGGCCGAGCCGCCACGGCAGACTGTTGTAGTCACCGCTCGCGTTGGGGTTCATGCCCTGGTACAGGTACTGGAGCCTGCACGCGGGGATCGTGAGCGTCTGGTCGTACCCGGCGCGGATCATCTCGCCGTGGCTGATGTCCTTGGTCCAGGCGCCCGACGGGAAGGACACGTTGCTCGCCCGCGCGAACGGGTTGCTCTCGGACGCGGCGAGAGGGCTCCAGGTGCCGGCCAGGCTGCCGGAGGTCCAGGACCGGAAATAGCGCCGTCCGTCGGAGCCGATCGCCTCCACGAGCAGCAGATACTGGTTGCTGCCCTGCACCTTGTAGACGTTGCTCGCCTCGAACAGGGCGTACTTGTTGGAGTCCTGGGCGGCGATCACGGTGTTGGTGAACCCGTTCGGGAACTGGCCGACCGTGGTCTGCGAGCGGTAGAGGTGCCCGTTGTCGTCGGAGGAGAACAGGTAGCAGTTGGCGCTGTCGCAGATCACCCACATGTCGACCCAGTAGCCGCCGCCGATGTTCTGCTTGATGATGTCGGGCATGGACGAGTAGAAGTTGCGCGGCGCGCTCCAGCCGTTCGGGTTGCTGATGTCCGGGTTGGTGGAGTAGGACGCGTTGCCCGTCTGGTAGACGAGATACCAGAGTTTCTACGGCGGGTAGTAGAACACCTGGGGCGCCGCCCGGTATCCGCTGCCGATGGCCGTACGGTCCAGGTAGTGGTGCGTGGCCGAACCCGCCTGCGACCAGTCGCTGAAGCTCAGGTAGACCAGGTTGTAGCCGGAGGAGCTGGCGACGCTGGCGAACACGTGGTACTTGCCGTTGTAGTAGACGACGGACGGGTCCTTGATCCCGGCGATGTTGTGCGTGGCGTCCGGTTTCGGGGCGATCAGCTGCCCGCTGGAGGACCAGCTGAAGCTCGACGGCAGTGCGGCGGCGGACGCCGGGGTGGCGGACGCCCGGGTGGTGGCCGCGCGAGTGGTGGCCGCCGTACCGCCGAGCGCGGTCAGTACGGCGCCGTACGCCGCCTTCTTGTTCCCGGCACGGTCGAACAGCAGCGGGTTCTCCCCGCCGCGCCAGGAGTCGCTGTCACGGATGCCCCACACGCTGATGCCGGTGCAGCGCGCGACGTTCACGCACGCCTTGACCGTGTCCGCGTACGCGGTCGCCGGTGCCTGCGCGATGTCCAGCTCGGTGATCTGCACGTCCACGCCCAGAGCGGCGAAGTTCGCCAGGGTGGTCCGGAAGCTCGCGGGCGGCCCGGACGAGCCGAAGTGGCTCTGGAAGCCGACGCAGTCGATCGGCACGCCACGGGACTTGAAGTCGCGCACCATCCGGTAGACGGCCTGCGTCTTGGCGTCCGACCAGTTCTCGATGCTGTAGTCGTTGTAGCAGAGTTTGGTCGAGGCGTCGGCCGAGCGCGCGGTGCGGAAGGCGTCCTCGATGTAGCCGTCGCCGAGGACGTTCTGGAAGACGGAGGCGCGGCGCGCGCCGCTCCCGCCGTCGGCGAACGCCTCGTTGACCACGTCCCAGGCGTAGATCTTGCCCTTGAAGTGGGCCATCTCGGTGGTGACGTGGTTGCGGACGACGCTGCGCAGGGTGGTGGCGTCCGTGATCGCGCCGACCCAGCCCGGCAGTTGGGAGTGCCAGACCAGGGTGTGGCCACGGACGCGCTGCCCGTGCGCGGTGGCGTGGCTGACGATCTGGTCGGCGGACGTGAAGGTGAAGGAGCCCCGGGAGCGTTCCGTGGCGTCCCACTTCATCTCGTTCTCGGGCGTGACCGCTGTGAACTCCCGGTCCAGGAGCGCGGTGTACGTTCCGTCGCCCAGCTTTCCGGCGGCGACCGCGGTGCCGAAGTACCGCCCGGACTGGGCGGCTTGGGCGCCGAGGGTGCCGGCCTGCACGGGTGTGGGCTGCGCGCCGGCCGTTCCGGTCACCGCGAGGGTGGCGGCGACGAACGCGCCTAAGAGGGCGACCAGGCGTCGGCCGGGCCGTGGGGGACACTTCATGGTTCTCCTCGTACGGTCGATCGTTGCGGGTGCCAGTGGATGACATGGGTGGCATGGTCATGACATACCGAGGAGCGGCATGCGCTGTTTGATATGTCGAACGACGGTCGGTGCACCGGATGCTCTGGATGACAGGAGGGGGCGCCGGGGCGTCAATAGCCCTCGCATCATTCGGGGTTGATTACGAAACCTTTCGAAGCGCCGCTCAGCCGACCAGGTCGCCGGGGGACACCGGACGGGCCTCCAGCTCCACCGTGGCCAGCAGGTCGGCGATCAGCTCCGGCGAACCGCCGACATAGGTGCTGACCAGATCCACGTCTCCGCCCACGATCCAGGCGCGGTCCTGCGGCCACCACAGGTCGGGAAGCTCGGCGAACTCGTCCAGCGTCACCGGGGAGACGGCGTCGGCCAGCCGGCCGGCCAGCAGGACCTCGTCCCGGCCCGGCGTCTCGAACGTCGGGAACCGGCCCCAGTCCCAGCGGCCGTACCCGCACCACAGCCCGAACCAGCACCGGTCCGGGGTGCTCGTGTGCCGGGCGAGGGCGGGCAGCAGCGCCCGCGCGACATCCGGCGGGGTCGGCCCCTCCCCGGGGTGCTCGTCCCACACGCCGGGCAGGCCGTGGTCGGAGCGGTTGACGTAGTCCTGGTCGGCCCCGATGACCTCGTGCCAGCGGGTGACCGGTGTGACGCGCGTGCCGTGGGCGGCGGCCACCGTCGACCAGCGCACCGGCCGGTCCTCCAGCTGGGCCGGATGCAGAATCCGTGCGTAGGCGGCGAACCCCGGCGCGGCGACGCCCGCCACCGTGCCGAACGCCCCTTGTCCCGGCCCGGTCAGCCAGTCGGCGGGGGAGAGGTCGTCGGCCCGCACCCGCAGCTGGCCGTACCACTCCGGAGCGGCGTCCTGGTCGACCAGGGGGTAGTCGTTCACCCCCACAGTGTGCCGTGCCACCGTCGGGAGCGGCCGGGCGGGCCGGACCGAGGCCCTGGCCCGCCCTCGCTCAGGACTCGGCCGGCTGGGAGTGGCTGCCGTAGGGGCGGGTGATGATCTCCAAGCCGTGTCCGGCCGGATCCATGAAGTACACGCCCCGGCCGCCGTGGTGGTGGTTGATCTCGCCCGGCTGCTTTCCGTGCGGATCGGCGTAGTACGTGATCCCCGCCTGCCGGATGCGGGCGAAGGCCGCGTCGAACTCCTCGTCGGAGACGAGGAAGGCGTAGTGCTGCATGACGATCGACTCCGCCGGGATGGCGGCGAAGTCCAGGGTCACCCCGTTGCTCGTGGTGACCGGGACGAACGGGCCCCACTCGGGCCCGACCTCCAGCCCCAGGATGTGTGCCAGGAACGCGGCGGACTCCCGGTTGTCCCGGGCGTGGACGATGGTGTGGTTCAACTCGACTGACATGTGTGGAATGCCTCCGAGGGCAATCTCACGGGCACCTCCATGCCTCACCCGGCCGGTGACCGACACGCGATGCCGTACGACGATCTTACCAACCGGGAGTCGACGGGCCCGGTGCGCCACATGCCCACCGGTCACCGTCAACACCAGCGGCGCGTCGGTGAGTTCGTCGGCGTACGGCTCCACGGGGTCCACGGAGGCGCTCCGCGCGGAGCGGGGCGGTAGGGGCGGCTGCGGGTGACGTCCCGGGTGCCGGTCCGTTTGTGGTTGCTCGCGCAGTTCCCCGCGCCCCTTTGGGGGCGCTCAGCGGGCCGGCATGAGAAGCGCGCAGTTGCGGGCAGGGTCCCGGGCGCGGGTCCGTTGTGGTTGCTCGCGCAGTGGTCGGTCGCGGTGGCCGCGCTGGTGACGTGAGGCCATGCTGCGTGTCCTTCGTCTGGGTCGCCGGCCGTGACCGATGAGGCCGCCGCTCAGGCTGAGAAGCAGCGGGTGCCGACGGTACGAGTTTCCCAGTACCGGCAGTAACATGATCACCTGGTTCCGGGTGTACCAGTCAGTCAACTCGGCGCCGTCCCAGGACGCGCCCAGCCCGGAGAAGTCCATGTCTTCTGTCAACGACGCGTTGGAAAACGCGCGCTTCACCTACGAGCAGCACATGCGGACCTGCCGCCAGTGCCACGCCGACGCCGCGCCCTGTGCCGTGGCGAAGCATCTCCTGCGGATCTACAACCTCGCCCGCAGGGACCGGAGGCGGGCCGGCGGCACGGACGCGTCCACGGCCTGACCGGCGCGGGACGCTTTTCGCCCGTCGGGAGGAGGGAACCCGGTGGCCTGTCCCGTCCGCCCGAGACTGAGGAGGCCACCGTGACGGACCAGCGGGGTGACCGCCCGAACCCGGTGACGCAGCACGCCCGTCCCGACTTCCCCTCCCAGGACCAGCCGCACCCGGGCTGGACCGGCCCGATGGACCCGCCGCCCGACCACGGCGAGGAGTCGTACCGTGGCGCCGGTCGTCTTGACGGCCGCAAGGCCGTGATCACGGGAGGGGACTCCGGCATCGGCCGGGCGGTGGCGATCGCCTTCGCCCGCGAGGGTGCCGACGTGCTCTTCACGTATCTCGCCGACGAGGAGGACGACGCCCGCGAGACGTCCCGGCTGGTGGAGGACGCGGGACGCAAGGCGGTCGCCGTGTCCTGCGACATCCGCGACGAGGGCAACTGCCGGTCGCTGATCGACCGGGCGGTCGCCGAGTTCGGCCATATCGACGTCCTCGTGAACAACGCGGCCTTCCAGATGTCCCAGCCCGAGGGCATCGAGGCGATCAGCACCGAGCAGTTCGACCGGGTGATGCGGACGAACCTGTACGGGATGTTCTGGCTGACCAAGTTCGCCCTGCCGCACATTCCGGCCGGAGGCTGTGTCATCAACTCCACGTCGGTGCAGGCGTACAAGCCCAGCCCGCACCTGCTGGACTACGCGATGACCAAGGGCGCGATCGTCACCTTCACCCAGGGGCTGGCCCAGATGCTCGCCGAACGCGGTATCCGGGTCAACGCCGTCGCGCCGGGGCCCGTGTGGACCCCGCTCATCCCGTCGACCATGCCCGACACGGCGGAGTTCGGTAAGCAGAGCCCGCTCGGCCGCCCGGCCCAGCCCGCCGAACTGGCCCCCGCCTACGTCTATCTCGCCTCACCCCAGGCGAGCTTCATCACCGCCGAGATCCTCAACGCGACCGGCGGCACCCCGCTGCCCTGACCGCGGCCTCGGCGACCGCCGCCTCGGCGCGGGGAGCGGTCAGCCGACCCGGAGGTCCAGCCGACCGCGTCACGACGGGCGCCCTCAGCCGAGGGCGCCCGTCGTGACGTGTCGGGGGGCCATCCACCGGTACACCCCTCAGTACTCCCGCGTCCGATGTACCTCCCCCGTACCCAGGGTGATCACAGCCCGGGGCCGCATGGGCCCGTCGTCGCGCCGGGAGAGCAGGACCACCTCCTCGACCACCGCCGACAGCGCGCCGAGCCGCATGGCGCACTCGGCGGCCAGTCGGCCGGGGTCCTGGGTGCGGCCGAGTGACAGATGCGGGGTGAAACGCTCCCCGCGTCCCCGGCAGAACGGGAACCGCAGCCTCAGCTCCCGGTGGAGACGGGCCCAGGGCGCCGGATCGAACGCGGCCGGGTCGAGCCACACCGTGGCGTGGTGCCGGTGCCGGAAGTAGCGCACCCCGGCCAGGCGCGCCGTGAACGCCGTACTCCGTGCCGCCCCTGCGGCCAGCAGCGGTACGGCCCGCTCGAACTCCTCCTCCGGTACGAAGCCGAACAGCAGGTTCACGTGCGGTGGCCACCGGCGTACCTGCGGATCGTGCTCCGAGCGGATCTCCTGGATCGCCGGCCAGAGCTCCGGCGGCGGCAGCCACGCCACCGCGGTCCGCGGCGTCGGCGCCACCCTCAGCGCGTCCGCCGGCTCGGCCCCGCCGGAAGCCGCGTACCCGTTCACATGGCCATGGTCCCAGACAGGGCGGTGTCGGAGAGCGAACCGGCGAGCCGCCTCGCGAGGGACGGCGCCGGGGCGGCGCCGTCCCTCGGTGGAGGCGCTGTCGTGGACGGCCTCAGCCGGCCTTCTGCCGGTCGCGGAGTTCGTGCACGTTGGCGGCGGTGAGGGTGCCGTCCTGCTGTTCGTAGTGGGAGAGGGCGAGACCGAGGCCGAAGAAGGTGGGTGCCCATTCGCCGACGAAGATGCCCCAGCGATCGGCGCGGTCGAGGCCGGTGCCGGGTTCCATCTTCAGTGAGCCTATCCAGGCGGCCACCGTGAGGCCGATGGAGGCCATGCCGGCCAAGTAGGCGTGTTCGCTGCGGATGCCCATCTCGTGCATCTTCTTGATGATCATGGCGTGCTCCTGATCACATGCTGGTGGTGCGGTGGTTGCAGTCGCTTCGACACCAATCCGATTGCCCGATTCGCCGAGAGGCATGTCCGTTTAATGATGATTTGCGGCGTTTCTTGATTGCCGGTTCAACATGCCGCCGACGAAAAGCTCGGAGCAGGTCAGTCCTTCACCGCTCCGCCCAGCCCGGAGACCAGCCGTCGTTGTACGAGGACGAAGAACACCAGGACCGGAACGGTCATCACCGTGGACGCCGCCATGACCCCGCCCCAGTCCGGCTCGTCGGGCTTGTAGAAGACCAGCAGGGCCATCGGCAGGGTCGACTGCGAGGTGTCGCTGATGATGAAGGACTTGGCGAACAGGAAGTCGTTCCAGGCGGAGATGAAGGAGAACACGCTCGTGGCCACCAGGCCGGGCAGGACCAGCGGCAGCAGGATCTGCCACAGGAAGCGCGCGCGGCTCGCCCCGTCCAGGTGCGCGGCCTCCTCCAGGGACTCCGGAACGGCCTTCACGAACCCGCGCAGCATCCAGATCGCGAACGGCAGCGAGAAGGCGATGTGCGGCAGGACCAGTGAACCCAGCGTGTTCAGCTGACCGAGGTCCCGCATGAGGAAGAACAAGGGGATGGTCAGCGCCTCCACCGGGACCATCTGGGCCACCAGGAACATGATCAGCAGGGTGGTGCGGAAGCGGAACCGGAACCGTGTCACGGCGGTCGCGGCGAGAAAGGCGATCAGCGCGGAGGCGATCACCACACTCACCGCGACGACGAGGCTGTTGACGAAGTACCGGCCGAATTCCTGCTGTTCGAACACGCGCCGGAAGGAGTTCAGTGAAGGCGACGACGTCCAGGGCCGCGGCTCGGTGGACTCGATCTCCCCGGCCGGTCTGAACGCGCTGAGCAGCATCCAGTAGAGGGGGAAGGCGACGACCGCGGCGACCAGCAGCGCGGTCGCCTCGGCGGCCAGGCGCCAGGGCCGCCGTACCGCCGGACCGTGCACGAGACTCACAGCTCCTCCCCCTGGCGGCGCAGCAGCCGCAGATACCCGAGCGTGATCGCGAGCAGGATCAGCAGCATCACGACGCCGATCGCGGAGCCGAGGCTGTACTGCGAGGACGCGAAGGCCTTCTGGTAGGCGTAGACGTTCAGGACCAGGTTCTGCCCGGCGATGCCGCCGCCGCCCGTCATCACGTAGATCTGGGTGAAGACCTTGAAGTCCCAGATCACCGACTGGACGGTGACGATGACCAGGATCGGTCTCAGGACCGGCGCCAGCACCGAGCGCCAGATCCGCCACTGCGAGGCGCCGTCCAGGGCGGCGGCGTCCAGGATCTCGGTCGGCACGGCGCGGATGCCGGCGTAGACGGTGACCATCACGAACGGGAAGGAGCACCACACCACTTCGAGCAGGACCAGAAGGAACGCGCTGTAACGGCCGTAGGTCCACGAGAAGTCGCCGAGCCCGAGGAGACGGTCGACCGGACCGAAGTCGGGGTCGAAGAGGAACAGCCAGACCGTCGAGCCGGTGATCGTCGGTGTGGCCCACGCTCCGAGCGCGGCCAGCATGAGGGCGAGCCGAGGGACCGCGCGGACGCGGGTCAGCAGGACGGCGAGCGCGCAGCCCACCGCCAGCGTGCAGACCACACAGGCCGCCGCGAAGCCGACGGTCGCCAGCAGCACCTGCCAGAACTGGTCGTCGGCGAACAGCTCGCTGTAGTTGGCCAGGCCCCGGAAGCGGGTCGGTTCGCCCCCGCTGACCTGGGCCTGGGTGTACTCCAGGAACGAGATCAGTCCGAGCTGGTAGACGGGGTAGACCAGCAGGCCACCCAGAACGAGCAGAGCGGGAGCCAGATAGAACCAGGGCGTCCACCCACCCGAGGGGCGCGCGGCTGAGTTCGATGTGCGGCTACCGCCGCGCGGGCGCGACGGATGACGGACCACCCGCACTCGCCGACGCTCCACAACTCCCGGCTCCGAAGGCGCCGTCACCCGGCTCACCCGGCGGTTCCGAACGCGTCGTCCATCTTCTTCGCCGCGTCCTGGGAGGCCGCCGCCACGTCCTTCTTGCCGCTGACGATCTCCTGGAACATGGTCGGCAGCACCAGCGAGGAGTCGATCTGCGCCCAGGCGGGCGAGGCCGGCACGAACCGGGTGCCGGCGGCGAGGGTCTGCACGAACGGCTTCACGTACGGCTCCTCGGCCGCGGCCTGCTGCCGTACGTCCGTGAAGGTCGGCAGGAAGCCCATCGCGTCGAAGAGTTCCCCTTGCGTCTTCTTCGAGGCGAGCCGTTTCATCAGGTCCACGGCGAGCGTGCGGTGCGACGTGCTCTTCAGGACGCCGATGTTGTTGCCGCCCGCGAACGCCGGCGCGATGGAGCCGGGCTTCACTCCTGGCAGCGGCACCACCGCGTACTTCCCCCTGACCTTCCCGGCCTCCACGGCGGCGTGGCTGAAGTCGCCGCCGATCGCCATGGCCGCCTTGCCGGACGCGAACGCGGTCACCGTGTCGTTTCCGCCCATGCCCGCGCACTTGGCGGCGGGACAGTTGTCGTCGCCGAAGAGGGAGGTGTACGCCTCGATGCCCTTCCGGGCGGCGGGGCTGTCGATGGCGGAGGCGTACGCACCCCCCTTGGCCGTGGCGAGGTCACCGCCGTTGGCCCAGATGAACGGCATCGCGCCGTAGGTGTAGGCGCCGCCGACGGCGAGGCCGTACAGGCCGGGCTTCGCGGCCCGGATCTTCTTGGCGGTCGAGATCAGCTCGGCCTGTGACGTCGGTGCGTGGAGACCGAGTTCGCGGAAGACGTCCGTGCGGTAGTACAGCGCCCGGACGCCGACGAAGTACGGCGCCCCGTAGACCTTTCCGTCCACGGTGACCGACTGCCGGGCGGTCGGATCGGTGTCCTCGGCCTCGCTCCAGGCGCTGAACTCCCGTGTGACGTCCGCGAGTCCGCCGTCCTTCACATAGCCGGCGGTGTCGGTGTTGCCGTACTCGATGACGTCGGGCGCGGACTTCGGGTCGTTGAAGGCGGCCTTGACGCGCTGGGCGCGGGTCTCCACGGGGATGTACTCGACGGTGACGTCGGTGCCCCGGTGCGCCTTCTCGAAGCCGGCGATCACCGCGTCGACGACGCGCTGCTTGGGCTGGTTGTCGACTTCCTGGAAGAGCCAGACGCGCACGGTGCCGGTCTTCTCGTCCTTGTCGGAGGAGGAGGTGCCGGAGGTCTGGGGGGCGCAGGCGACGGCGAGGGCGGTGGCGAGCGCGGTGAGCCCAACAAAACGGACGGACAGCTTCATGCAGTGCTCCTCCGATGGGCGTTGCAACATGCGCAATGACGGTTTCGCTGTGCACAACACATCGGAGGCTAGGGACTGCATGAACACGCCACAAGAGGTCCCACCACTCTGTGACCGCCGGACGCACCCCGTGCAACGCCCGCCGCCCGCCGAGCGGTTGGGTGGTCAGCGCACCGGGAAGCCGAAGGCGTACCCCTGCTGCTTCAGCCAGGGCAGCAGGGTGCGCAGGGCCGTCACCGTCTGGGAGCGGTCGCCGCCCGCGTCGTGGAAGAGGATCGTGGGCCCGTTGGGCAGCTCCCGCTCGACGGTCGCGATGATCGCGTCGCTGCCCGGCCGCTCGAAGTCCTCGGAGTCGACGTTCCAGCCCAGCGGCCGCATCCCGTGCGAGGCCGCCAACTTCCGGCTGTACGGGGTGAACGCGCCGCCCGGGGCCCGGTAGTACATCGGCCGTACCCCGCCCGACGCCTTGGTGATCTGCCGCTCGGCGTCCTCGATCTGCCGCGCCTGGTAGGCCTGGGACTTGGTGTCCATGGTGGTGTCGTGCGACACCGTGTGGTCGCACAGCCGGTGCCCGGCGGCCACCACCTGCCGCACCAGGTCCGGGTGCGCCTCGGCCTGGGTGCCGACCATGCAGAACGTCGCCTTCACGCCGTTGTCGCGCAGGACTTGGAGCACCTGCGGGGTCCAGACCGGGTCCGGTCCGTCGTCGATGGTGATGTTGACCGCGTGCGCGCCCCGGTCGGAAGAGTGGGCGATGGTGGCGGACACGGGTGGTGTCCTGGGCGCGGCGGCCCGGGCGGAGGCACCCGGCGCGGCGGACCCGCCGCCGCTCTGGCCGGCCTGCGCCGTCCACACCGAGGTGGCGGCGGCCACCGCCGTGACCCCGACCGCCGCCGCGACCACCCGGCCGTACCATCCCCGTCCGCCATGCCGCGCCATGTCCGTCCGCCCCCTGCCGTGCCGATGCCTGTGCTGTGCCGATGCGTTGTGCTGCGCCGATGCTCTGTGCACCTGGTGCATCTGGCAGGACGGCCGGGATCGACCGCGGGATCCGTCTGTTACCGATCACGGACAATTCCGCGGCGCCTCTGCGACAGTCGCCCGCCGCCGGGCAACGGTCGTACGCGCGTGGGGCGTTGGAAGCGAAATGCTTGATCCGGTGCGGCGGCGCTTCTGGACGTCGCCGCTCTCGTCGTCATGGCGGCATCCGCCGACGCCGCGCCCACGGCATCCGCGACGACCGCGGTGGGGAGGACACGCCGACACCCGCCCTGGTGGGCGGCATCCGGGAGCGGGCACCGGCGGGGCGCGCCGTCGCGGAGGCCGCACGCGAGGACCGCTACAGGATCGCCGACCCGGGCCAGAACCCGGACCCCGCCGGCGCGCTCACGCCCGGGAGTCGGCAGACCGCGCGACTCCGGCAGACGCGCCACGGGGTGCCGGTCGTGGTCAGCCAGTACCTCGTCCGGGCTGCGCCTGTGCCCTCACCGGCATCCACACATGGCTGACCCGTCCCCGCCCCAGCGGCACCTGCGCCTGACCCCGCCCATCAGCGGCCCGCCGGACTCCCCGGCGGGCCGAACCCGGGAACCCGGCAGACACCGCCCGGCCCAGACGTTACGGTGCCCGGATGCCCCTCTATCCCGAGATCGAGCCGTACGCGCACGGCATGCTGGCCGTGGGCGACGGCAACCACGTCCACTGGGAGACCTGCGGCAACCCCGACGGCAAGCCCGCACTCGTCCTGCACGGCGGACCGGGCTCCGGCTGCACCCCGTACGCCCGCCGCATGTTCGACCCGGCCGCCTACCGGATCGTCCTGCTGGACCAGCGCGGCAGCGGCCGGTCCACCCCGCACGCGAGCCGCCACGACACCGACATGAGGGTCAACACGACGGCCCACCTCCTGGCCGACCTGGAGCTGCTGCGCCGGCACCTGGGCATCGAACGGTGGCTGGTCCGGGGCGTGTCCTGGGGTTCCGTCCTCGCGCTGCGCTACGCCCAGACCCATCCCGGCGTCGTCACCGAACTGGTTCTGACCGGGGTCGCCACCGGGTCCGACGCAGAGGTGGAACTGCTGACGCGAGGGCTGGGCAGGCTGTTCCCGGCGGCCTTCGAGGCCTTCCTGTCCGGGCTGCCGGCCGACGACCGGGACGGCAATCTCGCCGCGGCCTACAACCGGCTGCTCGAATCCCCCGACCCCGAGGTGCGGGAACGGGCCGCGCGGGCCTGGACCGACTGGGAGACGGCCACGATCCCCGCGCCCCCGCGCTCGGTCGAACGCTTCGAGGACCCCGTCTTCCGCCAGGGCTTCGCCCGCACCGTCACGCACTACTGGGGCAACGGCCACTTCCTCGGCGAGGGCAATGGCGACGGCGACGGCGACGGCGTGGTGCTGCGCGACGCTCACCGGCTCAAGGGCATCCCCGGCACCCTGGTCCAGGGCAGCCTCGACTTCGGCAACCTCCTCGGCATCGTCTGGCGACTCCACCACGCCTGGCCGGGCAGCGAACTGGTGATCGTGGACGACGCCGGTCACACCGTCGGGGCTCCCGGCATCGCGGAGGCGCTGGTGGCGGCCACGGACAAGTACGCGGCGCGCGCCGACCGGTGACCGGCGCCGGACCCAGGGCGGGGCCGGCGTCCGCGCTCGGCCCAGTATGTGGCGAGGCGGTCGGTCCAGCTGCCGAACCCTGCGAAGTGGCCTGCCACGCAGCCTGCCCGGCGAGCACCGAGACGGTGCCCGCCGGGCGGGTTCACTTGTCGCCGCTCATCCGGAGCGGCAGCTCACCAGTAGTGACGGCGGCCGGCGACCGCGTGTCCCATGGACCCCATGATCCACAGGATGGCTCCCACCACCAGCAGGATGACGCCGATGGTCCACAGGATCGAAATGCCGGTGACGAAGCCGATGATGAGCAGGATGATGCCGAGGGCGATCATGACGTGCCTCCAGCCGATGACGGGGCTCCTGGCCTACGAGTGCCCCCGAAACGCCCGCAATATCAGTGCGCTCCGACTTTCAAGAAGTTCTGTCCACCGTGTTGACTCGGCGATGCGGCGGCCTCACATTACCTAGCGGTAGCACCCCACGGTAACCACGCCGTCACCCCACGGCCCGCGTCTCGCGGTCGCCGCGCACACCCTTTCGCGTCATCCCGCACGCCCTTCTTGCGTCGCCCCGTACTCCCCAGCCCTTCGCGTCGCCCCGCACACCCTTCGCTCGATCGAGCCGCCCCGTTCTCGTGCACCACCACGCCCACGGCACCGCCATGCCCGTCTGCCCCGTGTCCTGTCCCGAGAAGGGAGAGCACCGCATGCCCCTGCCCACCCTCCGCCGTGTCCTCACCGCGGCCTCCGCGGCCGTCGGCGCACTCGCCCTGGGCCTCACCACGGCCCCCGCCCAGGCCGTCACGCCCCTGAACTACGCCGCCCTCGGGGACAGTTACAGCGCCGCCTCCGGTGTCCTCCCCGTCGACGTCACCAGTCCGCTCTGCCTGCGCTCCACGGCGAACTATCCCCACGTCATCGCCGCCCGGACGGCGGCCCGCCTGACGGACGTCACCTGCGGCGCCGCCCAGACCAAGGACGTCACCGAGGCCCAGTACCCCGGCGTCGCTCCCCAGGCCGACGCGGTCACCGGTGACACCGACCTGGTGACCCTCACCCTCGGCGGCAACGACAACGGCACCTTCATCAACGCCATCACCGCGTGCGGCACCGCCGGCATCCTCAGCGGCGGCAAGGGCAGTCCCTGCAAGGACCGGTACGGCACGTCCTTCGACGACGAGATCGACGCCCACACCTATCCCGCGCTGAAGTCCGCCCTCCGCAGCGTCCGCGCCAAGGCCCCCCAGGCCCGGGTGGCGGTGCTCGGCTACCCGTGGATCACCCCCGCCACCGCCGACCCGTCCTGCTTCGTCAGACTGCCGGTCGCCACCGGCGACGTGCCCTACCTGCACGCGCTTCAGGCGCACCTCAACGCCGTGGTCCGGCGCGCCGCCGAGGAGACGGGGGCCACCTACGTGGACTTCGCCGAGGTCTCCACCGGGCACGACGCCTGCCAGGCCGTCGGCACCCGGTGGATCGAGCCGCTCCTGTTCGGGCGGAGCGTCGTCCCGGTGCACCCCAACGCCCTCGGCGAGCGGCGCATGGCCGAACACACGCTGGGCGTCCTCGGCCTCGGCTGACGGGCGCCGCCGCACCGAGGCCGCCGGTCACGCGTCGGCGAGCAGCGGATCGTACGGCGTGGAGCGCTCACGGCCCGACATGAAGGCCAGGAAGTCCCGCACGAACGCGCCGCGCGCGTACGTGCCGTCCGCGCCGGCCATGTCCCGCCGGAACCCGGTGCGGAACAGCGCCCGGTACTCGTCCGCGTCGACGCGTTGGTCGCCGTCCGTGTCGGTGACGTCGAACAGGACCTCGGCGACCCTGATCAGGGCGGGGCCGGCGAGCGACGGCACGGCCGCCGCGTACTCCTGGGCGCTGACGCGGCCGTCGCCGTCGGTGTCGAGAGCCGCCTGGAGCTCCCGCCACCAGTCGGCGAAGGCGTCGTAGAGCCGCGTCTCCTCCGGCTCGTCCAGGTCGAGACGGCCGGCCAGCTCCCGGGCCATGGCGGCGAGGTCGGGCCAGTCCAGACAGCCGTCCCCGGTCTGGTCCAGCACCGCCGCGAAGAACTCCTCCGCGCCGCGCCGCGCCGTGCTTCCCGCGTCGGGGTCCGGCTCCGGCGGAAGGGGGTTGATCAGCCGGACCAGGGCCCCGGCCCGCTTCATCCGGTCCCGCAGCGCGCTGATGGTCCGGGCCCGGGGGTCGTCGCTGTCGGGGGAGAGGAAGAGCAGGTCGGTGACGGCGTCGACCTTGATCAAGCCGTCGGGGAGGAACCGCGCGAGGCCGACGGCCAGATAGGTGCTCTGCATCAGGGTCTGCGCGCCGGGCAGCTCGGTCAGCCCCGCCCGCCGCCGGAACGGCTCCGGCAGGGATGCCACGGTGATGACACCGATGAGCGGACCGACGAGCGCGCGGCCGGCCGCCCACAGCGTGGGCAGACCGTGCAGCAGCGGCGGCGCGGGCAGATGGTCGAAGAGCCGGTAGAGGATGACCCGCATCGCCTCCGTGTTCTCCAGCCGCTCCTCGACCACGCGGTCGTAGTACGGCCAGAACTCCTGGACGGTGGGCGGCAGATGCCTAGCGTCTCCGTCCAACAGCGCCAGATAGGCCCGGAATTCCGCGTACAGGCGCTCGATGTCGTCCTGCTCCAGGGGCTGCCCGCTGAGGCGGCACATCGTGACACTGCTCTCGAAGAGCGTCGCGACCACCCAGGCCCGCACCTCGGGGTCCATCGCGTCGTAGGGCCGGTCGTGCGCGTCGGTGCCGTTCAGCCGGGCGTGCAGCCGGTTGAGCCGCGCCGCCTCCCTGCGGCGTACCTCGTCGTCCGGTCCGAACATGCGCTGCAAGCTGACGACCGTGTTGCGCAGCCGTCGCCACGGGTGTGTCACGAACGTGGAGTTGTCGATCAGGGCCCCGCCGATCTGCGGGTGCGCGGCCTCCAGCACGGTCGCCCGGACGATGGCCAGCGCCCAGCGCGGATCGTTGAAGAACGCGTGGAACTGGCTTCCCCGGTCGAAGAGGTGGCCGACACGGGCCTCCGCACCGGTGTCCCTGGGCTCGTTGCTGCCCGTGTCCGTCACGGTCGTCGTTCTCCGTTCGCGTCGGGCGTCACGCCGCCGAAGCGGCGGTCGCGCTGCCGGTAGGCGCGCAGGCACTCCACGAAGTGCGGCGCGCGGAAATCGGGCCAGAGCACCGGCGGGAACATCCATTCCGCGTAGGCGACCTGCCACAGCATGAAGTTGGAGATGCGCTGCTCCCCGGAGGTCCGGATCACGAGGTCCACATCGGGAGTGTCGGGAAAGGGCAGATGAGCGGCGAAGCTCCGCTCGTCCACGGCCTCGGCCGGCACCCCGCTGCGGATCAGGGACCGTGCCGCCGCCACGATGTCCCGGCGCCCGCCGTGATCGAACGCGACGGTCAGCGTCATGCCCCGGTTCTCGCCGGTCAGCGTCATCAGATCGGCGAAGTCCCGGGCCAGGGCCGGGGGAATGCGCGGATCGGCCACCCCGAGGAAGCGGCAGCGGATACCGCGCGCGTGCAGCAGCGCGGCGTGTTTGCGCACCACGCCGCGGACCAGCCGCATCAGGAAGTCGACCTCGGCGCTGGGACGTTGCCAGTTCTCGGTGGAGAACGCGTACAGGCTCAGCCACTGCACGCCGGCCGTCCGCGCCGCCTCGATGACGTCGATCACCGTCGTCTCCGCCGCGCGGTGACCCGACGTACGCGGCAGCGAACGCCGCGCCGCCCAGCGGCCGTTGCCGTCCATCACGCAGGCCACGTGCCGCGGCACCCTCCGGGTGGAGCCGGCGGTGCTGCCCTCAACCGTCACGCCTGCCCCCCGCAGCGATGAGCGGACCCCCTCGTCCCGTCCAGAGTGACAGTCCCGGGTTCCGGATACGGCACAACGCCCACCGTTCACCCTTGGTACGGCTGTCCGAGCGGTGTCAGGCACGCGCGGGGGGCTCCCCTCCGGGCACGCGCTGGTGCTGTCCCCCGCCCCGAATCGCCT
The DNA here is from genome assembly GCF_055564375.1 of Streptomyces sp. NPDC029138. NCBI lineage: Bacteria > Bacillati > Actinomycetota > Actinomycetes > Kitasatosporales > Streptomycetaceae > Streptomyces > Streptomyces sp. NPDC029138. Next base: position 80,096 of record NZ_JBVHWM010000037.1, read on the forward strand.
GCCCGCCGGAGTGAGCACGGCCCGGGCGGTGCCTAGCGTCAGGGGGCATGGCGCTCTCCTTACCGAGTTCCGAGTTCCGTCCCCCGAGTTCCGCGTTCCGTCCCCCGAGTTCCGCGTTCCGCCGGCGTACCGGCCTCGCGGCTCTGGCCACGGCCTGCCTGGTGGCCGTCGATCCGGCCGGCGCCCCGCCCGCCGCCGCGCAGCCGCCCCGGGACGCGCCCCGCGCCTGCGGCCCGCGCCCGGCGCCGAGCCGGTCCGTGCACCAGCTCGTGGCGCACGACCGGATCACCGGCGCCGCGGTCCTGGTCACCGGCACCGGCCCGGACGCCCCGTGCGCGCGCTGGACGGCTACCGACGCCGTGGCCGAGCTGGGCTCCGGCCGCCCCATGAACACACAACGCGCCGACATGCGGCGCACGGTGGCCGCCGACCCCGATCGGCTCCGGCCGGGCGCCCGCTACGGGCTCGGCCCGATCTCCTCACCGCTGTCCTGCGGGGGCAGCCGGTGGGGGCATGCCGGGACCGTGCCCGGCGGCCACCGGGCGCTGGTCGCCACCGGCCCGGACGGCCGCGGTGTCGCCGTCGCCCTGAACGAGGTGCCGGCCACGCTCCAGGTGGAACGGGACTTCCTCGACGTCGTCGACAAGGCCCTCTGCGAGGACCCGTCCACCGAAAGGACCCCCGCATGACCCACGCCACCTCCCGGCGCCGCTTCGTCTCCCGGGCCCCGGCGGCCGTCGCCCTGTCCGTCGCGGGCGCACTGGCCCTGGGCGCCGCCCCCGCCCCAGCCCCCGCCGCCTCGGCCCGGCCGGCCGCCGACCCCCTCGCCCGCTATCACCACCAGCACCTCCGCTGGAAGAGCTGCCGGCTCGGCCCCGACGACGCCACCGGCAAGGAACTCGAACAGGCCGGCGCCCAATGCGCCGACGTCACCGTGCCGTTGGACTACGCCCGCCCCGGCGGCCGTACCCTCACCGTCGCGATATCCCGGATCAGGGGCACCGACACCGCCCACCGAGTCGGCGCGCTGCTGCTCAACAGCGGCGGCCCCGGCGGACAGACGCTCGGCGATCCGCCGTGGGTGCGCAAGGCCATGAAGGACGTCGCCGAACGCTATGACGTGGTCGGCGTGGACCCCCGCTTCGTCGGCCGGAGCACCACGCTGGACTGCCACTGGCCCACCGGCAGCATGATCCGGGGCGCCGGCACCGGCCGCGCCGCCTTCGACCGCATGGTCGCCCTCTCGGCGGACCTCGCCCGCCGCTGCCGTGCCCACGCCGGTGACCTGCTGCCGTACGCCACCACCCGGAACACCGCGCGCGACATGGACGTGATCCGGGCGGCGCTGGGGGAGCGCGGGATCTCCTACCTGGGCTACTCCTACGGCAGTTATCTCGGCCAGGTCTACGCGACGATGTTCCCCCGGCGCACCGACCGGGTCGTCCTGGACGGCGTGGCCGACCCCGCCCGTTACGGTCCGCGGCTGCTGCGGGGCACGGAGGAGGCCAACCGGCACGCCCTGCGTGACTGGGCCGGCTGGACGGCCGCCCACCACGCGGCCTACGGGCTGGGGCGCACCCGGAGCGCCGTACTGGCCACCGTGGACGCGGTCCGGTCGGCCGCCGCCCGCACGCCCCTGCGCGTCGGCGGACACCGGGTGGACGAACACGTCCTGCCCGTCATCGTCTTCAACGGCCTCTCGCAGGACAATCCCATGGCCTACGGCGACTTCGCCCGGGGCGTGCGGGACCTGCGGCGCGCCGCCGACGGCCGGCGGGTCACGCCCTCGCCGTGGCTGGCCTCGGCGCTGGAGTTCGTGCTGACCGGGCACGAGTCCGCCTACGGCAGCGCCCAGACGTCCATCCTGTGCGGGGACGTGGCCGCGCCGCACGACCCGGAGACGTACTGGCGCGATCTGCGGCGCGCCGGGAACCGGGACAGGCTGTTCGCGCCCGTCACGAACAACATCGGCGCGTGCGCGTTCTGGGAGCCGCCGCGCGAACGCCCGACGACGATCCGCGACGACCTGCCGGCCCTGCTCGTCAACGCCACCGGCGACCCGCGCACCGTCTACCCCATGGCCGAGGCGGTGCGCCGCGACTGGCCCAGCTCGCGCCTGGTGACCCTGCGCGGAGCGGACCAGCACGCGGTGTACGGCGTCTTCGGCAGCGAGTGCGTGGACAGCGCGGTCAACAGCTACCTGGGGACCGGCCGGCTCCCGCCCGGCGACCTCACCTGCCTCCGGCCCACCGGGTGAGCCGACCCCGGAGGCACGCATGACCGACGTGGGGTGAGGCGACCCACCTCCGACCCGGCGTGATAGTTTCACGTTCAACAAAAGCTGTCGCCCGGAGGAGTCCCAGGTTGACCAGTCCCGTTCCGGCCGGCGCCGACCGGCGGATCTACATCGACAAGCAGAGCCCGAAGGCGTACCACGCGCTGGTGCAGACGTCCGAGGCGGTGCGCGCGGTCGCCGCCGACGCGGGCCTGGACCGCGTGCTGGTGGAACTGGTCAACCTCCGTGTGTCGCAGCTGAACGGTTGCGCCTACTGCCTGCACCTGCACACCCGGGCGGCGCTGCGGGCGGGCGACACCCCGCAGCGCCTCGGCGTGCTCGCCGCCTGGCGCGACACCGACCTCTTCACGCCCGCGGAACGAGCCGCCCTGGCGCTCGCCGAGGCCACCACGGCGGCGGCCGACACCGCCGCGCAGGACACCGCCTACGCCGCGGCGCGGGACGTCCTCACGGACGACCAGATATCCGCGGTGATCTGGGTCGCCGTCACCATCAACGCGTTCAACCGGGTCTCCGTCATGAGCCGGCACCGGGTGCGGGCCGGGCAGTGAGGCGGCGGGGGCGTACGGAGTGTGCGGACTGTCAGACGTATCGGCGCTGGTCACCTAGCGTTCGGCCCATGAGGGAACGACGCGCGATCCTCAGCGGCTCCACCTTCGAGGAACAGATCGGTTACGCCCGTGCGGTGGTCGACGGGGACTGGGTGCATGTCTCCGGGACCACCGGATTCGACTACACGCTATCTGCTGCCGGACCGCGCCGACTTCGAAGCCTGCTGGCCGGTGCTGCGCCGCTGCTTCGGTGATGTCCGACCGGCCGCCACCATGCTCCAGTGCGGCCTCGCCGACCCCCGGATGAAGATCGAGATCGAGGTCTGTGCCCGCCGCCCCGGCCGGGGCTGAACGGGGCCTCCGGGTGAGCGGGGCCCCTGAGCGGCCTCACGTCGCGGCGTGTCGCTCCTCGGCCGGGACCGGCAGTATGACGATCCGCTGGACGGCGCGGCTGAGGACCAGCACGCCCACCACGATCAGCAGGGCACCGCACGCCTCCGGTACGAGCCACCAGCCCGTCCGGATCTGTTCCCCGAACAGGAAGACGCCCAGGGTCAGGCTCACCACCGCGTCGCCGATGGTCAGCGCGGGCTGCGCGGCGGCCAGCGGACCGGCCTGGAGCGCGTTCTCCAGGAGGAGCACGGAGGCGGCACCGGCGAGCGCGAAGCCGTACGTCTGCCACGATCGCAGGAAGGCCCCGAAGCCGTGGTCGGCGAACGTGCCGCTGGCCGACTTCAGCAGGGCGGCGGTCAGCGCGTTGCCCGTCGCGGACGCGGTCGCCAGCAGCGCGGCGCGCCGGGCCGGCGGACGCCCCCGGCCGGCCAGCAGGACCGCCCCGGCCATCGCGCCGAGACACAGACACAGGGCCGGGATCCAGCGCACGAGCCGCGCCTGGTCGGTGGCGCCGTGCGGGGCGGCGGCGACGAGCAGCACGGCGAGCCCGGCCACACAGCCGCCCACCCCCCACCAGCCCCAGGACGGCAGCCGCCGGTGCATCAGCGGGGCGGCGACGAGCAGCGCGAAGGGCAGTTCCAGGATGAAGAGCGGCTGGACCAGCGCGAGCGGCCCGTTGACCAGGGCCAGGCTCTGGAACAGCGCGGCGCAGACCACCCCGGCCATGCCGATCAGCCAGACCGGCTGACGCGCCAGCTCCGCCACCAGCCGGATCCCCCTGCCACGGGAGACGGACGCCGCCTTGCGCTGGAAGGCGGTGCCCACGGCGTTGCTCGCCGCTCCCGCGACGGCGAACGCCGCGGCCAGTTCGATCACGACCGTCTCCCGCCTGCGGGTCGGTCTCCCGGAGGAGCTTCCGGCCTTTTCAGCCTACGGAACCGCACGGCCGGCCGCGGGTTCGGCGGCGTCGCCTGCCACGGTCGGTGCTCGGGGCGTGCCGGTCGGTGCCCGGGGCCTGCCGGTTGGTGTCCGGGGCCTGCCGTTCGGACCCGGAGGGTCACGCGGCGGCCGGGCCGGTCGTGCGCAGGGCCGTGTCCGCCTGGCGGAGGCGCCACTCCTCCACGGTGTCCTGCTGGCGCCGGGCCCGTTCCAGAAGGGTGTCGAGCCGGCCGGGGTCCAGGCGCTTGTCGGTCGTGGCGAGCCGGCGCAGCGTGAGCCACCCCGCCGCCTTGCCCTCGACCGCCAGCCGCATCGCCTCCAGCTCCAGGACCGTGCTGAGCGGAGAACGCCGTACCAGACGGCCGTTCAGCTTCATGCGTGCCACCTTCTCGGCCGTCCAGCCCGCGCAGACCTTGGCGCGCCGCACCGGCACGTCCAGGTCCCGCATGATGTCCAGCAGTGCCGCGCGGTCCTCGCCGATCTCCGCGGCGACCGGCCGGAGGGCTCTGCCGAGCGCGGAACCCCGGGCGGACCGCACCAGGTGGCCGATCCGCTGGGTGCCCGCCGTGGCACCGGCGAGGTGGTCGTTGAGGTAGATGCCGAGCAGCTTCATGTCGGCGCCGCCCGTGCTCCGGGGGCCGGGCGTGGCGGGACGGTTCATCGCGCGCCTCCTTCGTGGATGCCGTGGGGTCGTGGATGCGGTGAGTCCGGCGGGCCGTCGCCCGCACCCCGGCCGCGAGCGGGCCGTACGGGATGCGAGATGCCCAGGCGCACCTCGGGCAGGCCGTCCGAGTAGTGCACCAGCGGTGCGGTCGTGGGCGGCGGCAGCCCCGCCGCCCGGGTGAGCGTCTCCTCGACGGTGTCGAGCCGTGCCTCGCGCAGTGGCCAGGGCGCGTGCTCGACGGGCGTCTCCCAGAGCGCGCCGAGCCGCCGGGTGTAGGCCCGCCACCGCGAGGTCAGCCACACGTCCCGGGTGCCGGGCCGGACCGGCTCGCCCGGGCGGACGGCCACCTCGTACGAGGGCCCGCCGCCCCGCCGGGCGCCGGTGTAGACCACGGCGTCCCCGCGCCGCGCCACCTCCAGCCGGCCGACGTGGTACGGCACCCCGACCGCGCGGGCGGCCAGCATCACCGGCGAGGTCACCTCGATGGACAGGAACCAGAGCCCGTCCCGGCCGCTCCGGTCGCGCACATAGGTGCGCAGATTGGTCTCGGGGAACGAGGGCAGGGCGAGGGGGAGCCGGGGCGGGCGCACGTCGGCCATGACGAACGGGGTGAGGCTCACCCACGCCGTCCCGTCGCACGTGTCCACCACCAGACCGTCGGGCAGCAGGCGCTGGACCTGGTCGGGGCAGTACGCCCAGTGCACGAAGGTCTGGGTCAGCCAGCCGGCACACAGCGCGGGCAGGTGCACGCGCTGCTCCGCTCCGTACGAGACCACGCGCACCGACTCCCCCGGGGACCCGCGCCGAAACCCGGGAGCGGGCCGGTCTGCCCGGGGCGCCGGCTCAGGTGGCCCGGGTGCCGCCCCCGCGGCGGATCCGGCCGAGCAGGTCCCGGTGGTAGGCCGCGAGTTGCCCGGCGGGCACGGGGGCGGGGCTGCCGGCGAGCGTGTACCAGGTGTCGCTGCCGGAGTGCTGGATGGCGACGCGCACGCTGTGGCCGTCGGGGCTCAGGATGGTCGCGACGGTGAGATCGCCGGTGATGACGCCGGCCTCGTCGGTCATCGCGCCGCCCGGGCCGGCGGTGACCCGGTCGACGTATCGGGTGATGGCGGGAGGGTTCCTCATGGGCGCAGGTTTTCATCAGCCCGGACCGAGCTCCCCGCACCGCGCGGGTGTCGTCGCCGTTCACACCCGGCTGGACGTCGCCGTGTCCGCCGACAGCCGCTGGGCGAGGTAGATCGGGATCACCGACAGCAGGACGAGGACGGCGGCCACGACGTTCACCACCGGCGCCTGCTGCGGCCGGGTCATGTTGTCGAAGATCCAGATGGGCAGGGTCTCGATGCCCGGCCCCGCGGTGAACGTGGTGACCACGATCTCGTCGAAGGACAGGGCGAAGGCGAGCAGGCCGCCCGCCAGCAGCGCTGAGCGGACCAGCGGGAAGGTGACGTCCACGAAGGCGCGGAAGGTGGTCGCGCCGAGGTCCATGGCCGCCTCCTCATACGAGCCGCCCGTCCGGCGCAGCCGGGCCACCACGTTGTTGAAGACCACGACGATGCAGAAGGTGGCGTGCCCGACGATCACGGTGAACAGCCCGAGCCCCACGCCGAGCGGCTCCAGCACCGTGCTGAAGGCCGAGTTGAGGGCGATCCCCGTGACGATGCCGGGCAGCGCGATCGGCAGTACCACGATGAAGGACACCGTGTCCCGGCCGAAGAAGCGGTGCCGGGCCACGGCGAACGCGATCAGCGTGCCGAGGACCAGCGCGACGGCGGTCGCCCCCAGCCCCGCCTTCACCGAGACCCACAGGGCCTCGCGGGCGCCGGAGTTGTGCGCGGCCACCGACCACCAGTGCAGGGTGAGGCCGGGCGGCGGCCAGCTCGCGCTGCGGTCGGGGTTGAGGGAGTTGACCAGGACGAGCAGCAGCGGGACGTAGATCACCGCGAAGCCGAGCCCGGCGCCGATGCGCAGGGCCAGGCGCGCGGTGCGGCTGAGATGCAAGGCGCTCTTCCTCTCCGGGGTCTGAAGGGTTCTCCGGGCGTGCGGGCGGGCTACAGGCTGTTCAGGGCGCCCGTACGGCGGATCGCGAGCAGGTACAGGACGATCACGGCCACGGGCACGGTGCCGAGCGCGGCGGCCATGGGCAGGTTGAGTTCGATGTTGGAGTAGACGAGGTTGCCGATCAGCTGGGTCTTGCCGCCGACGATCTGGACGGTGATGTAGTCGCCCAGGCTGAGCGAGAAGGTGAACACCGAGCCGGCGGCGACCGAGGGCAGCACCATGGGCAGGACGACCGAGCGGAAGGTCCGTCCCGGCCGTGCCCCGAGGTCGGCGGAGGCGTCCAGCAGGTTGGCCGGGAGCTGTTCCAGCGCCGTGTGGATCGGCAGGATCATGTACGGCAGCCAGAGGTAGGTCAAGGTGAGGACGGTGGCGGGCAGGCCGTAGCCGGGGCCGCTCAGCCCGAGCGGCGCGAGCATCCAGTCGGCGAGGCCGCCCTGGGAGAGGATCAGCCGCCAGGCGTACACCTTGACGAGGTAACTCGCCCACAGCGGGGTGAGGATGGCCACGACGAGCAGCGGGCGCCACCGCGGCCGGGCCACGCGGGCGGTGTAGAAGGCGACCGGGAAGGCGATCACCGCGCACAGCGCGGTCACCGCCAGGGCCACCCCGACGCTGCGCAGGATCACCTGCCGGAAGACCGGTGTCGTGAACAGCGCGTGGAAGTTGTCCGTCGACCAGACCTTCACCACCTGGGAGGTGAAGGAGTCCGTCGTCCAGAAGGCGGAGACGAACAGCACCGCGAGCGAGCCGAGGTAGAGGACGGCGAGCCACAGCAGCGGGGCGGTGAGCAGGAGGGCCAGCCGCAGCCGGGGTCTGCGGTGCAGGGTTCCGGCGAGCCGCCGGACGGTGCCCCGGCCGGCGGCGGTCGGCAGATCGGGCGTCACGGCTCAGCCCTTGATCTCTGTCCAGGCCTGCACCCACTTGGCGTACGGCACGCACCGGACGTCCTTACGGCCGTCGAGGCACTGCTCGATGGGCGTGTTCCAGAAGGCGATCTTCTTCCAGTAGCTCTCGTCGGCGGCGTGGTAGACCGCGCAGAAGTTCTTGTCGCTGGTCTCGGCGCACGCCTTGGAGTTGGCCGGGGCCTCGCCGAAGTACTCGGCGACCTGGGCGTTGACCTTGGGGGAGACGATCCAGTCCAGCCACTTGTAGGCACAGTTGGGGTGCTTGGCCTTGGCGGAGACCATCCAGGTGTCCGACCAGCCGGTCGAACCCTCCTTCGGGACCAGCGCCTTGACCTTCGCGCCCTCGGAGGCGGCGAGGTTGGCGATGACCTGCCAGGTCGTGCCGACGACCGAGTCCCCGCTCTTGAAGGCGGAGACCTCCTTCAGATAGTCGCTCCAGTACTCGCCGACGTATCCGTTCTGCCGCTTCAGCAGGGCCACGGCCGCGTCGAACTGCTTCTGGTCGAGCGCGTACGGGTCCTTGATCTTCAACTCGGGCTTGGTGGCCTTGAGATACAGGGCCGCGTCGGCGATGTAGATCGGCGAGTCGTAGGCGGTGACGTGCCCCTTGTACCGCGCGGCGTCGTCGAAGACTGCGGACCAGGAGGTGGGCGCGGGCTTGACCTTCGTGGTGTCGTACATCAGCAGGTTGGCGCCCCGGCCGTGCGGGATGCCGTACATCTTCCCCTTGACGGAGTTCCAGGCGCCGTTCTTCAACCCGCTGAAGACGTCCTGGTAGTTGGGGACCAGGCCGGTGTTGACGGGGGCCGCGTCACCGGAGGCGATCAGGCGCAGGGAGGCGTCGCCGGAGGCGGAGACGGCGTCGTACTCGCCGGTCTTCATCAGCTTGACCATCTCGTCGGAGCTGGCGGCGACCTTCGCGTGGACCTGGCAGCCCGTCTGCTTCTCGAAGCCGGAGACCCAGTCCACCTTGGGGTCGTTGGAGCCGTCCTCGACATAGCCGGCCCAGGCGATGAGGTTGACCTGACCTTCGGTCTTCCCGAGCTTCGTGGGGGCCTTGAGGTCGGGCGGGTTGAGGCCGGTGGCGGACGTACCGCCGGAGCCGGAGGAGTCGCAGGCGGCGGCGAGCAGCAGCGCGGCGGCGCAGACGGCCGAGGCGCGCAGGGTACGGGTGAGACGCACGGCGTTCTCCAGGGGGAGGGGGACGGTGTCAGGAGGGCAGCCGGACGGCGTGCCGGCGGTGCCACTGGAGGCGGACCCGGGTGCCGCGGTAGGCGGCGACGTCCGCGGAGGAGGTCTCCAGGTTCTGCTGGAGCGCGGTGAGCCGGCCGCCGCCGTCCAGGTCGACCAGGAAGCGGGTGGCGGGGGGGGGGGGGGGGGGGGGGGGGGGGGGGGGGGGGGGGGGGGGGGGGGGGGGGCGGGGGGGGGGGGGCGGGGGCCGCCGCAAACGGATGTTCTTCCCTCCTAG
>NZ_JBVHWM010000038.1:0-56331 GCF_055564375.1 Streptomyces sp. NPDC029138
CCCCCCCCCCCCCCCCCCCCCCCCCCCCCCCCCCCCCCCCCCCCCCCCCCCCCCCCCCCCCCCCCCCCCCCCCCCCCCCCCCCCCCACGCCGGTGCTCGGGTCGTGCCGACGGGGAGGACCGGTGCCCAGGGGAACGGCGGGTCCGGGATGTCTCCGCGCAAGCCCGGCGCGACGGCCTGGCCGGGTCCGGCCGGTGCACGATCAGGGTGATGGCGAGGAACTTCACGACGCGGCCCGCTCGGGCGCGGCACCGGGGCGGGTGCCGGTGCCGGCCTCGGCGTCGGGGTGGGCGATGCCCAGGTGGTCGCGCAGGGTCGTGCCCTCGTAGTCGGCGCGGAAGACGCCCTGTTCCTGGAGCAGCGGGACCACCTTGTCGGCGAACGGGTCGAGCCCGCCGGGGGTGATGTGCGGGACGAGGATGAAGCCGTCGGAGGCGTCCGCCTGCACGAAGTCGTTGATGGTCCGCGCGACGGTGGCCGGGGAGCCGATGAACGTCTGCCGGTTGCCGGTGTTGATGACCAGGTCGCGGATGGACCACTTGTTGGCCTCGGCGAGCTGCCGCCACTCGCGGGCGATGGCCACCGGGTCCCGGTACATCCGCACCTGGGCGCGGCCCCGGGAGATGTGCTCCTCGCTCACCACCGGGTCCACCTCGGGCAGCGGGCCCTCCGGGTCGTACGCCGACAGGTCCCGGTTCCAGACGAACTCCAGGTGCTTGATGGCGGTGGCGCCGCTGACCTGCTGCCGGCGTACCTCCCGGGCGAGTTCGGCGGCCTCCTGGTCGGTGTCGCCGAGGACGAAGGTCGCCGCGGGCAGGATGAGCAGCTGGTCGGGGCGGCGGCCGTACGCGGCGAGGCGGGACTTGACGTCGGTGTAGAAGGCCTGGCCCTCCCTCAGCGTGGAGTACCGGCTGAAGATCGCGTCGGCGCTGGAGGCGGCGAACTCGCGGCCCTCCTCGGAGTCGCCCGCCTGGAAGATGACCGGGCGGCCCTGCGGGGAGCGCGGGACGTTGAACCGGCCGTGGATGTCGAAGTGCTGCCCCTGGTGCACGAAGGCGCCGGCCTTGGCGTCCCGGAGGAAGGTGCCGGTGGCCTGGTCGGCGAGGATCTCGTCGCCGCGCCAGGAGTCGAACAGCTCGTGCGCGGTGGCGAGGAACTCCTTGGCGCGGGAGTAGCGCTCCTCCTGCGGCAGGAAGCCGCCGCGCCGGAAGTTCTCGCCGGTGAAGGCGTCCCAGGAGGTGACCACGTTCCAGGCGGACCGGCCGCCGGAGAGGTGGTCGAGGCTCGCGAACTGGCGGGCCACCTCGTACGGCTCGTTGAACGTGGAGTTGATGGTGCCGGTCAGGCCCAGCCGGTCGGTGACGGCGGCGAGCGCGGCCAGCACGGTGAAGGTGTCGGGGCGGCCGACCACGTCCAGGTCGTAGATCTGGCCGCCCTGCTCGCGCAGCCGGAGTCCCTCGGCGAGGAAGAGGAAGTCGAACTTTGCGCGTTCGGCGGTCCGCGCGAAGTGCGCGAAGGAGCTGAACTCGATGTGGCTGCCGGCGGCCGGGTCGCTCCACACGGTGGTGTTGTTGACGCCGGGGAAGTGCGCGGCCAGGTGGATCTGCTTCAGCGGCTTGCTCATGGCGGTAGGTCGTCCTCTCCGGCGTTCAGGCTGCTGCGTAGCGGTTGGCGGGGCGGGCGAGGCCGAGGAGGCCGCGCAGGGTGCCGGCCTCGTAGGCGTCCCGGAAGCGGGGGGGCCGCCGCAGCTCGGGCACCAGGTCGCGGGTGATCCGGGGCAGGTCGTGCCCGGCGACCGCGGGCCGCAGCCGGAACCCGGTCAGCCCGCCTGCCGCCAACTCCTCCAGCAGGTCGGCGAGTTGGGTGGCCGTGCCGGTGAAGATCCGGGCGTCGCTGGTGTACGGCTCGCCCGCGAGCGTGTCGAGGCGGTCGCGGCGGGCCTCCGCCTCGGCCCGGCTGTCGTCCAGGAAGACGACGAGGTCGCCGAAGACGTGCACGGTCTCGCCGGCGCGGCCCGCCGCCTCCTGCTCGGCGCGGATCTCGGCGACGATCGCCCTGGCCTGGTCCGCGTCGTGCGGGGTGACGTAGCCGATGTCGGCCTGGCGCGCCACGAGCCGGTACGGGACGGTCTGATGGGCGAGGGCGGTGACCAGGGGCTGGCCCTGCGGGGGGCGGGGCGTGATGGACGGGCCCTTGACACTGAAGTGGCGGCCCTCGAAGTCGATGTAGTGCAATTTGTCCCGGTCGATGAAGCGGCCGGTCGCCGCGTCCCGGATCTCGGCGTCGTCCTCCCAGCTGTCCCAGAGCCGACGGACCACTTCCACGTAGTCGGCGGCCTCGTCGAACAGGTCGGTGATCGCCTCCTGCGCGTCCGGGCCGTCGAAGCCGTCGATCCGGGGGACGGTGCGCCGGCCGAAGTGCGCGGCCTCGTCCGGGCGGAAGGTGGTCCGCACGCGCAGGCCCGCGCGTCCGCCGCTGACGTAGTCGAGGGTGGCGATCGCCTTGGAGATGTGGAACGGCTCGGTGTGCGTGGCCACCACGGTCGGGACCAGGCCTATGTGCCGGGTGACCGGGGCGACGCGGGAGGCGATGAGGACCGCGTCGAGCCGGCCGCGGACCTGGTCGGTGCGCTCGTCGGGTGCGAGGAGCCGGGAGGACTGCGGGCCGAGGCCGTCCTCGAGGGTGACGAAGTCGAGCAGGCCGCGTTCGGCCTCGGTGATCAGGTCGGTCCAGTAGCCGGCGGTGAACAGGTCGCGAGGGCGGGCGACCGGCTCGCGCCAGGACGCCGGGTGCCAGCCGGTGCCGTCCAGGGCGACGGCGAGATGCAGGGGTGCCGAGGGAGTTGAGGACACGTCGGTGCCTTCCTTGATGTCCGTACGAGAACACCGGCTCGCGGGGCCGGTGGCGGCCGGGGCGCGCGGCGTCGGCCACGGGCGGGCGCGGCGGGAGGAGCCCCGGGCCGGGGCGAGGGCCGGGGAGAGGTCAGTGGCGACAGAGCGCGGCGGAGACGCGCTGGAGGTCTATGTGCGGCCGGGAGTGCAGACGGACGGAGCGGTACGGGTGCGGGGCGCGCGGCGGGCGTGCCCGCGGGGGCACTCGGGTCACGGCCGTCACCTCCGTCCGTCGGGCGCGGCGGGCCGGGTCGGCGTCCGCCTGGCGGATCTCGTCATGACGTTGAACGTCCGGCTGTCACCGGTTGTTCCCGGGCTGCGCAGGTGCACGATGCGGGAGCGACGGCGCAGGGTGAACCCGATCGACTCGTAGAGCCGGATCGCGGGCGTGTTGTCGGCGGCGGCGTGCAGGAACGGGATGTCCCCGCGGTCCCGGATACCGGCCGCGACCGCGCGCACCAGCCGGGTGGCCAGTCCCCTCCCGCGGTAGGCGGGATCGGTGCACACGGCGCTGATCTCGGTCCAGCCGGGCAGCCGCAGCCTCTCCCCCGCCATGGCGACGAGCCTGCCCCGGTGCCGGATGCCGAGGTAGGTGCCCATCTCGACGGTCCGCCTCAGGAACGGGCCCGGCCGGGTGCGGGCGACCAGGTCGAGGATCTCGGGGACGTCGTCGGCTCCGAGGCGCACCGCCTCCGGAGCAGGTTCGGCCCGCAGCGCGGTGTCCACGAGCTGGACGCCCGCGCCCTCGCCGAGCACCTCCCAGCCGTCGGGAACCCGCTCGACCGGCTTGACCCGTACGGGGTTTCCCGGTCCGGCGAGCGTGTGCAGGTCGGCCCAGGCCGCCGGGTCCGCCGGGTCGGCGAGCGCCGCGAAGGCGTAGGTCTCCGGGCGGTAGCGGGCCGCGCGGCCGTACCGGTCGGCGAGAGGGGCGTGCGGGCCGGCGAGGGCGGCCCAGACGGCGTTGTCCAGGGCGGGAGAATCGGGCGGGGACGGGGCCGCGCCTGCGCGGACGTCGGTCGGATGAGCCACGGAAGCGATGCCCTCTCTCGACTCCATATGACAAATCGACAGCTCGTCAGGAGTTGTCCAGCGGCAGCCCGGGCGGGTTGACCTCCGACTTCGCCACGGACTCGTTCGAGAGACCGTAGGCGGCCAGCCACTTGCCGTACTGCCCGTTCTCGATCAAGTGGTTCAGCGCGTCGGCCAGCGGCTTGGCGAGTCCGCTGTCCTTCTTGGCGGTCGCGGCGATCAGCCCCTGGAGCGTCTCGCCGGCGCCGGAGAAGGTGCCCGCGTCGCGAGTGGCGTTGGGGGTGTTCGCGGTCTGCCGGGCACGGTAGGCGACCGCGGGGTTCGGACCGAAGAAGGCGTCGATCTTGCCGCTGTTCAGCGCCAGCTTGGTGGCGTTCTGGTCCGGGAAGTACTTGACGGTGAGCTTCTTCCCCTCCTTGGCCAGCTTCGCCTTCCACTCCAGGAGGATCTTCTCCTGGTTGGTGCCGGCGCCCACGCTGACCGTCCTGCCGGCGAGGTTCTCGTAGTCGCCGTCGAAGTTCCAGGGGTTCTTCTTCAGCACCTCGAAGGCCAGGTTGTCCTTGCGGTAGGAGGCGAACTCGTACTTCCTCTTGCGCTCCTCGGTGACGGTGACGTTGGAGAAGGCCACGTCGACCTTGCCGCTGTCGACGCCGACGAAGAGGTTCTCCCAGGTGGAGTTCCGGATCTCGGGCTTCAGACCGAGGACCGCGGCGACCAGGCGGCCGAGGTCGGGCTCGGAGCCGGTGAGGGTCTTCTGGTCGCTGCCCACGAAGTTCAGCGGAGCGGAGCCCGAGGGCAGGGCTCCGACGCCGATGACGAGCCTGCCGCTCCGGCGGACGGAGGCGGGCAGTTCGGCGCTGATGGACTTCACTTCGGAGACCTTCAGCGCGGTCTCCTCGGCGGCTCCGTTGGACAGGCGCCCCACCGTCACCGTGCCGGTGGCATCGGTCTTGGTGACGGCCTCGCTGTCGCCTCCGCAGGCGGCGAGCCCGGTGGCGAGGGTGGCGACGGCGGTCATCGCGGTGATGCCGCGGATCAGGGCGCGTCGGGAAAGGTGGATAGGCATGGCGTGGCTGTCCTTGTCTCGCTGATGAGGGTGGTGAGCGGTGTGCCCTGCGGGAGCGTGGAGGGCGGGGTCAGAGCACCTTGCCGAGGAATTCCCGGGTCCGGGCGTGTCGGGGCCGGTCCAGCACCTCGCCGGGCGGGCCCTGTTCGACGATCCGGCCGCCGTCGATGAAGACGACCCGGTCGGCGACCTCGCGGGCGAAGCCGATCTCGTGGGTGACGATGACGAGGGTGGTGCCGCTGGTCGCCAGGTCCTTGATGACGGCCAGCACCTCGCCGACGAGTTCGGGGTCGAGCGCCGAGGTCGGCTCGTCGAAGAGGATGATCCCGGGCCGCAGGGCGAGGGCGCGGGCGATGGCGACGCGCTGCTGCTGTCCGCCGGACAACTGCCGTGGGTAGGCGCCGGTCCTGTCGCCGAGGCCGACGCGGTCGAGGAGTTCCCTGGCGAGTTCCCGGGCCGCCGCCTTGGTCAGCCTGCCGGTGGCGGCGGGGGCGGCGGCGACGTTCTCCAGAACGGTCAGATGCGGGAAGAGGTTGAAGTTCTGGAAGACGAAGCCGATCCGGCTGCGCTGGGCCAGGATGGCGCGCTCGCCGAGTTCCCTGAGCCGGTCCCCGTGCCGCTTCACCCCGATCAGCTCACCGCCCACGCTGACGTGGCCGATGTCGGGCTTCTCCAGGTGGTTGACGACTCTGAGCAGCGTGGACTTGCCGGAGCCGGACGGCCCGAGGATCACCGTGACCTCACCGGGGCGGACGGTCAGGTCGATGCCGTCGAGGACGCGGTGGGAGCCGTACCACTTGTGGACACCGTGTACTTCGAGCGCGGCGGGGACGGTCTTGGGGAGGGTCTGCGTGGTGGTCATACGGCGGCCTCCCGGCGCAGCCGGGCCCGCAGGTCGGCGAGGCCGGCCCGGGCTTTTCCCAAGGGGGTCGGCGGCAGGGTGCGGGTGGCGCCCCGGGCGTAGTACCGCTCGACGTAGAACTGGACGACGGACACGGCGCTGGTCAGGATCAGGTACCAGACGGTGGCGACCATCAGCAGCGGCACGATGTCACCGGGGTAGGTGCTGCCCATCGACTGCACCGCGCCGAACAGGTCGAGCAGCGACACGTAGAAGACCAGGGACGTGCTCTTGATGAGGCCGATCAGCTGGTTGACGTAGTTCGGGGTGATGGACCGGAGGGCCTGCGGGAAGACGATCCGGCGGAACTGGTAGCCCTTGGGCAGGCCGAGCGCGGCGGCCGCCTCGTGCTGTCCCTGGTCGACGGAGAGGATGCCGCCGCGGACCACCTCGGCCGCGTACGCCGCCTCGTTGAGGCTGAGGCCGATGACGGCGATCGTCATGTCGGTGGCCAGCCTGGACTCGTCGAAGGTGACGAAGGCGGGTCCGAAGGGCACGCCGAGGCTCAACGTCTTGTACAGGGCGCTGAAGTTGTACAGGAAGATCAGTACGACGATGAGCGGCACGGAGCGGAACAGCCAGGTGTAGGTCCAGCTGACCGCGCGAGGCACCGGGCTTCCGGAGAGCCGGGCGAGCGCCAGCAGGATGCCGCCGAGGAGCCCCAGGACGGCGCTGAGCGCGGCGACTTCAAGGGTGACGAGGAGGCCGTCGAGGACGGTCGGGCGCAGGAACCAGTAGCGGAAGCGGTCCCACTGGTAGAAGGGGTTCGTGACCAGTCCGTGCAGGATCTGCGCGACGAGCACGAGGACGACGGCGGTGACGATCCACCGCCCGGGCCGACGCGGCGGCTGAAGTCGCTGGGAGGACAAGGGTGTTGACGGCGTGTCGGTGGCGGGCGGCGCCTCGGCTAGGGAGACGGCGGCGCCTGGGGGTTCACTCATGGCGGGCTCCGGCAAAGTCGGTCACCCCGGGGGGCCGCGCGGGAGCGGCGGTGGGCCACGACGGCACTGCGGCACGAGGCGGCGCACGGACGGGCGCGGAACCGGGGGCTGGGCGGACAACGGCACACCGGACGGACGGTGTGCGGCGGGAACGCGGGGGCTGGGAGGAGACGTCAGCCCTGACAGCGGGCAGAGCCCGGTGCGGTACACAGTGCGCTGTTCACGCGGAGCAGATCGACGGCGCGGTCGGCGACGAGGAGTCCGGCGTACGACGGTACGCAGCCCTGGGGGCGGCTCGCGGCCGTCCTGGGAGCTGCGTACATGGCGTCACCTGTCACTGTTCCGGCCCCGTGGGGCCTCGCGCTTACCGAAAACGTCGTCCGGTCCGGTCGTCACCTGGGGCACCCCACCGCGATGCGAGGGTTGCCGGTCAGCGAGCCAGGGCTTGGCGCTGACGCTCATGACCGTTCTGAGCCGTAAGTAAGGCAGTTGCCCGTTCGAATGTCAACGGCCGTCCGCCCAGTGGACATCGGCGACCCGCTCTCACCTGCGAGAAGCGTCCGGGGCGTCCGCCGCATGACCTGCCCAGTCCAGGATCTGGACAGCGGCTCCGGCGGCCTCCAGCCCGTGGCAGCGGCCGTGGTGGCGGCGGGCGATGCCGTCCAGGTCGAGGTGGCGGCCGAAGGCGGGGTGGGCGGCCAGGCGGCGGGCGTAGGCCCACAGGGCGCGGTGGTCGGCGATGCGGTGCACGGCGGAGGCGTCGAGATGGCAGCGGTGCACGGTGTCGAGCTGCACCAGGGTCACCCACAGCTCGACGTCGGCGGCGGTGAGCCGGCCGTCGGCCAGGTACTCCTCGCCGCTCAGCCGCCGCTCCAGCCGGCCCAGGGTGTCCAGCAGCACATCGAGGGCGGCGGCCCGCTCGGCCGGGTCGGCACCGGCGCGTCCGGCGCGCTGCGCGGCCTCCTCGATGCCCTCGGCGCACATCCGCTCGACGGCCTCGATCACGGACTCCAGGCCGGAGGGGTACAGGCAGGTGGGGCCGCCCGGCCGGAACCGGTCCAGGTCGCGCAGGATGTCGAGGGTGTGGGTGCTGACGATGCGTCCGGACCAGTCGTCGCTGAGCACGGGCGCGAGCGCCGGGCCGGTGTAGTGGTGGGCACTCGCCTCGTACAGCGGGCGCAGCGCCGCGTGGCCGCCGCCGGGACAGTCCGGGACAGCGGGCAGGAGGGTGACGGGACAGCGGGCGTCGAGGCCGAGGAGGCTGTGGCCGACGGCGAGGCGCAACCCGTCGGGGCAGGCGGTCGACAGATGGAGCCGGTAGCGGTGCGGCACGGCGTAGTGGCCGCTGCGCGCGTCCCGGCCGATCCGGCCCCGGAAGACGGGCGCGGCGCCACGGACGGACGGGACGGCGGCGAGCGGAGTGATGGACATGCGTCTCCCCTGGTGGTGGGTGTGCGGAGGGGCGCGCCGGCGCGGGCGCGACCGGTCGGTGGGGGCGAAGGGGCGGCCCGGCTCAGCGGTGGCGGCTGATCGCGCTGCACACACGCTGGAGGTCGATGTGGCGGCGGGAGGTGAGCAGGGGTGCGCGCAACGGCGTCCGGCCGGTCCGGCCGATGCCCGTTTCACGGCGCGCCATGATTTCCTACCTGTTCACTAGGATTCCCTCCGTGGAGTGTCGATCGGGCTCCGTGCGACGTCAAGGGGGCGTCCACGCCTGGGGATCGGGGCCGGCGCCGAGGACTCCGCAGAAAGGGAAACATGTGACATAGTACTGGCGTGGCGAAGCGACTGACCTGCGATGTCGTGGTCGTCGGGGCTGGAATGACAGGCGCGGCCTGTGCCCTGTACGCCGCGCGCGCCGGACTCGACGTACGGCTGGTGGACCGGGGCCCGGTGGCCGGCGGCACCACCGGCGCCGGCGAGGGCAACCTGCTCGTCTCCGACAAGGAGCCGGGCCCGGAACTCGCACTCGCGCTGATGTCGGCCCGGTTGTGGGCCGGGCTGGCGCGGGAGCTGGGGGCCGCGATCGAGTACGAACCCAAGGGCGGCCTCGTGGTCGCCCCGGCGCCCGGCACCCTGGCCGCGCTCCGGGAGTTCGCCGCGGACCAGCGGGCCGCCGGCGTCACCGCCGTACCGGTCGACGCCGACCGACTCGCCGAACTGGAACCCCACTTGGCGCCCGGCATGGCGGGCGCGGTGCACTACCCGCAGGACGCCCAGGTCATGCCCGCGCTGGCCGCCGCCCACCTGATCCGTGCCTCCGGCGCCGCCGTGCACACCGGCCGTACGGTGACCGGGGTACTGCGCACCGCGCGGGGGACGGTGTACGGCGTCCGCACCGACCGGGGCGACATCCACGCACCGGCGGTGGTGAACGCGGCCGGCACCTGGGGCGGCGGCCTCGCCTCGCTCGCCGGCGTCCGGCTGCCGGTGCTCCCCCGGCGCGGCTTCGTTCTGGTCACCGAGCCGCTGCCGCGCATGGTCCGGCACAAGGTGTACGCCGCTGACTACGTGGCCGACGTGGCCAGCGACTCGGCCGCCCTGCGCAGCTCACCGGTCGTGGAGGGCACGGCCGCCGGTCCGGTGCTGATCGGCGCCACCCGCGAACGGGTCGGCTTCGACCGCTCGTTGTCGCTGCCGGCGATGCGGGCGCTCGCCGCCGGGGCGATCGGCCTGTTCCCCTTCCTCAAGCGGGTCCGCGCGCTACGGACGTACGCGGGCTTCCGGCCGTATCTGCCGGACCATCTGCCCGCCATCGGACCCGATCCACGGGTGCCCGGCCTGTTCCACGCCTGCGGGCACGAGGGCGCGGGCATCGGACTCGCCCCCGGCACCGGGCAGTTGATCGCGCAGACGCTCACCGGGAAGGCACCGGAGCTGGACCTCACGCCGTTCCGGCCGGAGCGGTTCGACACCGAGGAAGGCAACGTCCAGTGAATCCGCACGAGTTGACGCGAACCCGGCCGGGCCCGGCCCGTACCGTCACCTTCGACGGCCGGCCCCTGGAGGCGCTGCCGGGCCAGACAGTCGCCGCGGCGCTGTGGGCGGCGGGCGTGACGGCCTGGCGCAGCACGCGCGGCGCGGGGCGGCCTCGCGGGGTGTTCTGCGGGATCGGGGTGTGCTTCGACTGTCTGGTGACCGTCAACGGCCGCCCCAACCAACGGGCTTGCCTCGTTCCGGTGCAGCCGGGAGACGTGATCCGCACCCAGGAGGGGACGGGCCGGGACGATGACTGAACGACCGCGTCTCGCCGTCGTCGGCGCGGGCCCGGCCGGGCTCGCCGCCGCACTGGCCGCCGCCGCACGAGGCGTCCAGGTGACCCTCGTCGACGCCGCCGACCAGGCCGGCGGCCAGTTCTACCGGCAGCCCGCCGCCGCCCTCGGCGCACACCGGCCGCAGGCCCTGCACCACCAGTGGCGCACCTGGGAGCGACTGCGGGACGGCCTGGACCGGCACCGTACGGCCGGCCGGATCACCCACCTGACCGACCACCATGTGTGGTGCGTCGAGCGGGACTCCGCCTCCGGTGCGTTCGCCGTGCACGCCCTGCTCGGCCCCGCGCAGGAGGACGGCGTCACCGTCCACGCGGACGCCGTGCTGCTGGCCACCGGCGGGTACGAGCGGGTGCTGCCCTTCCCCGGCTGGACGCTGCCCGGGGTCGTCACCGCGGGCGGCGCGCAGGCCATGCTCAAGGGCGGCCTGGTGCTGCCCGGCCGTAGGGCCGTGGTGGCCGGGACCGGGCCGCTGCTGCTGCCGGTGGCCGCCGGGCTCGCCGCGGCCGGCGCCCGGGTCGCCGCGCTGGTCGAGTCCGCCGGACCCGCCGCGCTGCTCCACCGGGCTCCCGCCCTCGCCGCACAGCCCGGCAAGCTCGCCGAAGGCGCCGGATACGCGGCCCGGCTGCTGCGGCACGGCGTGCGCACCCTGGCCCGGCACACCGTCGTGGCGGCGCACGGCACCGACCGGCTGGAGGCGGTGACGGTGGCCGCGCTCGGCCGGGACGGACGCCTGCGGCCCGGCAGCACCCGGCGCATCCCCTGTGACACCCTCGCCGTGGGCCACGGCATGCTGCCGCACACCGACCTCGCCGAGGCCCTAGGCTGCGCCCTGTCCGGCACCGCCGCACGGGTCGACGCCGAGCAGCGCACCGACGTGCCCGGCGTCTGGGCCGCCGGGGAGGCCACCGGCGTCGGCGGCGCGGCGCTCGCGCTCGCCGAGGGGCACATCGCCGGGCGCTCGGCCGCCGCCCGGCTGCACGGCACCGCCCCCGACCCGCGCGACTGGGCCGCCGCCGCCCGGGCCCGGACCCGGCTGCGCGCGTTCGCCACGGCCCTGGACGCGGTGTACGTCCCGCCGGCGGGCTGGGCGGACCGGGTCCCGGACGACACGGTGGTGTGCCGCTGCGAGGAGGTCACCGCCGGACAGGTGCGCGGGGCCGTCGGCTCGCTGGGCGCCGGTGATCTGCGCACCGTGAAGCTGCTCACCCGGGCCGGGATGGGCTGGTGCCAGGGGCGGATGTGCGCGCCCGCGGTGGCGGGCCTGACCGGCTGCCCGCTCACCACCGGACGACGCCCGTTCGCCCGGCCGGTACCGCTCGGCGTCCTGGCCACCCTGCCGGAACCGGAGTGAGGCCGACGCCCGAACCCCGAGCCGGCGCCCGATTCCCGAGTCGGCCTCCCGAACCCCGAACCGGCCTCCCGAACCCCGAACCGCCTCGCCCCGAGCCGGCGCCCCGAACCGCGAGCCGACCTCCCGAACCGCGAGCCGACCTCCCGAACCGCGAGCCGGCCTCCGAACCCCGAGCCGGCGCCCCGAACCCCGAGCCGGCCTCCGAATCCCGACCCGCCTCCCCCAACCGCTCAGTAATATGTCACACCCCACTGAATGAGGGATCACGCATGAGCAACCCGCAGCACCACCGCCCCTGGCGCGGCATCCTCGTCGCCACCGCCCTCCCCCTGCGCGCCGACCTCTCGGTCGACCTCGACCGCTACGCCGAACACTGCGCCTGGCTCGTCGCGAACGGCTGCGACGGCGTCGTACCGAACGGCTCGCTCGGCGAGTACCAGGTGCTCACCCCCGAGGAGCGCGCCCGGGTGGTGGAGACCGCCGTGGCCGCGATCGGCGGGGAACGGGTGATGCCGGGCGTCGCCGCGTACGGCTCGGCCGAGGCCCGCCGCTGGGCCGAGCGGGCGGCCGAGGCCGGCTGTACGTCGGTGATGCTGCTGCCGCCCAACGCCTACCGCGCCGACGAGCGGTCGGTCCTCGCCCACTACGCGGAGGTCGCGAAGGCGGGCCTGCCGGTGGTGGCGTACAACAACCCGATCGACACCAAGGTCGACCTGGTGCCCGAACTCCTCGCCCGGCTGCACGGCGAGGGGCTCGTCCACGCCGTCAAGGAGTTCTCCGGTGACGTCCGCCGCGCGTACCGCATCGCCGAACTCGCCCCGGAACTGGATCTGTTGATCGGCGCCGACGACGTGCTGCTGGAGCTGGCGGTGGCCGGCGCCAAGGGCTGGGTGGCCGGTTATCCGAACGCGCTCCCTCGCGCCTCGGCGGAGCTGTACCGCGCCGCGCTGGCCGGTGACCTCACCACCGCGCTCCCCCTGTACCGGCAGCTGCACCCGCTGCTGCGCTGGGACTCGAAGACGGAGTTCGTCCAGGCGATCAAGCTCTCCATGGACGTCGTCGGACGGTACGGCGGCCCGGTGCGCCCGCCGCGCGTCCCGCTGCTGCCCGAGCAGGAGGCCGCCGTCCGCGCGGCCACCGAGAAGGCCGTCGCCGCCGGCCTGGCGTGAGAGGAGCCGGACCATGCGCAGCAAGCTCGTCCTGCACGCCGTCGACTCGCACACCGAGGGCATGCCGACCCGCGTGATCACCGGCGGCATCGGCACGGTTCCGGGGGCGACCATGAACGAACGGCGGCTGTGGTTCCGCGAACACCGCGACGACGTCAAGCAGTTGCTGATGAACGAGCCGCGCGGCCACGCCGCGATGAGCGGAGCGATCCTTCAGCCGCCGGCCCGCCCCGACTGCGACTGGGGCGTGGTCTACATCGAGGTCTCCGGCTATCTGCCGATGTGCGGGCACGGCACGATCGGCGTGGCGACCGTGCTGGTCGAGACCGGCATGGTGGAGGTCACGGAACCGGTGACCACCATCCGGCTCGACACCCCGGCGGGGGTCGTGGTCGCCGAGGTCGCCGTGGAGGACGGCGCCGCGCGGAACGTGACACTGAGGAACGTGCCGTCGTTCGCCGTCGCCCTGGGCCGCGAGATCACCTTGCCGGACGGCCGTACCGTCACCTACGACCTGGCCTACGGCGGCAACTTCTACGCGATCCTGCCGCTCGACGCCTTCGGGCTGCCCTTCGACCGGGCCCGCAAGGACGACATCCTCGCGGCCGGCCTGTCCCTGATGGACGCGATCAACGCGGAGGCGGAGCCGGTGCATCCGGAGGACCCCTCGATCCGGGGCTGCCACCACGTCCACCTCTACGCGCCCGGCGCCACGGCCCGGCACTCGCGGCACGCCATGGTCATCCACCCGGGCTGGTTCGACCGCTCCCCGTGCGGCACGGGGACCAGCGCGCGCATGGCGCAACTGCACGCGCGCGGCGAACTCCCGTTGCACACCGAGTTCGTGAACGAGTCGTTCATCGGCACCCGCTTCACCGGCCGGCTGCTGGGCACGGCGGAGGTCGGCGGGGTGCCGGCCGTGCTGCCCAGTTTCACCGGCCGCGCGTGGATCACGGGGACCGCGCAGTATCTGCTGGACCCGACCGACCCGTTCCCGGAAGGGTTCGTCCTCTAGCGTCCTCTAGACTCACCCCGGTGATGCGTGACATGGCACAGGACACCCAGAGCGCCGAGATGCCCGCGCTCCCCCGGCTGGGCGGTCGGCGGAGCAGCTACCGCGAGCGGGTCGCGGACGCCTTGCGCGCCGCGCTGATCGCGGGCGAGCTGCGGCCGGGCGAGGTGTACTCGGCACCCTCGCTGGCCGCCCGGTTCGGTGTCTCGGCGACGCCGGTGCGCGAGGCGATGCTCGACCTCGCCAAGGAGGGGCTGGTCGACACCGTGCCCAACAAGGGCTTCCGGGTCACCGCCGTCTCCGACAAGCAGCTGGACGAGTACACGCACATCCGGGCGCTCGTCGAGATCCCCACCGTGGTGGACCTGGCCCGCACGGCGGACCGCGTCTCGCTGGAGGCGCTGCGCCCGGCGGCCCGGGAGATCGTCACCGCCGCGGTCGCGGGCGACCTGATCGCCTACGTCGAAGCCGACACCCGGTTCCACCTCGGGCTGCTCGCCCTGGCGGGCAACGCCCACCTGGTCGAGGTCGTCGCCGACCTGCGCAAACGCTCCCGGCTGTACGGTCTGACCGCGCTGGTGGAGGCGGGCCGGCTGCTCGCCTCCGCCGAGGAGCACCTGGAGCTGCTCGACGCCCTGCTGGAGCGCGACGAGAAGGCCGTACGCGCGATCATGACCCGGCATCTGGGGCATGTGCGCAGCCTGTGGGCGGCGACGGACTGACCGCGTCCGGCGCCGGACATCTCACGGCCGGAGATTCGCGGCGCGACGCTTTTTGCACGATCAGGCGGCCCGCACGGAACAAAAAACGGCGATTTTGAGCCAGATCGGCGCATCCCCGACCATGGAGCCCGTCCCGGTGATCCCGGGAACGTCAGTTCCATGAGAGGCGCACCACCCATGCACAACACCGGAACCGTCGCACGGTCGGCTCCGGCCCCCGCGGACATCCCCGCGGAGACCCGCACGGCTCCCGTCGAAGACCCGCACGGCGACACCGGCCGGCATGCCCGCCGGTTCGGCCTGCCCGTCGCCACCGCGCTGGTCATGGGCAACATCATCGGCGGCGGCATCTTCCTGCTCCCCGCGTCCATCGCCCCGTACGGCACGGTCAGCCTGGTCGCCTTCGGGGTGCTGACCGTCGGCGCCATCGCGCTGGCCCTGGTCTTCGGCCGGCTCGCCGCCCGGGACCCGCGCACCGGCGGCCCCTACGTCTACGCCCGCGAGGCGTTCGGCGACTTCGCGGGGTTCCTCGCGGCCTGGTCGTACTGGATCACTACCTGGGTGTCGAACGCCGCGCTCGCCGTGGCCGCCGTCGGATACCTCGACGTGCTGATCCCGGTGAACGAGCACCACTGGACCGCCTGTCTGGCCGCGCTGGCCCTCCAGTGGCTGCCCGCCCTCGCCAACTTCGCCGGCACCCGGTACGTCGGCGCCGTCCAGCTGGTGTCCACGGTGCTGAAGTTCGTGCCGCTGCTGCTCGTGGCGGTCGGCGGGCTGTTCTTCTTCGACCCCGACCGGCTCGGCCCGTTCAACTCCAGCGGTCAGGGGGCGATCGGCGCGGTGTCGGCCTCCGCCGCCCTGCTGCTCTTCTCCTATCTCGGGGTGGAGTCCGCCGCCGTCAGCGCTGGCGAGGTCAGGAACGCGCGCCGCAACGTGGGGCGCGCCACCGTGATCGGCACCGCGGGCGCCGCGCTGGTGTACCTGCTGGGCACGCTGTCCGTGTTCGGCACGGTCGCGCACGACCGTCTGGTGACCTCCACCGCGCCGTTCTCGGACGCCGTGAACACGATGTTCGGCGGCAGCTGGGGCGGTACGGCGGTGGCGCTCGCCGCCCTGGTGTCGATGACGGGGTGCCTCAACGGCTGGACCCTGCTGAGCGCCCAGACGCCGTACGCGGCGGCCCGCGACGGCCTGTTCCCGAGCGCCTTCACGCGCCGGCGGCGGGGCGTGCCGACGGTCGGGGTCGGCGTGACGGTCGTCCTCGCCTCGCTGCTCACCGTCTACAACTACCTGTCGGGCTCGGGCAGGGTCTTCGAGGTCCTGGTCCTGGTCACCACGTTCACCGCGACCGTGCCGTACCTGCTGGCCACGGCCGCCCAGATCTTCCACCTCGTGGCCGGCCGGCCCGAGGCGGTCGACCGGGCGCGGCTGGCACGGGACTCCGTGGTCACCGCGGTGGCCTCCGCCTTCTCGGTCTGGCTGATGGCGGGCGCCGGCTACGCGGCCGTCTACCAGGGCGTGCTGTTCCTGTTCGCCGGGATCATCGTCTACGCGGTGATGGCGGCGCGGCGGCAGCGCAAGCAGACATCCCCGGTGGAGGTGCCGTGACCGCCGGCGCCCGCGGAACCCCGCTTTCGCGCCGATGCCGCCACTCGGCGGGTCCCACCGGGTGACCCAGGCAAGCCGGTGCGGGGCCGCGGCCTCGTCCGGCGCCGGGTTGCCCGGTCGCCGCCGGCCCGTCGGCGGCTGCCGGCCCCGTCACGCGCTGCCGGACGCCGTGCGCGGGAGCGTGCTGTGCACTCCCGGCCGGTACTTGGGGATGCGGATCGTGATCTTCATGCCGGCTCCGACGCCGGTCTCGATCACCAGCCCGTGCTCGTCGCCGTAGACCTGCCGCAACCGCTCGTCCACATTGCGCAGCCCGATACCCGCCGAGGGGCTGCCCTCGCCGCGCAGAATGCGGCGGAGCCGCTCCGGTTCCATGCCGACTCCGTTGTCCTCGATGACGATACGGGCCAGCGCCCCCTCGTCCAGCGCGGTGATGCTGATCCGGCTGCGCTCGACGCTCTCCTCCAGCCCGTGCTTGACCGCGTTCTCCACCAGCGGCTGGAGACACAGGAAGGGCACCGTCACGGGCAGCACCTCGGGGGCGATCTGGAGGGTCACGCGCAGCCGCTGCCCGAACCGGGCGCGGACCAGCTCCAGGAACTGCTCGATGGAGCGCAACTCCTCGGCCAGGGTGGTGAACTCACCGTGCCGGCGGAAGGAGTAGCGGGTGAAGTCGGCGAATTCCAGCAGGAGTTCACGGGCGCGCTCGGGATCGGTGCGGACGAACGAGGCGATCGCCGCGAGGGAGTTGTAGATGAAGTGCGGCGAGATCTGCGCGCGCAGCGCCCGGATCTCCGCCTCGATCAGTCCCGTGCGGGCCCGGTCGAGTTCCGCGAGTTCGAGCTGTACGGAGACCCAGCGCGCCACCTCCCCGGCGGCCCGGAGCAGGGACGCCGACTCCCGGACGCCGAGCACGACGAGCGCGCCGAGCACCCGCCGGTCGACGGTGAGCGGCACGGCGGCGCCCCAGCGCACGGGACAGTCCGGGTCCGCGCAGCCGACGGCGAAGGTCTGGGCGCGGCCGGTGTCCAGCACCTGGCGGACCCGGTCCAGGACGGCGTCCTCGTGGTGGCGGCCCGGCCCGTCCCAGGCCAGCGGCCGATCGTGGTCGGTGAGGCCGAGCGCGGCCGTGCCGAACAGCGGCCGGAGCCGCCGTACCGCCTTGCGGGCCGCGTCCTCGGTGAGTCCGGCGCGCAGCGGGGGCGCGGCCTCCGACGCGGTGTGCAGGGTGTGGAAGGTGGCGCGCTCGACGGGGGTACCGGAGTCCGTCCCGCCCTCGGCGGCACGGCGGGCCAGCAGGCGTCCGACGGCCAGACCCCCGGCGAACGACAGCGGGGCTCCGGCGGCGAGCAGGGCGAACTCGTTCATGCGCGGGCCCTGTCGGCGGCGGGCCGATGGATCGTCATGGGGCGGTCACTCCTCGGCGGGTGGTGGGCGCGCCCTGGCCGGCCGGGCGTTCGGGCAGGTGGAGGCGGGCCATGGCGGCCTCGGTGCCGGCGGGGACACGGTCCCGGGTGGCCAGGGAGACCAGGATCATGGTCAGGAAGCCGAGCGGTACGGACCACACGGCCGGCCAGGCGAGCAGGGTGTGCGCCCAGCCGTCGGTCAGCGGGCCGGCGATGGTCAGGGCGACCGCGACGAGGGCGCTGCCGCCGCCGGTGAGCAGCCCCGCGATGGCGCCGGGCGCGGTGAGTCCGCGCCACCATATGCCGAGCACCAGCAGCGGGCAGAAGGAGGAGGCGGCCACCGCGAAGGCGAGTCCCACGGCATTGGCGACGGGCAGGTTGCCGGCGGCCACGCTCACCGTGACGGGCACGACGACCGCGAGGAGTGTCGCCAGCCGGAAGTGGCGGACGCCGAGCGAGGGCAGCACGTCCTGGCTGAGCACGCCCGCGACGGACAGGGTGAGCCCGGAGGCGGTGGACAGGAAGGCGGCACAGGCGCCGGCGGCGATCAGCGCGCCGAGCAGATCGCCGCCCGGGCCGCCGACGAGCCGTTCCGGCAGGACGAGCACGGCCGCGTCCGTGGTGCCGGTGAGCAGCAGGTCGGGGGCGTAGATCCGGCCGAGCAGGCCGTAGAGGGGCGGCAGCAGGTAGAAGCCGCCGACCAGGGCCAGCACGATCACGGTGGTGCGCCGGGCGGCGCGGCCGTCGGGGTTGGTGTAGAAGCGGACGAGGACGTGGGGCAGTCCCATGGTGCCGAGGAAGGTGGCGAAGATCAGCCCGTACGTCGTGTACAGCGGGTGATCGTTCTCGCCGCCCGACAGGGGCGCCGCCCAGCTGGAGGCTCCGCTGTGCCGTCCGTCGTCGGACTCACGCTCGGGCACCGGTGAGTCGGGCGGGAACCGGAGGGTCGTCCCGGCCCGGACCTCGTGCACCCCGGGGTCCAGCAGCAGGCGGCCGTTGTCGTAGCCCTGTCCGTCCACGGCGCCGGTCGCGACGGCCCGCAGCGGCGCCTCGATCCGGATGCGGACGGTGGTCTCCACGGTGACCTGGGTGTGCCGGCGGAAGGTCGGCGGTTCGTCGAGGGCGCCGGCGGGGCGCGGGTCGCCGTGCCAGGCGAGCACCAGGAAGATCGCGGGCACGAGGAGCGCGGTCAGTTTCAGGCAGTACTGGAAGGCCTGGACGAAGGTGATGCTGCGCATGCCGCCGGCGGCCACGGCGAGGGTGACGACGACGGCGACGAGCACGCCGCCGAGCCAGCGCGGCGCGCCGGTGACCAGGCCGAGGGTGAGGCCCGCGCCCTGGAGCTGGGGCAGCAGGTAGAGCCAGCCGACGCCGACGACGAGCACGCTGGCGACGCGCCGGGCGGCCTTCGACTCCAGCCGTGCGTCGGCGAAGTCGGGCAGGGTGTAGGCCCCGGAGCGGCGCAGCGGGGCGGCGACGAACACGAGCAGCACGAGATAGCCGGCGGCGTAGCCGACGGGGAACCACAGCATCTCGACGCCCTGGGCGGCGACGAGTCCGGCGATGCCGAGGAAGGAGGCCGCCGACAGGTACTCGCCGCTGATGGCCATCGCATTGAGGTACGGCGGAACGGTACGGGAGGCGACGTAGAAGTCGGAGGTGGTGCGGGAGATGCGCAGCCCCGTCGAGCCGATCACGAGGGTCGCGACGACCGCCGCCGACACGGCCACGATGCCGTACGTCTGGTTCACCCGGCGGCCCCGGGAGCGCGGGCGGGCCGGTGTGGCTGGGCGTCGGTCACCGTCAGGCCCTTTCGGCGAGGTCCGCGGTGTCCCGTTCGTTGCGTTCGGCGCGTACGACGTACCAGCGGCCGATGACGACGAGCGCGGGGTAGACGGCGACGCCGAGAACGGCCCAGACGATCAGGGCGCTGCCCGGCCAGGCCCCCGTGTCCGGCAGGGCCGTGAAGACGAGGGGCAGCGGACCGAGAAGGACGACGAGCAGACCGAACGCCAGGAGTCCCAGGCGGAGTTGACGACGTATCAGGGATCGCAGCGCCAGGGAGGCGACGGCCGGCCCCTCCTCGCCCACCCGGACGGAACCGGGGCGGGCAGCTCCATGGCCCTCATGACTCCCATGGCCTCTGTGGCTTCCGTGGTCCGCGCGGGCCGCACGCGGAGTCCCCGTGACCACTTCACGTCGAGGAGTCCCAGGTGCACTCATGCCGCGTCCTCCGACCGCGATGATCACACTTCGCAGTGGAGTGTACGCACCAGGAAACCAAAGTGACAGCTTCCGGTCAGCGACCGTTGCCGGACCGGTCCGCGATGGCCTTCTCTGCGAGAAGATCCCACACTTCACGGGCATTCCGCCGACTCACGACCAGCACAGAGGTGCCGACCGTGACCTCGAATCTCCCCCCATCGACCCGGAATTCGTCGATGCAGGCGAGGGAGACGAGATGGCGCCGGTGAATCCGCACGAAACCCCTCCCCCGCCAGCACTCCTCCAGCGTGGACAACGGAATCCGCACCAGGTGGCTGTCCTGGCGGGTGTACAGCCGGGCGTGGTCGCCCTGCGCCTCGGCGTGGGTGATGTCGGCGACGGACAGGAACCGGGTCACGCCCTCGCGCTCCACCGGGACACGGTCCGCGAGCGGCCGGGCCCCGGAGCGCCCCGGCCGGGCGGCGCGGTCGGCCGCGACCAGCTCGGCGACCCGCCGGACCGCCTCGGCCAGCCGCTCGCGCCGCAGCGGCTTCAGCAGATGGTCGACGGCCCGGATACCGGACGCCCGCAGGGCGTACTCCTCGTGCTCCGCGTGCGCGGTGACGAAGACGATCCGTGGCGGCTCGGCGAGCCCGGCGAGAAGCCGTGCGAGGTCCATCCCGCCGAGCCCCGCCATGCGGATGTCCAGGAACACCGCATCGACGCCCGCAGCACCGCCCGGCCCCCGCCGGCCCAGCCGCCGCAACGCCTCGGCCCCTTCGAGGACCCCCTCCGCCGACCGCACCCGGGGATCGGCCCGCAGCAGGAACAGCAGTTCGGCGAGCGCCGGTTCCTCGTCGTCGACGGCCAACACCCGAAGCATGGCGACTCCTCCAGGAAGCGGACGGAGGGGGCCGTGAACGTGTGGCGTCCCCGTGCGGGAGCACGGGGTGGGGGGTCGGCGGGTTCAACCGCGTGTCGGGGACCACACGGCGAAAGGCCGCGCCGGATTCCTCCGACACGGCCTCTGACCTGCTTCTCACAAGTCGGGACGACAGGATTTGAACCTGCGACCCCTTGACCCCCAGTCAAGTGCGCTACCAAGCTGCGCCACGTCCCGCCGCGGTCTCACGCGGAGCGTTCCGCGTGATCGCGCAGGTCAACATTACCGCACCTGGGCGGGTGCCCGTGTCGGCCCCGGTACGGGGTCCGGTGCGGACGGGTGGCCGGTGCGGCGGACCGGGACGAGGAGGGCGGCGCCGGTCGCGGCCAGGCAGAGGAGGGCGAGCAGGGCCCAGCCGTGGGTGTAGCCGGAGGCGTACGGCAGTCCCGAGGGCTGGAGCCGGCCGGTCACCAGGACGCTGGTGAGCGCGGCCCCGATCGAGCCGCCGATGGTGCGGATGTTGGCGTTCATCCCGGTCGCGGCGCCGGTCTGTTCCGCCGGCACGCTGCCCACGATGAGGTTGGCCATCGAGGCGAAGGCGAGTCCGATGCCGAGGCCGAACAGGCCCGAGACGACGGCCACCTGCCACTGCTCGTCATGCCACAGGGTGAGGAAGCCGCAGGCCAGCGCGCCGAGAGCGGCACCCGCGGTGAGCAGCGCCTTGGCGCCGACGCGGGGCTCCAGGCGGCCCGACAGGACGCCGGAGAGGAACATCGCGACCAGCATCGGCAGCATGAGCAGGCCGGAGGCGGTGACGCTGGCACCGAAGCCGTATCCGGCCGCGGACGGCGTCTGGACGAAGCCCGGCAGGAAGGACCAGATGGAGTACATGCCGGCGCCGAACAGCAGCGCGGCCGTGTTGGTCGTCCACACCGCGGGCAGCCGCAGCACCCGCAGATCGATGAGCGGTGTGCGCGAGCGGGCCTCGGTCACCAGCCATACCCCGAACAGCACGACGGCGGCGGCGAACAGGCCGAGCACCTTGCCCGAGCCCCAGCCCCACTGCCCAGCCTGGCTCAGCGGCAGCAGCAGGGCCACCAGCCAGCCGGAGAGCAGCACGGCCCCGACCCAACTGACCTTGCCCTCCGCCCGCTTGGGCGACTCGGGGACGTAGCGCAGCGCGATCAGGACGGTCGCGGCGACGATCGCCACCGGGATCCAGAACAGCCAGCGGTAGTCGAGCGCGGACACGATGGGACCGGCGGCCACGATGCCGACCCCGCCGCCGGCGGCGATCACGGCGGAGAGGTTGCTGATGCTGCCGCTGACCTCGCCGGGGGCGAACTCGTCCCGGATGATGCCGAAGGAGAGCGGGAACAGCGCGCCGCCGACGCCCTGGACGACCCGGGCGATGATGAGCACGCCGATGTTCGGGGCCAGCGCGGCGACGAGACAGCCCGCGAGGACGGCCACCAGGACGGCGACGAGGGTCCGCTTCTTGCCGGCGAGGTCGCCGACCCGGCCGAGGATCGGGGTGAAGACCGAGGCGGACAGCAGATAGGCCGTCATCACCCAGGTCGCGGTGGACTGGGAGGTGTGCAGGGCGTGCTGGACGGTCGGCAGGGCCGGCGCGATCAGCGACTGGAGCATGGAGAACACGCCTGCACCGGTCGCGAGGACCGTGAAGGTGAGGCGAGTGGACGCGCGGGGCATGAAGGAGCCTCTCCGAAAACAGGGATGCGGAGGGATGACAGGGACGCGGAGGTTCGAGTACTGAGTCGCGTACCGAGAGGCGCGGTCGTACGGGCCGGGCCAGGGAGTGTGCGGAGCCGGCCGCGCGGGCCGCGTCCGGCCACGGCGGAGCCGACCCCGCACTGTTAAAGTGGAGGTACGCCTCCACTGTAGCGGAGGTGAACCTCCGGTTCCAGTCGATTCCCTCCCGGGAGGCAGCAGTGACGGCCACGCCGTTCCCCGTCAGCGAGATCGTGGCGGCCCGCCGGCCGCACCGTAAGGACGCCGCCCGCAACTACGACGCCCTGCTCAGCGCAGCGCGCGAGGCGTTCGCGGAGCACGGCGCCGAGGCCTCCCTGGAGGACATCGCCCGCCGGGCGGGCGTCGGCATCGGCACCCTGTACCGGAACTTCCCGACCCGCCGCGACCTGTTCGAGAGCGTCTACGCCGACGAGGTCAACGCCCTGTGCCAGGCGGCCGTCGAGCTGGCCGACCGGGAGCCCTGGGAGGCGCTGACGGCCTGGCTGAACCGGTTCGCCGGATACATGGTCACCAAGCGCGCCGTGCGCGAGGCCCTCGACGGCGAGTCGGACATCTTCCAGTCCTGCCGCGACTCCATGTACGAGGCCGGCGGCCCGCTGCTGGAGCACGCGCAGCAGGCCGGTGTCGCCCGGGCGGACATGGACTTCGGCGATCTGCTGCGGATGGTCGCCGGGATCACGGCGACGGTGTTCGAGGACGACGCCCAGCGCGACCGGGTCCTCGCCATCGCCCTGGACGGAGTCCGCACGGCCCGCTGACCCGCTCCTCGATGGCCGCGTTCTACTTGATGACCGCGTTCGCCACCACCACCACGACCCCCAGCAGCGCGTCCCCCGGCCCCATGAGGACGGCGGTCGGCCAGCGGCGTGCCGACCAGCGGGCGGTGACGAGGCCGATCCCGAAGAGGATCACGATGTTGAGGACGAACGCCGCGTACTCGACGCCCTTCGCGGACCACCACCCCCAGCGCGCGCCCGCGAGCAGGAAGACCGTGGGCAGCACGGCCGTGACCAGGGGCCACTCGTTGCGCATCGCGAGCAGGACGTCCCATCGGCCGTGCGGGGTGCGCTCGGCGATGTAGTGGGCGTAGCCGTGGGCGAGGGCGGAGGCGCACGCGGTCACCAGCACCCAGGCCGCGTCGTAGCCACGGACGTCGGCGGACGTGTGCCCGTACCGGGTGAGCGCCGCGACCATCGAGCTGGCGAGGACGGCGCCGTACACGCCGCCGAACAGGACGATCTCCCGCGTGTCGTGCCGCCGGGCCGGCCGCCGTGGAGTCAGCCATGCCCCCATCATCCGGGCCCCACACCCCCGCCAGCCGGCGCTTCCCCGACGAAGTCTCCTCCGACCAGGCCCGATGCCCCACACCCGGGAGGTGGTCCGGGAGTCGCCGGACGGCCGACAGCTCCGCGGGGTCTGGCAGTTCACGCCGGGCGCGGTCACGGACACGGAGGCGGACGAAACGTTCGTGGTGATCAGCGGCTCGGCGACCATCGAGGTCGAGGACGGGCCGACGCTGACGGTGGGCCCGGCGACAGGGCGGTGCTCCGCGCGGGCGACCGTACGACGTGGACCGTGCACGAGACGCTGCGCAAGGCCCACGCGATCAACCTGTGATGAGGCCGTGGCAACCCGTGAGGCCTGGCAACCCGTGAGGCCCGGCAACCCGTGAGGCCCTGTCGGTCTCGGGGCTGTCTCAACCCGTGAGGCCGTCCCCGGGCGGCCCTGTCGTCCCGCGGATCTCCAGCGTCGGCGCGGCCAGCCGCACCCGTCCCTCGCGCTCCGGCCGTTCGAAGCGGTCCAGCAGGCAGCGGGCGGCGCGCCGGCCCACCTCGTGCGGAGCGGTGTCGACGGTGGTCAGCCAGAGGTGCCGCAGCCGGGAGACGCTGGTGTTGTCGTACCCGGTCACCGACAGGTCGCCGGGCACCCGCAGCCCCAGCTCGCCGGCCGCCGACAGCGCGCCCACCGCGGCCATGTCGTTGACGGCGAAGAGCGCCGTGGGCCGCTCGGTACGGCTGAGGAGGCGGACGGTTCCGCGGTAGCCGCCCTCCTCGGTCAGGTCGCCGGGTTCGACGAGCGGTTCGGCGCCGTGCGCCCGCATCGCCGTCTCGAAGCCCCGCCGGCGCAGGGCGCCGACGGCGCCGTGGCCCGCGAGGTGCGCGATCCGGCGGTGGCCGAGCCCGAGCAGGTGCTCGGTGGCGAGCCGGGCGCCTTGCTCGTCGTCCCCGGCGACGACGTCCACGCCCGGTGGCTGCGCCTCGCGCGCGCCCGCCACGACCACCGGCATCCGCCGCGCGAGCGCGCCGAGCCCGCCCGCGTCCGGGACCGTGCCGACGACCACCAGTCCGTCGACGCCCAGGTCCAGGAAGGGCTCGGCGAGGTCGTGGCCCATCCGCCGGCCCAGGCGGGCGTCGGCGAGGAGCATGTGCAGACCGGCCGTGTGCAGCAGGGAGTTGAGCCCGTCGAGCAGGTCCACGAACCAGGGGTTGCGCAGGTCGTCCAGGAGCACGCCGATGGTGCGGGTGCGCTGCTCGCTCAGGCTGCGGGCAGCCGCGTTGGGCCGGTAGCCCAGCTCGCGTACGGCCCGCAGGACCGCCTCCCGCTTCTCGGGGCGCACCGGGCCGGAGTCGCGCAGCACCAGGGAGACGAGCGACTTCGACACGCCGGCCCGTTCGGCCACGTCGCGGATCGTCGGCGGTCTCATGGGATGGACCGTTCCATGGGGCGTGCCGCGCTGTCAAAGGGTTGACACGCTGGTCATGTCCGAACAAAGGTGGCCTGGACCGCTGATGGACCGGTCCAAAAGAGAGGTGCTGTCATGGTGGACGCGCTCGGTGTCGCCGTCATCGGGTTCGGCTGGATGGGCCGGGTGCACACCCAGGCGTACGCCCGGCTCCCGCACCACTATCCCCGACTCCCGCTGCGGCCCCGGCTGGTCACGGTCGCCGAGGAGGTGCCGGGGCGGGCGGAGGAGGCCGCCGAGCGGTTCGGGTTCGCGTCGGCGACCCGCGACTGGCGCGAGGTGGTCGCCGATCCGCGCGTCCAGGCGGTGAGCGTCACCGCGCCGAACTTCCTGCACCGGGAGATCGGCGTGGCGATGGCCGAGGCCGGCAAGCACCTCTGGATCGAGAAGCCGGTGGGCCTGACCGCCGGGGACGCCCGCGCGGTCGCCGACGCCGTCGCCGAGGCCGGCGTGCGGGGCACGGTCGGCTTCAACTACCGCAACGCGCCCGCCGTCGAGGCCGCCCGCGAGCTGATCGCCTCCGGCGGCATCGGCACGGTCACCCACGTCCGCATCCGTCTCTTCAGCGACTACGCGGCCCACCCGGACGGCGCTCTGACCTGGCGGTACGAGCGCGAGCGCGGCGGCAGCGGAGTGCTGGGGGACCTGGCCTCGCACGGCGCCGACCTGGCCCGCTTCCTGCTCGGCGACATCGCCTCGCTCACCGCCGACACGGCGGTCTTCGTCCCGGAACGCGCCCGTCCGAGCGGCGCGACGGCCGGCCACGCCCTGGCCGCCGGCGGCGAGCCGGGCCCGGTCGAGAACGAGGACTACGTCAGCTGCCTGCTCCGCTTCGCCTCCGGCGCCCGCGGCGTCCTGGAGGCCTGCCGCGTCTCGGTCGGCGAGCAGAACAACTACGGCTTCGATGTGCACGGCACCCGGGGCGCGGTGTTCTGGGACTTCCGCCGGATGAACGAACTGAAGGTGAGCCGGGGTACGACGTACCAGGACCAGCCGGTGAGCACGGTGTACGTCGGCCCGGGCGCCGGCGAGTTCGCCGCGTTCCAGCCGGGCGCGGCCAACGCGATGGGCTACGACGACCTGAAGGTGATCGAGGCCTACCGCTTCGTCCGCTCCATCGCCGAGGGCACCCCGTACGGCACCACGCTCGCGGACGCGGTGCACAGCGCGACCGTGCTGGACGCGATGGCGGAGTCGGCCGCGAGCGGGGCGTGGGTCACCCTGCCGGGGTCGTAGGCATGTTGTACGGCGTGACCACCTGGATCGCGGACGGCAGGACCGGCCCGGCCGGCGGCAGCGCGCCGTGGAAGCGCATCACCTCGTGACAGGCCTCGCGCAGATCGTGCCGCAGGTCGTGGTGGAGCACGGCGGACAGGCGGTGCTCGCGCAGCAGCCGGGTGTTGTCGTGGTCCAGGTCGTGCGCGACGAACACGGCGCAGTCGCGGCCGAGGTCGGCGAAGGCCCGCAGGGTGGCGTTGTTGCCGCCGCCGATGGAGTAGACCGCCCGGATCTCCGGGTCGCGTTCCAGGGCGGCGCGGACCAGGTCGTACTGCGTTGCGTCCAGGCCCTGCCCCTCGGTGATCTCCACCAGCGCGCGCTCGGGATGCCGGGCCCGCATCACGCTGCGGAAGCCCATCTCGCGCTCCTCCTCGTTGCGGAAGAAGCCGCTGCTGAGGCTGGTGAGGACGTTGCCGGGCCGGTCGCCGAGCCACTGGCCCATCAGGTAGGCGGCGGTCGCGCCGGCCGCCCGGTTGTCGATGCCGACGTAGCCGACGCGTCCGCTCGCGGGCAGGTCGGTGACGAGGGTGACGACCGGGACGCCGGCGGCGGTCAGCCGGCCGACGGCCGCGGTGACCTCTGGGACGTCCGGCGCCTTGAGGATCACGCCCTGTGAGCCGCGCCGGGCGATCCGGTCGAGCGTGCCGACCAGTTCGCGGACCGGGCCGGTCTCGCGGAAGTGGAAGCGGGAGCGCACGACGGCCGGGTGCAGGGCGGGCAGTTCGGCCTCAAGGGCGGCGCGTACGGCGGTGGTGAACCGCTCGGGCGCCTGCGCCACGATGTCGACCATGAAGGTACGGCCGACCAGCCGGACCTGGGTGCGCTGCCGGTCGAGATCGGCGATGGCCCGGTGCACCTCCCGCGCGGTGCTCTCCCGCACCCCTCCCCTGCCGTTCAGCACCCGGTCCACGGTGGCCTCGCTGAGACCGGCCTGACGTGCGATCTCCCGGATCGGGAACGGGTGGCCCATGGACCGGCTCCTTGAGGGGTTTTTGATGGCCGCGTGCTGGTTGTTCGAGGGGTTTGTACTGACAAGAATGACAGGACCGCGCCGCTCCCGGTACCAGAAGCGCGGCGCTCCCGTGACCGAAAGAGGGACACCGATGTCCGTCGCCGCCGTGCCAGGCCGCGCCTGGCTGTCCGAGCAGGACTGCGATCTCGGCGCGTTCCGCGCCCTGGTCGAGCGGACCACGGACCCGGCCGGCTACCCGCACGCCGCGTCCGTCGAGGAGAACGTCCTCGTGTACGAGGGTGAGCGGCTGCGGACGGCCGGTGACCGGTCCGCGCTGGGGGCGGAGCTGGTACGGGCGTTCGCCGAGGGCCCCGGGATCGTCGTCGTCCGGGGTGCCTTCCCGGAGCCGGAGGTCGTCGACCGGGTCACGGCGGTGTTCGAGGCGCTGATCGCCGAGCAGCGGGCCACGGGCGCGACGGCGGGCGACCACTTCGCCGCGCCGGGCGCCAACGACCGGGTGTGGAACGCGCTGGAGAAGACGGCCCTGTACGACGCGGAGGCGTTCGCCGACTACTACGCCAACGACGTCCTGGCCCTGCTCGCCGCGGCCTGGCTGGGCCCCGGCTACCAGGTCACCTCCCAGGTCAACGTGGTCAACCCGGGCGGCGCCGGACAGACCGCGCACCGGGACTACCACCTGGGCTTCCTGAGCAACGCGGTGGCCGCCGCCTACCCCGCGCACGTGCACCGCCTCTCGCCCGCGCTCACCCTCCAGGGCGCGGTCGCCCACTGTGCCATGCCGGTGGAGTCCGGTCCGACGCTCTACCTGCCGTACTCCCAGCTCTACGAGCCGGGCTATCTGGCCTGGCGGCTCCCTAAGTTCCAGGAGTACTTCGCGGCCCACCACGTGCAGCTCCCGCTCGCGAAGGGCGACGCGGCCTTCTTCAATCCGGCGCTCTTCCACGCGGCCGGCGCCAACCGGACGGCGGACGTCCGGCGGACGGCCAACCTGCTGCAGATCTCGTCCGCGTTCGGCCGGGCGATGGAGACCGTGGACCGGGAGGCCGTGGTGAACGCGGTGTTTCCGGTGCTGCTGCGGCGCAAGGAGGCGGGCGCGTCCGAGGAGTGGCTGGAGAACGTGATCGCCGCGAGTGCCGAGGGCTACCCCTTCCCCACCAACCTGGACAGCGACCCGCCGGTCGCCGGGCTGGCCCCGCCGGCGCAGGCGGACCTGGTGCGGCGGGCACTGAGGGAGACATGGCGGCCCGGGCGGCTGCGCGAGGAACTGCGAGCGGCGGCGGAACGCCGGGAGAGCTGAGGCAGGGCATGGGACTTCTCGACGACAAGGTCGTTCTCGTCAACGGCGGCAGCCAGGGCGTGGGGGCCGCGATCGCGCGGGCCGCCGTCCGCGAGGGAGCCGTCGTGGCGGTCAGCGGGCGGCGCCCGGAGCCGGGGGAGGCTCTGGTGACGGAGCTGTCGGCGGCCGGCGGCAAGGCGATGTACGTCCAGGCCGATCTGGCGGACGCCGAACAGGCCAAGGCATCGGTCGCCGAGGTCGTGGACGCGTACGGCCGGATCGACTGCCTGGTGAACTCGGCCGGGCTGACCTCGCGGGGCACGCTGCTGGACACCACGCCGGAGCTGTTCGACGCGCACATCGCGGTCAACCTCAAAGGGCCGTTCTTCGCGATGCAGGCGGCGGTCGCCGACATGACGGCCCGCAAGGCGCCCGGCACGATCGTCAACCTCATCACCTCGTCGGCGCACGGCGGACAGCCGTTCCTCGCGCCGTACGTCGCCGCCAAGGCCGGCCTGGTGGGCCTGACCCGGAACGCGGCGCACGCCCACCGCTGGGACCGGATCCGGATCAACGGCCTGAACATCGGCTGGACCGCGACCGAGGGCGAGGACGCCACCCAGCGCGCATTCCACGGCGCCGGCGACGACTGGCGGGAGCGGGCCGCGGCCCGCCTGCCGATGGGCAAGCTCGGCCAGCCGGACGAAATCGCGGACTTCGTGGTCTTCCTGCTCTCCGAGCGGTCGGGGGTGGTCACGGGGTCGGTGATCGACTGGGACCAGAACGTGCTCGGCGGCCTCGACTAGAACTCCGCACCAACCCTAGGAGCAGTACCGCATGCGTATCGGAATCCTCGGCCTCGGCCGCATCGGCGCCTTCCACGCCGAGACCCTCT
The DNA here is from genome assembly GCF_055564375.1 of Streptomyces sp. NPDC029138. Lineage (NCBI taxonomy): Bacteria > Bacillati > Actinomycetota > Actinomycetes > Kitasatosporales > Streptomycetaceae > Streptomyces > Streptomyces sp. NPDC029138. The sequence goes on from NZ_JBVHWM010000038.1 coordinate 29,398, forward strand.
CCGGACTGGACGCCGTCGAGTCGCTCGTCGTCGCCGATCCGTTCGCTGACGCGGCCAAGGCCGCCGCCGAGCGGTTCGGTGCCGAGGTCGCGGACTCGCCGGAGGCCCTGCTGGCGGCCGGCGTGGACGGCCTCGTCGTCGCGGCCGCCACCGACGCCCATCCGGCGCTGATCCGGACCGGCGTCGAGGCCGGCGTCCCGGTCTTCTGCGAGAAGCCGGTCGCCCGCACCATGACGGAGGGCGTCGAGGTGCTGAAGGCCGTGCGGGACAGCGGCGTGCCGATCCAGATCGGCTACAACCGGCGCTTCGACGCGGGCTTCGCCGCCGCGCGGGCCGCCGTACAGGCCGGTGAGCTGGGCATGCTGCACACGGTCCGCTCGACCACCCTGGACCCGGCACCGCCGCCCGCCGCGTACATCGCCGCGTCCGGCGGCATCTTCCGCGACTGTTCCGTGCACGACTTCGACATCATCCGCTGGGTGACGGGCCGTGAGGTCACCGAGGTGTACGCGGTGGGCGGCAACCGGGGCGCCGACTACATCAAGGCGGCGGGCGACGCCGACACCACCGGAGCGATCCTGACCCTGGACGACGGCACAATCGCGGTGGTGTCCAACTCCCGGCACAACAAGCGGGGTTACGACGTACGCATGGAACTGCACGGCTTCGCCGACTCGATCGCCGTCGGCCTGGACGACAAGCTGCCGCTGCGCTCGGTCGAGCCCGGTGTGACCTTCCCCGCCGGCACCCCGCACGACTTCTTCATGGACCGCTTCACCGACGCCTACCGCGCCGAACTGACCGCGTTCACCGAGGTCGTGGCGGGCACCCGGCCCTCCCCGTGCACCGTCGAGGACGCCCTGGAGGCCGGCTGGATCGCCGAGGCCTGCACGCTGTCCCTGCACGAGCACCGGCCGGTGACGCTAGCGGAGGTACGTGCGGCGTGACCGCACGGTGACGGCGCCGGGCACCTGCCCGGCGCCGTCGGCGTGTCGGTCAGCCTCAGTACACAGCCTCAGTACCGGATCAGCCGCAGTACCGGATCAGCCACTCGTCCGGGTTGTAGGTGTCCCGCGCCGGGTCCGGCACCGTCGCCGGCTTCGTCTCCACCGTGTCCTGCGGGTGTATCCGCTCGGGCAGCGCGCCGAAGCGGTCTCGGCGCCGGGCCGCGGCGTCGGCCGCGTCCTGGGATGTGGTGCGAGCGTCCGTACGGTGTGTCATCTCGTCCTCCCGTCCGCGCGGGCGTTCCCCGTTGTCAGTCAGAACGCCCGCGTGCCCCCGTTGGTTCCCGGTCACTCGGTGACCGAATCCCTCGGAACAGCGCAGGAACCGGGCCGCGGTCGTCGGCACCGCGGCCCGGTTCCGGTGAGTGAGACCCTTCCGCCCTCAGGCCCCGCAGGACCGCAGGAAGCGCCGGGTGCGTACCGCGATCGGCAGCGGCTTGTCCGGCTCGCACGGGTACATGTCCTGCTCGACGATCGCGAACAGTTCCACGCCCAGCTTCTGCGCCGCCTCCAGCACCGGCCCCAGCTCCGGGACCCCGGAGGGCGGCTCGCACATCACCCCGCGCTGCACGGCCGGCCCGAACGGCACCCCGCCCGCGGCCACCTCGGCGAGGATGTCCGGGTCGACCTGCTTGAGGTGCAGGTACCCGATGCGCTCGCCGTAGGTCTCGATCAGCTTGACGCTGTCCCCGCCGCAGTAGGCGTAGTGCCCGGTGTCCAGGCAGAGGTTGACCAGCTCGCTGTCGGTCGAGTCCAGGAAGCGCTCGACGTGGTCCTCGGTGTCGATGTGGGTGTCGGCGTGCGGGTGCACGACGATGTCCAGGCCGTAGGTCTCCTTGACCTCGTGGCCGAGCCGTTCCATGCCCTTCGTCAGGTGCGCCCACTGCTCGGCGGTCAGCTCGGGCGGCTCCAGGATCTCGGCGGTCTTGTCGTCCCGCCAGAAGGAGGGGATGACCACCAGGTGCCGGGCGCCCATCGCCTGGGTGAGCGCGGCGACCTGACTGACGTGCGCCCAGGTCTCCTCCCAGACGGCCGGGCCGCGGTGCATGCCGGTGAAGACCGTGCCCGCCGAGACCTTCAGGTTCCGCCGGGCCACCTCCTCGGTGAGCCGCGCCGGGTCGGTGGGGAGGTAGCCGTAGGGGCCGAGTTCGATCCAGTCGTAACCGGCCTCGGCGACCTCGTCGAGGAAGCGTTCCCAGGGCACCTGCCGGGGGTCGTCGGGGAACCAGACGCCCCAGGAGTCGGGGGCGGAGCCGACCCGGATGCGGTCGAGCGGAGTGGGGTGCGCCATGATCAGGGGGTTCCTTCCGGGGAGGTCGCCACGGGTGCGGTGAGGTCGCCCTCCTCGGGCAGTTCCTCCACGTCGACGCCGCGGACCTGGGCCAGCTCGTGCTTGAGCGCGGCGAGTTCGGTGCCACCGGCCATGTGGTTGGTCAGCTCCTCCAGGCCGATCCCGCTGCGTTCGGCGCTCAGTTCCAGGGTGCCGAGGCGCAGGACGCTGAAGTGGTCGCCGACCATGTAGGCGTGGTGGGGGTTGTGGGTGATGAAGATGACGCCGAGGCCGCGGTCCCGGGCGGCGGCGATGTACTTCAGCACCACGCCGGACTGCTTGACGCCGAGGGCGGCGGTGGGCTCGTCCAGGATGAGGACGCGGGCGCCGAAGTAGACGGCGCGGGCGATGGCCACGCACTGGCGCTGGCCGCCGGAGAGGGTGCCGATGGGCTGTTCCAGGTCGTCCAGGACGATGCCCATGTTGCGCAGTTCCTGGTCGGCGGTCTCCTTCATGCGGGCGATGTCGAGACGCCGCAGCGGCCAGGGGCCCTTGGTCATCTCGGAGCCGAGGAAGAAGTTCCGCCACACCGGCATCAGCGGGACGGTCGCGAGATCCTGGTAGACGGTGGCGATGCCCCGGTCCAGGGCCTCGCGCGGGGTGGAGAACCGCACCTGCTGTCCGTCCACGAGGAACTCGCCCTCGGTGTGCTGGTGCAGCCCTGAGATGATCTTGATGAGGGTGGACTTGCCGGCGCCGTTGTCGCCGAGCACGCAGGTGACCTGGCCGGCGTGGACCTTCAGGTCGACGCCGTGCAGGGCGCGGATGTTGCCGTAGGACTTGCCGGCGGCGCGCAGTTCGACCAGGGGTCCGTCCTGGGCGGGCGCGCTGTCCTGGAGGACGGCGCCATGGGTTCCGGTGGTGTTGTCGGTCATCGCTTACCTCCGGGTCGCCGTGCGCTGGACCCACAGATTGATCAGGACGGCGCCGAGGAGCATCACGCCGAGGAAGGCCTTGAACCAGTCGGGGTTCCAGCCGGCGTAGACGATGCCCTGCTGCACCATGCCGAACATGAAGGCGCCGAAGACCGGGCCGATCGCGGAGCCGTAGCCGCCGGTGAGCAGACAGCCGCCGATGACGGCAGCGGCTATGTAGATCAGCTCCTGGCCCACGCCCTCGCCGGACTGCACGGTGTTGAACGAGAACAGGTTGTGCATGCCGACGAACCAGGCGCCGAAGCCGACCAGCATGAACAGGGTGATCTTGGTGAACTTCACCGGGACACCGACCGCGCGGGCGCTGTCCTTGTTGCCGCCGACGGCGAAGATCCAGTTGCCGTACTTGGTGCGCAGCAGCACCCAGGTGGCGAGGGCCGCGAAGACCAGCCACCACACCACGGTGATCTTCACCTGGACCCCGCCCACGTCGAAGGAGGAGGCGAAGATCTTCCGGGCCTGGCCGAAGCCGTCCATGTCGCTGATGTCGTCGGTGGCGACGTTGCCGGTGACCAGCTTGGTCACGGCGAGGTTGGCGCCCTGGAGGATCAGGAAGGTGCCGAGGGTGACCAGGAAGCTGGGCAGCCCGGTCTTCACCACCATCCAGCCGTTGAAGGCGCCGATCGCCAGGGACACGATCAGGGCGACGATCACGCCGGTCCAGACGTTCACCGTCAGCTGGTAGCTGAGCATGCTCGCGGTGAGCGCCGAGGAGATCACGGCGACGCCGGACGAGAGGTCGAACTCCCCGCCGATCATCAGCAGGGCCACCGGGAGGGCCATGATGCCGATGGTCGAGGACTGGTACAGGATGTTCGCCATCGAGCTGCCGTCGCGCACCGGCGGCGCCGCGATCAGGAAGAAGACCAGGACGGCGACGGCGCCGAGGAAGACGCCCACCTCGGGCCGGGCCAGCAGCCTCAGCGCCAGCGGGCGCCGGGCGGTGCGGCCGTCGGACTGCTTCGGGCCGGACGCCGGCGGCCCGCCCACCGCCGGCTCAGCCTGCTGGGTCATGCTCATCACCGGGTGCCCTTCGCGGCGAACTCGGCGACCTTGTCGACGTTGGACTTGTCCACGAAGGCCGGGCCGGTGAGCACGGCCTGCTCACCGCCGCCGCTGTAGTTGCCGTTGTTCTTGTAGAGCCACAGCGAGTCGACCGCCAGGTAGCCCTGGAGATAGGGCTGCTGGTCGACGGCGAACTCGATGGTGCCCTTCTGCACCGCCTTGACCAGGTCCTTGTTGAGGTCGAAGGTGGCCACCTTCGCCTTGCTGCCCGCGTCGCCCACCGACTGCACCGCGGTCAGGGCGAAGGGGGCGCCGAGGGTGACGACGGTGTCGACCGACTTGTCCTGCTTCAGCTTGGCCGTGATGGTCGACTTCACGGACGGCATGTCGGTGCCGTTCACATACAGGGTCTCAGTGGTGCCCTTGAACGTCTTCTTCACGCCGTCGCAGCGCTGGGTGAGGCCCACGTTGCCCTGTTCCTGGATCACGCAGACGATCTTCTTCGCGCCGGTGGTGTTGAGCTTGTTGCCGAACGCCTCGCCCGCCACGCTCTCGTCCTGCCCGAAGAACTCCAGCAGGCCGAGCTTCTTCCAGTCGCTCAGTCCGGAGTTGAGGCCGACCACCGGGATGCCGGCCTGCTCGGCCTTGGCGATCGCGCCCTTCATCGCGTCGGGCTTGGCCAGGGTGACCGCGATGCCGTCGACCTTCTGGTCGATCGCGTTCTGCACGTAGTTGGCCTGGTTGCCCGCGTTGGGGTCGGCGGAGTAGATCAGCTTGATGTTGTCCTTGGCCGCAGCGGCCTCCGCGCCCTTGCGGACGGTGTCCCAGAAGGTGTCGCCGGGCGCCTGGTGGGTGACCAGGGCGACGGTCATGCGGGGGGTGTCGGCCTTGCCCGCGGAGGGGTTCGCCGCTTCCTCCTCGGCCTTCTTGCCGCCGGAACTGCTGGAGCAGCCGGCCAGGGTGAGGGCTGCCGCGGCGGCCAGGGCCACGAGGGGGGCCAGTCTGCGGGAGCGGGGACGAGAAGAGCGGTCCATCTTTCCAGCACCTCACTGTGCGTGCGACGGGGCAAGGACGCTGTTGCGTTGGGACGGGATACAAGCCTCTGTCGAGCCCGCTGTCAATACTTTGTTAAGACATCATTTCACAAGCAGGTCCGAATGTAAGTACAAATCATTGACACCTTGGGCGTCCGGGACCTACACCTGAGAGGCATGAGCCCAGTACACCGCGCCCCGCAGCGAACGGCACCGGGTGATCGCGCGCTGGATCCCGTGGCCTTCGCCCTGGACCGGTCGAGCCCGGTGCCGTTGTACTACCAGCTCGCCCAGCAGCTGGAGGCGGCCATCGAGCGCGGTGTGCTGGTCCCGGGGAACCTGCTCGGCAACGAGGTCGACCTGTCGGTGCGGCTCGGGCTGTCCCGGCCGACCGTCCGCCAGGCGATCCAGTCCCTGGTCGACAAGGGGCTGCTGGTGCGCCGCCGCGGGGTCGGCACGCAGGTGGTGCACAGCCAGGTCAAACGCCCGCTGGAACTCAGCAGCCTCTACGACGACCTCGAGTCGGCCGGACAGGGCCCGGCCACCCGGGTGCTGCGCAACGAGCGGATCGCGGCGTCCGCCGACGTGGCCGCCGCCCTGGGCCTCCCGGAGGGTGCCGAGGTCGTCGTACTGGAGCGGTTGCGCTCCACACACGGCCGGCCGGTGGCGTTCCTGCGCAACCACCTGCCCGCCTCCCTGCTCGAACTCGGCACCGAGCGGCTGGAGTCCACGGGTCTGTACCGGATGCTGCGCTCCGCCGGGATCTCCCTGCACAGCGCCCGCCAGTCCATCGGCGCCCGCGCCGCGAGCGCCGAGGAGGCCGCCCTGCTGGAGGAGCGGGAGGGTGCGGCCCTGCTCACCATGCGGCGCACCGCCTACGACGACGCGGGCCGGCCGGTGGAGCACGGCAGCCATGTCTACCGGGCGTCCCGGTACGCCTTCGACTTCCAACTGCTGGTCAGGAGCTGAAACGGAACGATCTCTTTCACACAGCCCCCTCGGCCGCCCCGGCCGTGGGGGCCGTTGCGTCCCCCCGCCTGTCAACGATGCAGGTGACGGTGACGATTACGTTTCGGGCAAGAGACACCTCAATGCGACCGGAGCTATTGACGCATGAGCGGACATGGGGCTGTTATTACGCCCACGATGTTCGGTCGAGTTGGTTTCTGAGCGGTTTCGAGCCTTTCGGTGATCAACTCATCCCCTTGGCCGAACCCTGTATGCATCAGGAGCCGCCATGCGCCTCTCGCCCTCCGGTCTCTCCGTCCCGGGTCCCAGCCGACGTTCCCTGCTGCGCGGAGCGGGCGGTGCCGCCCTGCTCGCCGGCGCCGGCATACCCCTGCTGTCCGCCTGTGGAGGCAGCGGTTCCGGCTCCGACCCGAAGACCGTCACCCTGGGCTCGAACGCCTCGGACGCGGTGCCCAAGAAGGCCTTCGAGAGCGTCTACGCGGCCTTCAAGAAGCAGTCGGGCCTCACCGTCGATGTGAACACCAAGGACCACAACACCTTCCAGGAGCAGATCAACTCGTATCTCCAGGGCACGCCGGACGACGTGTTCAACTGGTTCGCCGGATACCGCATGCAGTTCTTCGCGGCGAAGAAGCTGGCCACGCCGATCGACGACGTGTGGGCGAAGATCGGGGACAACTTCCCGGAGGCGATGAAGAAGCTCAGCAAGGGCGAGGACGGCAAGTACTACTTCGTGCCGCTGACCACGTACCCCTGGGCGGTCTTCTACCGCAAGAGCGTCTTCCAGCAGCACGGCTACAAGGTTCCCGCCACCTGGGACGACTTGGTCGCCCTGTGCAAGCAGATGAAGAAGGACGGCCTCGTCCCGATCGCCTTCGGCGACAAGGACGCCTGGCCGGCGATGGGTACCTTCGACCAGATCAACTTCCGCCTGAACGGCTACGACTTCCACGTCGAGCTGATGGCCGGCAAGGCGTCCTGGACCGACGCCAAGGTGAAGGACGTCTTCGACCACTGGGCCGAGATCCTCCCCTACCACCAGGACGGCTTCATGGGCCGTACCTGGCAGGACGCCGCGCAGACCCTGGTCGCGAAGAAGGCCGGCATGTACCTCCTCGGCTCCTTCGTGGCCCAGCAGTTCACGAACAAGGCCGACCTGGACGACCTCGACTTCTTCGCCTTCCCGGAGATCAACTCCGCGTACGGCCAGGACACCGTCGAGGCGCCGACCGACGGCTTCATGGTCAGCAAGTCCCCGAAGAACCACGAGGGTGTCGTCAAGCTCCTGGAGTACCTGGGCAGCCCGGCGGCCGAGGAACTGTACCTGAAGACCGACCCGAGCGTCGTCGCCGCCTCCAGCAAGGCCGACACCTCCTCCTACTCGGCGCTCCAGAAGAAGGCGTTCGAGATGATCGGCAGCGCCAAGAGCCTCACCCAGTTCATGGACCGCGACAGCCGCCCCGACTTCACCTCCACGGTGATGCAGCCGGGCTTGCAGAAGTTCCTCCAGAACCCCAAGGGCGTGGACAGCCTGCTGTCGTCCATCGAGCGCCAGAAGAAGACCATCTTCGCGTCCTCGTGAGCGCCCCGATGACCACCGACACGACGACGAAGACCCCGGAGCCGGCGGCCGTGCCGGCTCCGGGGGCCGCGCCCGCGAAGAAGCGGGTCTCGCAGGGACACCGACGCCTGCTGACCCGCCGTGACCGGATCACGCTCGCCCTCATGGCGGGCGTGCCCACCGTCCTGCACGTGATCCTCGTCTGGGTCACCGCCCTCGCCTCGATCGTCCTCGCCTTCACCACCTGGGACGGCATCGGGTTCGACTCGATCAAGTGGGTCGGCCTGGACAACTTCAAGCAACTCTTCACCGACAACCCGCAGTTCTGGCCGGCCGTCCAGCACAACGTCATCTGGTTCGTCGCGCTGATCCTGATCCCGACGCCGTTCGGCCTGTTCCTCGCGGTCCAATTGGACAAGCGGATCCGGTTCAGCCGCGTCTACCAGACCGCGTACTTCCTGCCCGTCGTCATCTCGATGGCGTGCATCGGCTTCGTCTGGCAGCTGGTCTACAACCCGGACACGGGCCTGATCAACAGCATCATCGGCGCCAACAAGCCCGGCCACTACATCGACTGGATCGGCGACCCCGACCTCAACCTGTGGGCCGTCCTCATCGCCGCGTCCTGGCGGCACGCCGGCTACATGATGATCCTCTACCTGGCCGGTCTGAAGAGCGTCGACCCGTCGCTCAGGGAGGCGTCCGCGCTGGACGGCGCAAACGAGTGGCAGACGTTCAAGAACGTCATCTTCCCGACCCTGCGCCCGACCAACACGGTCGTCCTCGTCGTCACCATCATCGAGGCACTGCGCGCTTTCGACCTGGTCTTCGTCTTCAACAAGGGCGCCCAGGGCACCGAGTTGCTGTCGATCCTGGTCACCAACAACATCATCGGCGAGTCCAGCCGTATCGGATACGGCTCCGCCATCGCCGTCGTCCTGCTGGTGATCTCCCTCGCCGTCATCATCCCGTACCTGATCGCCACCTTCCGGAAGGAGCGGCGCGCATGAGCACCGTGAGCGCCCTGGGCAAGCGGCGTACGCCCATCCGGCCGGCCCGGGTCCTGCTGCACGTCTTTCTCGCGGGCACAGCCCTGGCCTGGCTGGCGCCCCTGCTCTGGGCGGTCTTCTCGGCCCTGCGCCCGTACAGCGAGACCAGCGCCAAGGGATACGTCTCCTGGCCGGACACGCTGAACTTCGACAACTTCACGAACGCGTTCCAGCAGTCGGACATGCTGCACTACTTCGGCAACACGCTGATCATCGCGGTGCCGGCCGTGCTGCTGACGCTGTTCCTGTCGTCGATGGTCGCCTTCTACGTCAGCCGTTTCGACTTCCGGGTCAACCTGGCGCTGCTGCTCGTCTTCACGGCGGGCAACCTGCTGCCCCAGCAGGTCATCATCACCCCGCTGTACCGGCTGTACCTGCTCACGGACCTGCCGGGCATCACCGCGAGCGGCAAGCTGTACGACTCCGCGCTGGGCCTCGTCCTGATCCATGTGGCGTTCCAGTCCGGCTTCTGCGCGTTCGTGCTGAGCAACTACATGCGCTCGCTGCCGCACGAGCTGACCGAGGCCGCGCTGGTCGACGGCGCCTCGGTGTGGCGGCTGTACTGGCAGATCACGCTGCCGCTGTGCAAGCCGGCGATGGCCGCCCTGGCGACCCTGCTGTCCATCTGGATCTACAACGACTTCTTCTGGGCCCTCGTGCTGATCTCCACCGGCGAGAACATGCCGATCACCTCGGCGCTGAACAACCTCTCCGGCCAGTACTTCACCGACCCGAACCTGGTCGCCGCCGGTGCCCTGCTGACCGCGATCCCCACTCTGATCGTGTACTTCGTGCTCCAGCGCCAGTTCGTCAGCGGCCTGACCCTGGGCTCCAACAAGGGCTGACGGGCCCGCACCCGAAAGAGACCACCGTGAAGCGCACCCTGTCCGTTCCCGGTATCGCCTACGGCGGCGACTACAACCCCGAGCAGTGGCCCGAGGAGGTGTGGGCCGAGGACATGCGCCTGATGCGCGAGGCCGGGGTGAACCTGGTCAGCGTCGGCATCTTCTCCTGGGCGCTGCTGGAGCCGTCCGAGGGCGTGTACGACTTCTCGCGCATGGACAAGATCCTGGGCCTGCTGCACGAGAACGGCATCGCCGCCGACCTCGCCACGCCCACGGCGGCGCCGCCGGCCTGGTTCTTCCGCGCCCACCCGGAGGCCCTGCCGGCCGACCGGGACGGCCGTACCCTCTCCTACGGCAGCCGCCAGACGTTCTGCCCGTCCAGCCCCGCCTACCGGCAGGCCGCGCTGCGCGTCGCGGGCGCGCTCGCCGAGCGGTACGCGGACCACCCGGCGGTCCGCATGTGGCACGTGCACAACGAGTACGGCTGCCACAACGCGGCCTGCTACTGCGACACCAGCGCGGCGGCGTTCCGACGCTGGCTGCGCGACCGGTACGGCGACGACCTGGCGGCGCTCAACCACGCCTGGGGCACCGCGTTCTGGTCCCAGTGGTACTACGACTGGGAGGAGATCCTTCCGCCGCGCGCCACCGGCGCGGTGTCCAACCCGACGCACCAGCTGGACTGGCGGCGGTTCTGCTCCGACGAGCTGCTGTCGCTGTACACGGCGGAACGGGACGTGCTCCGCGCGGCGGCGCCCGCGATCCCGGCCACCACCAACTTCATGGTGAACTTCAGCTTCGACGCGCTGGACTACTGGCGCTGGGCCCCCGAGCTGGACATCGTCTCCAACGACCACTACCTCCGGTCCACGGACCCCGAGCCGCAGATCGACATCGCGCTGAGCGGCGATCTGACGCGCTCGCTCGCGGACGGCCCGTGGCTGCTGATGGAGCACTCGACCGGCGCGGTGAACTGGCAGCCCGTCAACCGGGCGAAGAACCCTGGGCAGCTGCGCAGGGACGCGCTCGCCCACGTGGCGCACGGCGCGGACGGCATCGCGTACTTCCAGTGGCGGCAGTCGAAGGCGGGTGCCGAGCAGTGGCACTCGGCGATGGTGCCGCACGCCGGGACGGACAGCCAGATCTGGCGGGACGTGGTCCGGCTCGGCGCCGACCTGAAGGCGCTGGCCGAGGTGCGCGGCAGCACCGGCACCGCCGAGGTGGCGATCGTCTGGGACTGGAACGCCCGCTGGGCCCTGGAACTCCCCTCCCAGCCGAGCGGCGAGCTGTGCTACCTGGACCTGGTCCGGGCCTGGTACGAGCCGCTGTGGCGGTCGGGCGTGGCCGTGGACTTCGTCCGCCCCGACGCGGACCTCACCGGCTACCGGCTGGTGCTGGCCCCGAACCTGTACCTGGTCGACGAGGCGGGCGCGGCGAACCTCACGTCGTACGCCGCGGGTGGCGGCACCCTCGCGGTCGGCTTCCACAGCGGGGCCGTGGACGAGAACTGCCATGCCCGGCTGGGCGGTTACCCCGGAGCGTTCCGGGAGGTGCTGGGCGTCCGCTCCGACGAGCCGTTCCCGCTGCTGCCCGGGGAGCCGGTCGCGCTGACGGGTGCCGTGCCGGACGGGGCGACGGGCACCCTGTGGTCGGAGCGGGTGCGGCTCGCTGGTGCGGAGGCGGTCGCCTCGTACGCCGACGGGCCGCTGGCCGGGGTTCCGGCGGTGATCCGGCTCGCGCACGGCACCGGGTCCGCCTGGTACCTGGCCACCCTGCCGGACCCGGCCACGATGGCCGCGCTGCTGGACCGCGTCCGCGACGAGGCGGGCGTGACGCCGGTGCGGACCGCCCCGCCCGGGGTGGAGGTGGTCCGCCGGCGCGGCCCGGAGGCGGACTACCTGTTCGTCATCGACCACATCGGTCAGGGCGCGGAAGTACCGGTGTCCCCGGGTTCGTTCGAGCTGCTGACCGGCAAGGAGACGACCGGCACGGTCACCGTCGCACCCGGTGACGTGGCCGTCGTACGGGAGCCGCGCGGCCTGTGAGCCGCGCCGTCGTACGGAAGGCGGCGCGGCTCAGTGAACCCCCGCCGTCGTACGGAAGGCGGCGCGGCTCAGTGAACCCCCGCCGTCGTACGGAAGGCGGCGCGGCTCAGTGAACCCCCGCCGTCGTACGGAAGGCGGCGCGGCTCCGTGCGCCGCGTCCAGCCTGGCGCGCTGTTCCTCAGTGAGTTCCAGGTCGACGGCGGCGAGACTCTCGTCGAGCTGGGCCACCGAGGAGGCGCCGACGAGCGGGAGCACGGGCAGCTCACCGCCCATCTGCCAGGCGAGCACGACCTGGTTGACGGTCGCCCCGGTCTCCCGGGCCACCTCACGGAGCACCGCGAGCCGCGCCGGGGTGCCGGGGTGGTCGTAGTCCGGCGGCAGCGGCTTGTCGGCGCGGGTGTAGGCGCCGGTGAGCAGCGGCGAGTAGGCGACCAGGGTCAACTCCGGTTCCGCGCGGAGGTAGTTCAGGAGCCGGGCGTCCGCGCCGCCGAGGCTGCCGTCGGAAAACAGGTCGCTCGGCACGTCCGTGCGCGGGCGCAGATAGCTGTGCTGGTACTGGAGCACCTCGTACCCCGGCAGTCCGGCCACCGCCGCGAGGGCGCGGGCCCGTTCCACCGTCCACACGGCGTGGTTGCTGACGCCGAGCAGGCCGACGGTGCCCTCGGCGACGAGCGCGGCCTCCGCCGGGTACGACGCCGGGGCGGGGGTGTACCGGCTGGTCTACCGAGCCGCGCCGCACGGCTCCCGGGTGACGGTACTGTCCCTGCCGCCGGGCGCCTGGCGGATCACGGCCGGCGGCGGCGCGACCGCCGTGCGCCGGACGGCCGGCCGGGTCCGGGTGCCGGCCGCCCCGGGCAGCCTGGTGACCGTCACCGTGGAGCGCGGCTGAACGCGCCGTGGCCCGTTCCCCGTCGGTTCGGGGAGCGGGCCACGGCGCGGGGCGCGTCAGACGGCTGGGAGCGTGGTCTCCTGCTCGAAGCGCGCGTGGAAGCGGCGGGTGTGGTCCACCTGGCGTTCGGGGCCGGTCAGGGTGACCGTCGCCGTCAGCCGGGCGTCGCCGCTGGACGCCGCCAGACGCAGCTCCAGCTCGCCCGGTTCGACCACCCGGCGCCCGTCGCGGCCGGTGAAGGAGGCCAGGTCGGCCGGCACGGTCACGCGCAGCCGGCGGGCCTCGCCCGGGGCCAGCGGGACCCGGGCGTAGCCGACGAGGCGCTGCACCGGCTGGACGACGGAGGCGACCGGGTCGTGCAGATAGAGCTGGACGACTTCGGTGCCCTCCCGCTCCCCCGTGTTGCGCACGGTCAGGGCGAGGGAGAACGCGCCGCTCGTGTCCGCCTCCGGCCGGTCGACCGTCAGCTCGCCCCAGTCGAAGGACGTGTAGGACAGGCCGTGTCCGAACGGGAAGGCCGCCGTGGGGTCGATGTTGGACACGTCGCTGGCCTGGGCGAGCCGGGCGCCGAGGTAGCCGGCGGGCTGGCCGCCGGTACCGCGCGGCACGCTGACGGGCAGCCGTCCGGACGGGTTGGTCCGGCCGCTGAGCACGCCGGCGATGGCGGTGGTGCCCTCCACCCCGGGGAAGAAGGACTGCACGATGGCGGCGGCCTCGTCCACGGCGCGGCCGAGGGCGTAGGGCCGGCCGGCCAGCAGGACCGTCACCACCGGTGTGCCGGTGTCGAGCAGCGCGTCGAGCAGGCGCTGCTGGGCGCCGGGCAGGGCCAGGGACTCGGCGTCGCAGCCCTCGCCGCTGGTGCCCCGGCCGAAGAGGCCCGCGCGGTCGCCGAGGGCCGCGACGACGACGTCGGCCCGGCGCGCGGTGTCGACGGCCTCGGCGATGCCGAGGAGGTCACCGTCGTCCACGCCGGTGCCGCGTACGACGGTGAACTCCGCGCCGGGGAACTCGCGCCGGAGGGCGTCCTCCAGGGTGGGCAGGTCGATGCCGGGCGGGGTCTGCGGGTGGTGCACGCCGACGTGCTGGGGGAAGGAGTAGCAGCCCAGTACGGCCGTGGGCTCGGTCGCGTTGGGGCCGATCAGGGCGATGCGGCGCGGCCGGCCGAGGGGCAGGGTGCCGTCGTTGCGCAGCAGGACGACCGCTTCCTCCGCCACGGTGCGGGCCAGTTCCCGGTTCTCGGGGGTGTCCAGGTCGACGGTGCCGCGCAGGGTGTCGGGGTCGTCCAGGTCCGCTTCCCCGAGGGCGGCCGGGACCGGGTTCCAGTCCGCGTCGAGCAGGCCGAGCCGGGCCTTCTGGAGGAGCACCCGGCGCAGCGCGCGGTCGATCAGCGCCTCCGGCACCCGGCCGGCGGCGACGGCTTCGGCGAGGGGCGCGCCGAACGTCTTGACGGTGGGCAGTTCCACGTCGACGCCCGCGCGCAGGGCCGTACCCGCCGCCTCCGCCCAGTCGCCGGCGACGCCGTGCAGGGTGCTGAGGAAGGCGATGCCGAAGTAGTCCGCGACGACCGTGCCCGCGAAGCCCCAGGTGTCCCGCAGCAGCCCGGTGAGCAGGTCTTCGTCGGCCGCCGACGGCATCCCGTCGGTGTCGGTGTAGGCGTGCATGACGGAGTCGGCCGCGCCCTCTCGCACGGCCATCTCGAAGGGGGGCAGCAGGACGTCGGCCCGCTCGCGCGGGCCCATGCCGACGGGCGCGAGGTTGCGCCCGGCGCGCGAGGCGGAGTACCCGGCGAAGTGCTTCAGGGTGGCGACGACACCGGCGGACTGAAGACCCTGGACGTAGGCGGTGCCGATGCTGCCGACGAGGTAGGGGTCCTCTCCGATGGTCTCCTCGACGCGGCCCCAGCGGGCGTCCCGCACCACGTCCAGGACGGGCGCGAGGCCCTGGTGGACGCCGACGGACCGCATGTCGCGGCCGATGGCGGCGGCCATCCGGCGGATGAGGGCGGGGTCGAAGGTGGCGCCCCAGGACAGCGGGACGGGGTAGGCGGTGGCACCCCAGGTGGCGAATCCGGCCAGGCACTCCTCGTGGGCCAGGGCGGGGATGCCGAAGCGGTTCGCGGCGGCGATCCGGGTCTGGGTGCGCAGCAGCGAGAGCGCGCCGAGCGCGGGGTCGACGGGCGCCGTGCCGAAGGGGCGGGTCAGCTGGCCGAGCCCGGCCGGCAGGAGCGCGTCGAGGTCGACGGCCTCCTCCATGTCGTGCTGGTGCGGGGCGACTTCGCCACCCTCGTCGGACGCGCCGACCCACACGCCGTACAGCTGGGCGATCTTCTCCTCGACGGTCATCGCGTCGATCAGCGCGGACACACGGGTGCCGATGTCCTGGGTCGGGTCGTTCCAGAGGGGGATTTCGGGGGTGGTCTCTACGGCCACGTTGGTGGTCACTTTCCTCCCATGCCCATCAGGCCCTGGACGAGGGCCCGTCGGGCGAACAGGTAGACGAGCAGGACGGGCACCATGGACAGCGTCACGGCTCCCAGCAGGCCGGGGATGTCGATGCCGTGTTCGGTCTGGAAGTTGTACAGACCCAGGGTGATGACCTTGGTCGAGTCGGACTGGGTCAGCACGAGCGGGAACAGGAAGCCGTTCCAGGCCTGGAGCGCGGAGAACACCACGACCGTGGACAGGCCGCCGCGCGAGAGCGGGACGACCAGCTGGAAGAACATCCGCCGCGGGGTCGCTCCGTCCACGGTCATGGCCTCGAACAGCTCCGGGGAGATGTCGCGCATGGTCCCGCTGAGGATGAGCGCGGACATCGGCAGGCAGAACGCGGCCGTGGGCAGGATGACCCCGAGCAGGTTGTCGTACAGGCCCGCCTCGCTGATCAGGTAGAACATCGGCACGATGACGGCCTGGGCGGGGATGGCGAGGCCCAGCAGGAACAGCCGGAAGATCTGCGAGGTGACACGGGTGCGGCTGCGTACGATCGCGTAGGCCAGGGGCGGTACGAGCAGCAGCACCACGCCGACGACACAGACGGTGACGACGATGGTGTTGAGGAAGTACTGCCCGAAGCCCGAGTCGAACGCCCCGGTGTAGTTGTCGAGGGTGAAGTCGCCGGGGAAGGACAGCGGGCCCTTCTTCGCGTAGTCCTGCCGGGAGCGCAGGGTCGCGGCGAGCATCACGTACAGCGGCAGACCCACCAGGACGAGCCAGACGATCGAGCCCGCTCCGGCCAGGTGGTTGGGGCGGCGCCTCATGACACCCCCTCCATGTCGCTGCGCATCTTGTCGTAGCCGGAGACGCGGACGACGATCAGCGAGACCACCGTGGCGGCCACGACCAGGCAGAGGGCGATGGCCGAGCCGGCGCCGAAGTCGAAGCCCTTGAAGGCCTTCTGGTACATGTAGTAGGCGCTGATCGTGGTGTCGGTGCCCGGTCCGCCCTGGGTCAGGATGAGCACGGTCTCGAACGTGGTGAGCCCGCCGACGATCATCAGGATCATCGAGGTGACGACCGAGTTGCGCAGCTGCGGCAGGGTGATGTGGAAGAACTGGCGGTAGCGTCCCGCGCCGTCGATCTCCGCCGCCTGGTACAGCACCGGCGGGATCGCCCGGGCGGCGCCCTGGTAGATCAGCGTGTGGAACGGCGTGAACTGCCAGGTGCTGACGAAGGCCAGCACCCCGATGGCCGAGGCCTGCTCACCGAACAGGTTGCCGTCCCCGAACAGCCAGGTCATGCGCGCGGGGATGCCGAAGTTCGGGTCGAGCAGCGCCCGCCAGAGCACGGACACGGCGGTGGAGGACAGCAGCAGCGGGATGAAGTAGATCGCCGAGAGGACGGCGCGGTTGCGCTGGTGTCCGGCGGCCCAGACGCCGAGCACGATGCTCAGCGGGGTCTGGATGGCCACGCCCAGGGCGGTGAGCAGCAGGGTGAGCCAGATGCTCTTGATCATGACGGGGTCGTCGAGGATGCGCTCCCAGTTGTCCGTCCCGACGAACTGCGGTGACCCCAGGCCGTTCCAGCTCATGAAGGACAGCACCGCCACCATGATCAGCGGTACGAGGGCGAAGAGGGCGAAGAACAGGGTGGCGGGCAGCGCCCAGCCGAAGCCGGGGCGCGTGCCGCGTGCGGTGTAGGAGTCCTCCGGCCGCCGCCGGGCCTTTTTGGCCACGGCGGAGGGCGGAGCGCTCGTGAGCTGTGTGGTCATGAGCGGTTCATTCGGTCGGGAGGGCCTGCATGGCCTTGATGAAGCCGTCCGTGTCGAGCTGTCCGTTGAAGAACTGCTGGACGGCCTGGTGGATCGGCGTCATGGCCGACGGCGGGAAGGCCTGGTCCCAGGACAGCTGGAAGGACTTGGCCTTGGCGACGAGGTCGTACTGGAAGCGGGAGTACTCGGGGCTGGCCGAACTGTCCAGGAACTTCGGGGTGTTGGTGGTCGTGGGCAGGTTGCCGATGGCCATCTGCGCCTTGACGAACTCGTCGGAGTACATCAGCTTCAGGAACTCGGCGACCGCCTCGGGGTGCTTGGTCTTCTTCAGCACCGAGTAGAAGTTGTTGGTGTTGCCGACGACGTCGGTCGGGTCACCCTTGCCGCCGGGGATCGTCGGGAACGTGCTGTAGCCGAGGCCCTTGGCGGCGAAGTCCTTCGCGTCCTGCTGCTGCTGCGCGTAGTACCAGGACCCCATCAGCTCGAAGCCGGCCTTGCCCTGGGCCACCAGCGCGGGCGAGGCGCCGTTGGTGTACTTCACCGAGTCGTAGTTCTTGCCGAAGGCGCCGGTGTCGACCAGCTCCTTGAGCATGCCCAGCGCCTTCTTGCTGTCCGCGCTCGCCCAGGCGTCCTTGTCGCCGCTCAGGGCCTTCTGGAACAACTCCGGGCCGGCCACGCGGTCGTAGACGTACTCGAACCACATCAGCGTCGGCCACTGGTCGCCGCCGCCGAGGGCGATGGGGGTGACACCCGCGGACTTGAGCTTCTTGACGGCGTCGAGCAGTTGGTCCCACGTCTGGGGCTGCTTCACGCCCGCCTTGTCGAGCACGTTCTTGTTGTTGAACAGCAGCACCGGCTGGGTGCCGCGCATGGGGATGCCGTACGGCTTCCCGTCGACGACCGCGCTGTTGTAGACGCTGGGCAGGAACTTGTCGTCGAGGTTCGGGTCCTTCTTGACGAAGTCGTCCAGCGGCATCAGCAGCCCGGCCTTGACGAACGGCTGGATGCTGCCGCCGCCCCAGTTGAAGAAGACGTCCGGCGCCTGCGGCGTGTTGATGATCGTCTGCAACTTCTGCTGATAGTCGGCGCCGGGGATGGTGTCCAGGACGGCCTTGACCTTCGACGTCTTGTTGAACGTGTCGACGATCTGCTTCTCGACCTTGTTGCTGGCGTCCCCGTACACCAGCACATGGATCTTGCCGTCGTTCGAGGAACCCCCGCCGCTGCCGTTCCCGCAAGCGGCGAGACTCGCAGCCAGCGCGAGCGTCGCGCCGCAGGCGAGTACCCGGGGCATCCGTGTACGCATGATCATCCGCCTTCCGAAAGTTTCGGCTCCAGACCCGAAAGTCATGCGCTGGACAGTAGGAGCGGAGAGAAGAAATGGTCAACGGTCGTGCACCTACGCGGCCAAACCGTTATCCGGCCGCGTGGCCTATGCTGCGGCCATGCGCGAAGAAGCCCAGGTCGGTCGGAGAGTCACCTTGGCGGCCGTGGCGCGAGAGGCCGGCGTCTCGCTGCCGACAGTTTCGAAGGTCCTCAACGGTCGTTCGGATGTGTCTCCGGCGACCCGCGTC
Organism: Streptomyces sp. NPDC029138; assembly: GCF_055564375.1. Lineage (NCBI taxonomy): Bacteria > Bacillati > Actinomycetota > Actinomycetes > Kitasatosporales > Streptomycetaceae > Streptomyces > Streptomyces sp. NPDC029138. The sequence continues at coordinate 47,844 of NZ_JBVHWM010000038.1, forward strand.
AAGGTCGAGCGCCTGCTGGAGGCCCACGGCTACCGCCGGCGCACCCCCGGAGCGCCGCAGGCCCCGCTCATCGAGATCGTCTTCCACGAGCTGGAGAGCGTCTGGGCGATGGAACTCATCCGCGGCGTGGAGAACGTCGCCAAGCAGAACGACGCGACCGTCGCCCTCACCGAGAGCGGGACCCGGCAGGCTCCCGGGCCCGAGTGGATCGGGGGCGTGCTGCGCCGACGGCCCCTCGGCGTGCTGCTGGTCTTCTCCACGGTGCCGGAGGACGTGAAACGGCAACTGCGGTCCCGGGCCATTCCGTTCGTCATCGTGGACCCGGCCGGCGATCCCGACCCCGACGTCCCGTCCGTGGGTTCGGCCAACTGGGCCGGAGGAGTCGCCGCCACCCGCCACCTCACCGACCAGGGGCACGAGCGCGTCGCCATCATCACCGGTCCTGAGGACCTGATGTGCTCGCTGGCCCGGCTGGACGGATACCGCTCGGCGATGGCGATGGCCGGTCATGAACCGGACCCGGGCCTGGTGCGGTTCGGCGACTTCCACGTCCAGGGCGGCTTCGAACACGCCATGGACCTGCTGCGGCGCCCCGACCGCCCTACGGCGATCTTCGCCGGCAGCGACCTCCAGGCGCTGGGCGTCCTGGAGGCGGCCCGGGTCCTCGGCCTGAGCGTGCCCGGGGACCTGTCGGTGGTGGGCTACGACGACGTACCACCGGCCCGCTGGTCGAGCCCGCCGCTGACCACCGTGCAGCAGCCGCTCCAGCGCATGGCCGAGGAGGCGGCCCGGATGCTGCTCCGCCCGACGGACCCCAAGAAGGCGGCCCTGCGCATCGAACTGGCCACGCACTTGGTGATACGGCAGAGCACCGCACCACCCGGGGGCGACTGAAGGGGGGGGCGCGTCCCGCCCGCGCCGGAGGACGACGGCCAACTCCGACACCGCTCGCTCTCGGCGCTCACCTCGACGGCTCGGTGTCGGCGAACTGCTCGCTCATCGAACGCGGGACGCCGCGAAACCGCCGAGGAGACACATGCCCCGCACGCGCCCGGCGCCGCGCTGGTGGGCACCGGCGCGGCGGAACCGGACGACCCGCTCGCCGCGGTGAGCATCGCCGCAGCTCGACGGGGTCGACCGGCTCGCCGCGCTGAACATCGCCGCAGCCGAACCGGCCTACCGGGTGGGGCCGCCGCCCAGCCGGTTCGGCACGCCGCGGACATGCGCGTAGGGCACCGGACACGGCAAGCGGCACGTCGTCCGTCGTATCGGGCACAGCAAAGGTGACCGGCCGGCCGTCGACGGCCGGTCGGTCACCCCGGGACGGGCAGGTGTACCCGCGCTACTCGGCGCCCCCGGCGCGCGCCCGGCCCGCCAGTTCGGACTGGAGCGTGCGGTACGCCGGCTTCGGGCGGTAGTCCTCGTCGAACAGGTTGGCGGCGCCCTCGCCGGGGAACGTGCCGGGGACCCAGGAGTACCTGTCGGTGAAGCCCCAGACGGTGAACGAGACGCAGTGGCGGGTGCGCAGGCAGGCGTCGAGCAGACGGCCGTAGCCCTCGGCCTGCGTGGTCAACTTGCCGGCGTCGGCCGGAAGTCGCATGCGGACGTCCGCCTCCGTCACTGCGGTGGCCAGACCGAGCTTGTCGAAGCGGGCGAAGTTGGCCGCCATGTCGGTGGGCAGGCCGTACTGGATGCCGAGGTGCCCCTGGAAGCCGACCCCGTCGATGGGAACGCCCTCCGCGCGCAGGCGGCTGACCAGGTCGTACACGGCGTCGCTCTTCGGGCCCGTCCACTCGGTGTTGTAGTCGTTGTAGAACAGCAGGGCGTGCGGGTCGGCCTGATGGGCCCAGCGGAAGGCGTCGGCGATGTAGCCGGGACCGAGCTTGCGCAGCCAGATGCTGTCGCGCAGGGTGCCGTCCTCGTTGAACGCCTCGTTCACCACGTCCCATTGCCAGACTCTGCCCTTGAAGTGCCGGACGGTGTCGGTGATGTGCCGGTGCAGGATCGCGCGCAGCTGGTCGGCGCTGAAGTCGCCGGAGGTGAGCCAGGACGGCAACTGGTTGTGCCAGACCAGGACATGGCCACGCACCTTCTGTCCGTGCCGGCGCGCGAAATCGACCAGGCGGTCGGCGGCGGCGTAGTCGTACTCCCCCTGCCGGGGCTCGACGACCTCCCACTTCATCACGTTCTCCGGGGTGACGGTGGAGAACTCGGAGCCCGCGAGCCGGCGATAGGCGGTGTCGTCGGCGAGCGCGGACATGTCGACGGCGGTCCCGATCCGCAGGTGGTCGTCGGCGGCGAGCTGCCGCAGTGGACGGTCCGGTACGGCGGTGCCGCCCGAGGCGCTTGCGGGGTTCGCGGCGACGAGGGGAAGCAGGGCCAGGCAGCAGGCCGAGGCGGCGGCCGTGACGGCGCGGGGCAGGTTCACAGGCACTCCTGAGCGAATCGAAACTTTCGAATTACCTGACGAGCGTTGCGCCACGCTAAACAGACGCCATTTCCGCGTCAACCATCGCGTCGGCAGTCATTTCCGCCATCACATCAGGCCGCCTCGCAATTTTCGGTCATACACCCGGGTTGTGCCCGGCTAGTTTCGATGAAGTTTCGGAAACAGACGCATTGACCGCCCTTTCAAACCCGCCCCATACTCTCCAGCAATCGAGCCCTCCCTCCCACGGGGACGGCCCAGCCATGACACGTGGCGCGAGCATGACAACTCCAACCCCCACCTGCGTCCAGGAGGAACCATGGACATGGAGCACGCCCTCTCCCGCCCGATGAGCCGCCGGGGCTTCATCAACCGCGCCGGCGCGCTCGCGCTGGCCACGTCCGCGTCCGGGCTGCTGCTGCCCGACACCGCCCACGCCGCCACGGTCATCACCACCAACCAGACCGGCACCAACAACGGGTTCTACTACTCGTTCTGGACCGACGGCGGCGGGTCGGTCTCGATGACCCTGAACTCCGGCGGCAACTACAGCACTTCGTGGACGAACTGCGGAAACTTCGTCGCCGGCAAGGGCTGGAGCAACGGCGGACGCAGGAACGTGCAGTACTCGGGCAGCTTCAACCCGTCCGGCAACGGCTACCTGGCGCTGTACGGATGGACCTCGAACCCGCTCGTCGAGTACTACATCGTCGACAACTGGGGCACCTACCGGCCCACCGGCACGTACAAGGGCACGGTCACCAGCGACGGCGGCACCTACGACGTCTACCAGACGACGCGGTACAACGCCCCCTCCGTGGAAGGCACCAAGACCTTCAACCAGTACTGGAGCGTCCGGCAGTCCAAGCGGACCGGCGGCACCATCACCACCGGCAACCACTTCGACGCCTGGGCCCGCTACGGCATGCGGCTGGGCAGCTTCAGCTACTACATGATCCTCGCCACCGAGGGCTACCAGAGCAGCGGCTCCTCCAACCTCACGGTGAGCGGCTGACCCTCCCCTTCCCTCCGTTCGACCCCCCACTGCGGCCACGCCGCCCACCCGAGGAGGACCCACCCGCATGCGCGCCGCACCACGACCCCTGCTGACCGGACTGGCCGTCGCCGCGACCGCCGTGGCGAGTACGGTCACCGCCGTCACCGACGCCGCCCCGGCGCACGCCGCCGCCTGTTCCGGGTACGTCGGGCTCACCTTCGACGACGGCCCGTCCAACGACCACACCCCGGCCCTGCTCAACGCCCTGAGGCAGAACGGCCTGCGGGCCACGATGTTCAACGAGGGACAGTTCGCGGCCGCCTACCCGGCCCAGGTCCGGGCCGAGGCCAACGCCGGGATGTGGATCGGCAACCACAGCTACACCCATCCCCATCTGACCCAGCAGAGCCAGGCGCAGATCGACTCCGAGATCTCCCGCACCCAGCAGGCCATCGCCGCGGCCGGCGGCGGTACGCCGCAACTGTTCCGCCCGCCGTACGGCGAGACCAACGCCACCGTCCAGGCGGTGGAGGCCAAGTACGGCCTGAAGCAGATCATCTGGGACGTCGACTCGCAGGACTGGAACGGCGCGAGCACCGACGCGATCGTGCAGGCCGTGTCCCGGTTGGCCAACGGCCAGATCATCCTCATGCACGAATGGCCGGCCAACACGCTCGCGGCCATCCCGCGCATCGCCCAGACGCTGGCCAGCAAGGGCCTGTGCGCCGGCCGCATCTCCCCGCAGACCGGCCGCGCCGTGGCGCCCTGACCTCGGGCACCGACGGGTGAGGGGCGGCTCCGGACGCCACCGGAGCCGCCCCTGACCGTCCCCCGCTTTGGCGAGAAACCGCACGTCGCAGGCGTGCCGTGGGACGACATGCGCGTTACGCCGTTCGAGCGCATCCTGAGAGCGGCCCAACCAGGTGCCACAGACCGACCTACGGGAGGTGCTGTGATCCTGATTGCCCTGCTCGTGCCCGTCCTGATGATCGCGTTTCTCTTCATCACACCGGCACTCGAAGAGTTCCTGTTCCCCCGTCCCGAGACCAACGACATCGCCGGGCCCCCGAGTCTCGGAATCGCGCACCACCTCGTACACCCGAGGCATGAGGGAGAGTAGCGAGCCTGCACACAGACGGCACGGGCCGCCCACCCACGGGGGACGTGGGGTGGGCGGCCCGGCCGTGTACGCGGTCGAGGCGGTGGCTGGTTCGGGTCGGGCGTCAGTCGATGGCCGGGGCGGCGCCGTATTCCTCGTCGGTGACGGGGGCCAGCCAGTGCACGACGTCGTGGTCGGCGTCGCTCTCGTTGATGGCGACGTGGACCATCAGCCGGTTCGGCGCGGCGCCGTGCCAGTGCTCCTCATCGGCCTCGAACAGCACCCGGTCGCCGGGCCGGATGACCTCGATCGGTCCGCCCCGGCGCTGGCACAGACCGATTCCTTCGGTGACGAAGACGGTCTGGCTCAGCGGGTGGCGGTGCCAGTGGGTGCGTGCGCCGGGCATGAAGTGCACCAGGTTGGCGCTGACCCGGGACGGGTCGGGCGCGGCGGCGACGGCGTCGATGTAGACGTCGCCGGTGAACCAGTCGGCGGGACCCTTGACGGTGTCGATCGAACTACGGGTGATCTGCAAGGCCGTTTCTTTCTCTGTAGGCGTCATGGATGGGGGGCACCGCCGGGCCGCCCGCTCGCGGGTTCGCGAGGGCGACTGCGCGTCCCGGACGAGCCGCGGCGTGGGGTCAGGGCTTGAGGAGGGCCTTGATGGCGCGGCGCTGGTCCATCGCCTGGTAGCCCTCGGCGACCTGCGCCAGGGGCAGCGTGAGGTCGAAGACCTTGCCCGGGTTGATCCGCCCCGACAGCACGCGGTCGATCAGGTCGGGCAGGTAGCGGCGCACGGGGGCGGGGCCGCCACGCAGGCCGACGTGGGAGAAGAACAGTTCCTGGCCGTCGATCGCCACCTCGTGGGGGACACCGACGAAGCCGACGTTGCCGCCCGGCCGGGCCGAGTGCAGGGCCTGCCGCATGGCCTCGGCCGTACCGACGCACTCCAGGACGGAGTCGGCACCGATCCCGTCGGTGAGGTCCTTGATCCGGGCGACGCCGTCCTCACCGCGCTCGGTGACGATGTCGGTGGCGCCGAACTCCCGGGCGAGCTTCTGGCGGGACTCGTGGCGGCTCATGGCGATGATCCGCTCGGCGCCCATCTCCTTCGCGGCGATCACCGCGCACAGCCCGACCGCGCCGTCACCGACGACCACGGCGGTGGAGCCGGGCCTGACCTCGGCGGCCTCGGCGGCGTACCAGCCGGTGCCCATCACGTCGGAGACGGCCAGCAGTCCGGGCCAGAACTCCTCGCCCGGCACCTCGCCGGTGGCGACCAGGGTGCCCTGGGCGTTCGGGATGCGCACGTACTCGGCCTGGCAGGTGCTCATGAACTCGCGGTTCAGGCAGTTGGACTGCCATCCGTTGCGGCAGTTGGCGCAGGTGTTGTCCGAGGTCGCGAACGAGCCCACGACGAACTGGCCGGGCTCGACCGCGGTGACCTCAGTCCCGACCGCCTCGACGAAGCCGACGTACTCGTGCCCCATGGGGTGCGCCTCGCCGGTCGCGTCGAGGCCACGCCAGGGCCACAGGTCGGAGCCGCACACACAGGTGACGGCCGTGCGGATGACGGCATCCGTCGGCTTCAGGATCTTCGGGTCGTCCAAGGTCTCGAAGCGCACGTCGCCGGGGGCGTGGATCACTGCTCCGCGCATGGGGGGAAGTCCTTACGTTCGTTGAAGGGGGTGCGGCCTGCGGGCGGCCCTTGGGCCGCCGCTGCCGTGTAAAGGCATCGGTCGGGCGGGCGGGCGCAGGAGCGTCGTCGCCCCTCGCGCGCTGCCCGGCCGAGTACCCCTCGGGCGGCGGCGCCGCTCAGGGAGTGCCTCTGCTCCCAGGTAACCGCTCATCCCGGCGCCCAGCGAGTCACCAGCGAAAGGTGTACTGCCAGTACATCCCTCCCACGACGGGCAGGCCGTACGGTCGAAGGCATGGACAACCGTGAGGAGGTCCGCGAGTTTCTGACCTCGCGGCGAGCCAGGATCACCCCGGAGCAGGCCGGCCTGCCCGCCGGCTCCCGGCGGCGCGTGCCCGGGCTGCGCAGGAGCGAGGTCGCCGCGCTGGCCGACATGAGCGTGGAGTACTACGCGAAACTCGAACGGGGCAACCTGGCCGGCGTCTCCCCCGCCGTCCTCGAAGCCGTCGCCCGCGCGCTACAGCTGGACGACGCCGAACGCGCCCACCTCCTGCACCTCGCCCAGGCCGCCGACGGCTCCGACGTCCTCACCCGCCCCCGGCGCCGCGCCTCCGCCCGGCAGTGGAACCCGCACGCCAGCCTGCAATGGACCCTCGACGCGATCACTGCCGGGCCCGCGATCGTGGGCAACGGCCGGATGGACGTCCTGGCCGCCAACCCGCTCGCCCGCGCCTTCTACACCGACCTGTTCGCCAACCCCGACAACCAGGCGAACCTGGCCCGCTTCAACTTCCTCGACCCGGCCTCACGCCGGTTCTACCCGGACTGGGAGCGGTTCGCCGACATGGCCGTGGCCATACTGCGCCGCGAGGCCGGCCGTGACCCGTACGACAAGGACCTGCACGACCTCATCGGGGAGCTGTCCACGCGCAGCAAGGACTTCCGCACCCGCTGGGGCGCCCACAACGTCCGCCGCCACGGAACCGGCACCAAGCGGTTCCGCCACCCGGCCGTCGGCGACCTCACCCTCGCCTACGAGTCGCTGGACCTCGCCGCCGAACCGGGACTCAGCATGACCATCTACACCGCCGAACCCGGCTCCCCCTCGGAACAGGGACTGCGCCTGCTCGCCTCCCTGGCCGCCACGGAAGACGCCGGCCAGGCAGCACGGCGCCACACCGCCTGAACGCGGTCAGGGCCGGCTTCGGATGTTTCCGAAACCGGCCCTGACCCGCGACTCTCACAAGTCGGGACGACAGGATTTGAACCTGCGACCCCTTGACCCCCAGTCAAGTGCGCTACCAAGCTGCGCCACGTCCCGTCGCACTCACCCGCGGTGCCCCGCGTGATCGCGCGGACAGAACTTTACCCCACGCCCGGGGGTGCGCCGAAGAAGGCCTGGCGGGGCGAGGGAGAATCGGCGGTATGACGAATGCCGGCGCATCGGATGCCAGGGACCGGGACATGGCCGGGCGGGCGCGGAACGCGCGGCCCCGGGACGGGCTGGGGCGCCCGCTGCCGTACGGCGCCGAGGGCGTCCCCCGGCAGCCGGAGGGGGTCCCGCGGACGCCGGAGGAGACGGTCGTCGAGGCGCGGGCGCTGCTGGCCGCGGGGCAGCCGTTCCATGCGCACGAGGTGTTCGAGGACGCCTGGAAGTCGGGCCCGGAGGAGGAGCGCGCGCTGTGGCGGGGGCTCGCCCAGCTGGCGGTGGGCCTCACCCACGCGGCCCGCGGGAACGCCGTCGGCGGGGCACGGCTGCTGCGACGGGGCGCGGGCGCGGTCGAGGAGTGGGCGACCGAACGGGGCGAGGACCGCCCGTACGGGCTTGACCTGCCGGCGCTCACCCGGTGGGCCCGGACGCTGGCGGGCCGGGTGGAGAACGACTCGACACCGATCGACGCGGTGGCCGAGGCGCCCCGACTGGTGCCGTGACCGCCGTGTCGGGCCAAGCCCTCGCACCGACACGCCCCGAAGGGCCCCGATCGAGGCGCCCGGGACTGCGCCCCGGACTGCGCCCCTGACCGACGCCCCCTGACGGGCCCCTGACCCCGGCCCTCGACTGGCCTCTGACCCGGCCTTCGACTAGGCCTCTGGCCCGGGCTCCCTGGCCGGGCCTCCTTGGCTGGGCCTCCTTGGCTCGGCCTCTGACCCCGGCCCTTCGACTGGGCCTCTGGCCGGGCCCCCTGACCGGGCCCCTGGCTGGCTGGGCGCCCTGGCTGGGCCTCCTTGGCTCGGCCTCCTTGGCTCGGCCTCTGACCCCGGCCCTTCGACTGGGCCTCTGGCCGGGCCCCCTGACCGGGCCCCTGGCTGGCTGGGCGCCCTGGCTGG
>NZ_JBVHWM010000038.1:56429-87237 GCF_055564375.1 Streptomyces sp. NPDC029138
GGGCCTCCTTGGCTCGGCCTCCTTGGCTCGGCCTCTGACCCCGGCCCTTCGACTGGGCCTCTGGCCGGGCCCCATGACCGGGCGCCTGGCTGGCTGGGCGCCCTGGCCGGGCCTCCCTGGTCGGGCCCCTGGCCGGCTGGGCCACGGTCGGCGCCCCCGGCCAGGCCCCTGACGATCCGGGCGCCGCCAGCCGGCCCACGGCCCCGGACGCCTCCCGTAGGCCCCTGACCGGCCGCTGTCGCAGGCTGTGCGGAGGCGGTGGACGCACTGTCAGTGGGATGCGGCAGACTCGGGGCGTGCGAAAGATTCATGTCATCGGTATCGGCGCGGGCGACCCCGACCAGCTGACCCTGCAAGCGGTCAAGGCGCTGCGGAGCACGGACGTGTTCTTCCTGCTCGACAAGGGCGAGGTGAAGAGCGATCTCACCCAGCTCCGCCGGGACATGCTGGACGCGCATCTGCCCGAGGGGTCGTACCGGGTGGTGGAGGCCCGCGACCCGGAGCGGGACCGGGCGGCGGGCGGGTCGGCCTACTCACCGGCCGTCGGGGACTGGCGCAGCGCCCGCGCCGGGATCTACGAGCGGCTGATCGCCGACGAGCTGGACGAGGACGGCACCGGCGCCTTCCTGGTCTGGGGCGACCCGGCGCTGTACGACAGCACGCTGGGCATCCTGGAGGAGGTGCTGGAGCGGGGCGCGGTGGAGTTCACGTACGACGTGGTGCCCGGCATCAGCAGTGTCTCCGCCCTGGTCGCCCGGCATCGCACGGGGCTGAACCGGGTCGCCCGGCCGGTGCAGATCACCACCGGGCGGCGGCTGGCCGAGGGCTTCCCGGAGGGGGTGGACGACGTGGTCGTGATGCTGGACGCGCACCAGGCCTTCCGGCGGTACGCCGAGGAGGACATGGACATCTACTGGGGCGCCTACATAGGCACGCCGGACGAGATCCTCGTCTCCGGGCCGATCGCCGAGGCCGCTCCGCGCATCGAGCGGGTGCGGGCCGAGGCACGCGAGCGCAAGGGCTGGATCATGGACACGTACTTGCTGCGCCGGCACCCGTCGCGGGACGAACGGGACTGACCCGACCGCGCTCAGGCCGCCGCGCGGCGCTACGGCCCGTGGCCGGTCTGCGGGAGCACGCCCCTGGCGCGACACCGGCCGGAGGATGACCCTGGTCGCCCGTCGCCCCTGGTCGCCCGTCTCTCTCCCTGGATCGCGATCGACCGGCCCCCGGCGACCGTCCTCACGCCGGACTGAAACCCAGCCGCTCCAGGGCCCCCGCCACGTCGGGTACGGCGGTCACGCCGGCCGGCAGGGCGGGGCGGCGTACGACGACCACGGGGAGTCCCAGCTCCCGTGCCGCCGTCAGCTTCGCGGCCGTCGCCTCTCCGCCGCTGTCCTTGGTGACCAGGACGTCGATGCGGTGGGCGCGCAGGAGTTCCGTCTCGCCGGTGACCGAGAAGGGGCCCCGGGCCAGGACGACGCTGGTGTCCGGGGGCAGCGGGGGCTCGGGCGGGTCGACGGAGCGGACGAGGAAGCGCAGGTCCGTGAGGTGGGCGAAGGCCGCGAGGCCGAGGCGGCCGGTGGTGAGGAACACCCGGCGGCCGAGGCCGGGCAGCGCCTCGGCGGCTCCGGCCAGGGACGGGACGTCGTACCAGCGGTCGCCGGGGCCCGGCCGCCAGCCGGGGCGGCGCAGGACGACGGCCGGAACGCCCGTGGCCCGCGCCGCGCGGGCCGCGTGGTCGGTGATCGACTCGGCGAAGGGGTGGGTGGCGTCCACCAGGGCGTCCACCCGGTGCGCGCGCAGCCAGTCGGCGAGGCCCTCCGGCCCGCCGAAGCCGCCGGTCCGCACCTCGCCGGGCAGCGCCCCGGGCCGGGTGACCCGGCCGGCGAGCGAGGTGGTGACCCGGAGCCCGGGCCGGGCGGCGAGGTCGGCGGCGAGGCGACGGGCCTCGGTGGTGCCGCCGAGGATCAGGACGTGCGCGGGCATAGGGGTGAGCGTACGAGGTGGTACGGGCCGGTCGGCCGCCGGGTCGCTACGGTCGGGCCATGGAGTCCTTGGCGTCCGCGCGTGCCGTTCTGATCGACATCGACGGGGTCCTCACCGTGTCCTGGAAGCCGCTGCCTGGTGCGGTGGAGGCGCTGCGTGGTATCCGCGCGGCCGGGCTCGGCGTGGCCCTGGTGACCAATACGACCTCCCGAACCCGGGAGTCGATCGCCGAGACGCTGTCGGAGGCCGGTTTCGAGGTGGACGCGGAGGATGTGCTGACCGCGCCCGCCGTCACCGCCGCCCATCTCGCCGAGCACCATCCGGGCGCCCGGTGTCTGCTGCTCAACAGCGGGGACATCGCGGCGGATCTGGGCGATGTCGCGCTGGCCGAGGAGGGCGCCGACGTGGTCGTGGTCGGCGGCGCCGGGCCGGGGTTCGACTACGAGGCGCTCAACCGGGCCTTCGGCGAGTTGCAGCGGGGTGCGCGGCTGGTCGCCATGCACCGCAACCTGTACTGGCGCACCGACGCCGGGTTGCAGCTGGACTCGGGTGCGTTCCTGCTGGGGCTGGAGCGGGCGGCGCGGGTGGAGGCGGAGGTCACGGGCAAGCCGTCCCGGGCGTTCTTCGAGGCGGCGCTGGCCCGGCTCGGAGTGGACGCGGAGCGGGCGCTCATGGTCGGCGACGACATCGAGTCGGACGTGCTCGCGGCGCAGCGGGCCGGGCTCACCGGGGTGCTGGTGAAGACGGGCAAGTACCAGCCGGAGACGCACGAGCGGGCGAGTGGCGACCCGGACCACGTCGTGGACTCCTTCGCGGACGTCCCGGGGCTGCTGGGGCTAGCGGAGTAGCAGTTGCAGGCCGCCCACGATCGTCGCCGCGATCACGAGTTGTTCGAAGAGTCGCTGGTTGATCCGGTTCACAGCCCACTTGCCGAACAACGCCCCGGGCACAACGAACACCACGAGCGCGGCGTCAAGGAGCAGCGAGTGCCCGTCGATCAGGCCCAGTCCGGCGCTGAACGGCACCTTCGAGACGTTCACGATGAGGAAGAAGAAGGCGGAGGTGCCAAGGAAGCCAAGCTTCCGGAAACCGGCGGACAGCAGGTACATCGACATCACCGGCCCGCCCGCGTTGGCGACCATCGTCGTGAACCCGCCGAGCGCGCCGTACGAGCGGGCCTTGACGCGGCCCGCCCGGGAGCCGGCCGCGTCCGGCTCCTCCGGGGTCCCGGGAGTCCGCCGTCGCCACAGCGTCACCCCGGCCATCAGCAGCAGGATCGCGCCGATCGAGGTCCGTACGATCCCGTCGTCGGCCCACACCAGGAAGAGCGTGCCGGCCACCACGCCCGCCGCCACGGCCGGGAACAGCCGCCACAGTGTGGGCCAGTGCGCGTGCCGCCGGTAGGTGAGGACGGCGAGCACGTCGCCGGCGATCAGGACGGGCAGCAGTACGCCGGTGGAGGCGCGGGCGGGCAGGACCGCCGCGAAGATCGCGAGGCTGACCGTGTTGGCCCCGCTGACGGCCGTCTTGGAGAAGCCGACGAGCAGGGCCGCGCAGGCGAGCGCCGCGAACCCCCAGCCGGATATGTGCCAGAGCGTCATCGTGTTCATGGAGGAACCGATGCTATGCACATGCATGGGTCCGGCGTAAGGAGCGTCTCGCCGGTCGGTCCGGGTGCGACGGCCGACGTACCGCCTAGCGGCCCGTGTACCGCGCCCGCAGCTCCCGCTTGAGCACCTTCATGCTCGGCCCGAGCGGCAGCGCGTCCGCGAGTTCGACCCGCCTCGGGTACTTGTGCTTGCCCAGGTGCTCCTTGGACCACTCGGTGAGCGCGGCGGGGTCCGGCGTGGTGCCCCGCGCGGGGACGACGACCGCGCACACCTCCTCGCCGTGCAGGTCGTCGGGCAGGCCGATGACGGCGGCCTGGGCGATCTCCGGATGGCGCATCAGGACCTCCTCGACCTCCCTCGGGTAGACGTTGTAGCCGCCGCGGATGATGACGTCCTTCTTGCGGTCGACGATCCGCAGGAAACCCTCGTCGTCCTTGACGCCGAGGTCGCCGGTGCGGAACCAGCCGTCCACCAGGGCCTCGGCGGTGGCCTCGGGGCGGCCGAGGTAGCCGGAGAAGACGTTGTGGCCACGGATGACGACCTCGCCCAGCTCACCGGGCGGCAGCAGTTCGACCCGGCCCTCGACCTCGGCGCGGGCGATCTCCACGTCGATGCCCCACAGCGGGTGGCCGATGGTGCCGGCCCTGGTGCCGAACACCGGCTGGTTCACGGTGGCCGTCGGCGAGGTCTCCGACAGCCCGTACCCCTCGTAGATCTTCGCGCCGAACGCGGCCTCGAACCGCTCCAGGACGGCGACCGGGAGCGAGGCCCCGCCGGAGACGCACACGCGCAGCCCGGGGAGCCGCTCCGCGTCGGCGGCAGCCGCCGCGAGGGCGACGAACATGGTGGGCACGCCGTGGAAGGTGTTCACGCTTTCCCGCACCATCAGCTCGATGGCGCGGGCCGCGTCGAAGCGGGGCAGCAGCACGAGCGTGGCGCCGGCCCGCCAGGTGGAGTTGAGCGAGACGGTCTGGCCGAAGGCGTGGAACAGCGGCAGCGCGCCGAGGGCGATGTCGTCGGCGCGGATGTCGTTGGCGTCGAAGGCGTTGACGGTCGCGTTCATCACCAGGTTGAAGTGGCTGAGGACGGCACCCTTGGGCACACCGGTCGTACCGCTGGTGTAGAAGATCACCGCTGGGTCGTCGGCGGCCCGGGTGACGTACGACGGGAGGGGCTCGGCGTCGGCCGCGAGCTTCTCGAACTCCGCGCCGAGGGTGACCGCTCGGACGCCGGTGGCGCCCGCGGCGGCCGTGCCGGTCTCCGCCTGCGCCGGGTGCACCAGCAGCAGGGTGGCCCCGCTGTCCCGCAGGACGTGCTCCACCTCGCCCGACGACAGCAGCAGGTGCACGGGGACGACGACCCCGCCGGCCGCGGCGATCGCGTAGTACGCCACCGGGAACTCCGCGGTGTTGGGCGCCATGAGGGCGACCCGGTCGCCTGGCCGTACGCCGAGGCCGGTGAGCGCGCCCGCCTGGGCCAGCGCGCGCCGCCACACCTCGGCGAAGGTGAGCCGCAGGTCGCCTTCGACGAGGGCGGTCTTGCGGGGGCGGCGCCGGGCGTTCTCGGCGAGGATGGCGGCGACGGACAGGGTGGCCATGGAGTGCTGCTCCGTTTTCCTTGCTGCGGCTCGTGTACCGAATCCCCTTGCGGGGAGCCCCCGTTGGGGACGCTCTAGTGCCTCTCGACCAGCACCGCGCTCCCCTGCCCCACTCCCACGCACATCGTCGCGAGCCCCCGCTCCGCCCCCGTGCGGCGCATCCGGTGCAGCAGGGTGGTGAGGATGCGGGCGCCGGAGCAGCCGAGGGGGTGGCCGAGGGCGATGGCGCCGCCGGTGGGGTTGACCAGGTCGGGGTCGATGCCCAGCTGGTCGACGCACGCGAGTGCCTGCGCGGCGAACGCCTCGTTGAACTCGGCCTCCTGTACGGCGCCGATGTCCCAGCCGGCCCGGGCCAGCGCCTTGCGGGTGGCGGGGACCGGGCCGAGGCCCATCACGTCGGGGTGGACGCCGGCGGAGGCGCCCGCGATGTAGCGTCCGAGGGACTCCAGCCCCAGCTCGTTCAGCGCTTCCTCGCTGACCAGCAGCAGGCCGGCCGCGCCGTCGTTCATCGGCGAGGCGTTGCCGGCGGTGACGGTGCCGTCCGCGCGGAAGACCGGCCTCAGCCGGGACAGCTTCTCCAGCGAGGTGTCCTCGCGGACGCACTCGTCCTGCTCGACCACGATGCCGTCGGGGCGCTCGACGGGCAGGAGTTCGTCGTCGAAGTGGCCGTTCTTGCGTGCGGCGGCGGCGAGCTGGTGGCTGCGCAGGGCGAACGCGTCCTGGCGCTCGCGCGGGATGCCGTACCGCTCGGCGACCTCCTCGGCGGTCTCGCCCATGGAGAGCAGGCCGTGCAGCTCCTTCATGGCGGGGTTGACCAGCCGCCAGCCGAGCCGGGTGTCGTGGGTCTCGATGCGCTGCGGCAGGGCCTCGTCGGGGCGGGGCAGGACGAAGGGGGCGCGGCTCATCGACTCGGAGCCGCCGGCGATCACGATGTCGGCCTCGCCTGCGGCGATGGTCCGGGCGGCGGTGGTGACCGCTTCGAGTCCGGAGGCGCACAGCCGGTTGACGGTGGCGCCGGGCACGGAGTCGGGCAGTCCGGCGAGCAGGGCGGCCATGCGGGCGACATTGCGGTTGTCCTCGCCGGACTGGTTGGCGGCGCCCCAGTAGACGTCGTCGATCCGGGCGGGGTCGAGCGCGGGCACGTCGGCCACCAGGTGGCGGATCACGGTGGCGGCCAGATCGTCGGGGCGGACGGAGGAGAGGGCTCCGCGCAGCTTGCCGATGGGGGTGCGGCGGGCGGCCGCGAAGTGGACGGGACGCACGGCTGGGACTCCTGACCTACGACGCTACGGATCAGCACGGACCTCGCGACAGCCGTTCACGCTGTGCGGAAGCCATTAATTAGCACTGCTAGTTTTGGACTATAGACCGCCGAGCGCCCCGCTGGGAAGATCCCCCAGGACCTTCACCGAGGCAGCTGGAGGAGAGATGCCCCACGTCCGCGAGCACGTCCTCGACGGCACGCACGGAGCCCTCGCCGTACGGGAGTGGCCGCATCCGGCCCCCCGCTACCTGGCGCTCCTGGCGCACGGGTACGGCGAGCACGCCGGCCGGTACGCGGAACTCGCCGCCCGGCTCACCGGGCACGGCGCCGCCGTGTACGCGCCGGACCACGCCGGCCACGGCCGGTCGGCCGGGGAGCGGGTGGTGATCGAGGACTTCGAGGACGTGGTCACGGACGTGCACACCGTGGCGGACGCGGCCCGCGCCGCGCGCCCCGGCCTGCCGCTGGTCCTGGTCGGCCACTCCATGGGCGGGCTGATCGCGGCCCGCTACGCCCAGCGGTACGGCGACGAGCTGAGCGCCCTGATCCTGTCCGGCCCGGTGATCGGCGCCTGGGAACTGCCGGGGCGGCTGCTGGCCCTGGAGGAGATCCCCGACATCCCGATCAGCCCGTCCGCGCTCTCCCGGGACCCGGCCGTGGGCGCCGCGTACGCGGCCGATCCGCTGGTCTGGCACGGGCCCATGAAGCGGCCGACGCTGGAGGCGTTCGCCCGGACGCTCGAAACCGTCGCCCGGGGCGGTGACGTCGGCGGGCTGCCGCTGCTGTGGCTGCACGGCGACGACGACCGGCTGGTGCCACTGCCCGGGAGCCGGACCGGGGTGGAGCGGCTGAGCGGCGGCCGGCTGACCGAGCGGATCTTCCCGGGGGCGCGGCACGAGGTGTTCCACGAGACGTGCAAGGAGGACGTCCTCGCCGAGGCGCTGGGCTTCCTGGACCGGG
Source organism: Streptomyces sp. NPDC029138 (assembly GCF_055564375.1). Classification (NCBI taxonomy): domain Bacteria; kingdom Bacillati; phylum Actinomycetota; class Actinomycetes; order Kitasatosporales; family Streptomycetaceae; genus Streptomyces; species Streptomyces sp. NPDC029138. Next base: position 63,850 of record NZ_JBVHWM010000038.1, read on the forward strand.
TACTGCCCCGCTGATCAGCCGGTTTGCTCCCTCGCGCAGCGGGCACCCGCCCTGTCGGACATGACCGTGGACAGCTGCCGAAAGGGGATATACGCACCATGACCGTGGTCAAGAGCACGCTGCCCGAGGAGGCGCTCGGCGTCACCGGGACCGCCTTGCAGGAGACCCTGGTCGACCTGCTCGGGCTGTCGCTGGTCGGCAAGCAGGCGCACTGGAACGTCGTGGGCCCGCGGTTCCGGTCGATCCACCTCCAGCTGGACGAGGTGGTCGCGACGGCCCGGAGCCATTCGGACACGGTGGCCGAGCGTGCCGCCGCGCTGGGCGTGCCGCCGGACGGCAGGCCGGAGACCATCGCCGCGACCTTCGCGCTGCCCGGCACCAAGGACGGCTGGCTGCGTGACACGGAGGTCGTGGAGCTGATGGTGTCGGCGCTGGAGACGGCCGTCGGCCGGCTGCGCGAGCGGATCGAGGCGACCGAGAAGGCCGATCCGGTCACCCAGGACCTGCTGATCTCCGTCACGGCCGATCTGGAGAAGCAGCGCTGGATGTTCGAGGCCGAGAACCACCCGCGCGACGACGCCGCCAGCTAGTACACCCACTCCCGCAAGAGAAGGGGGAGACCCATGGCCGACGCCCTGGAGATCGAGGCGCTGTGGGAGGACTTCCACCGCGTGGTGAACATGACCTCGGCGGAACTCGCGGCCTGGCTGAAGGTCCGGGACGCCGACGAGGAGACGGAACCGCTGCCGGAGGAGGCGGGCACGCCCACCGGGCAGCATGTCCTCGCCATCCTCCAGAAGCGCCGTACCGACCTCACGGAGGACGACATCCGGGTCATGCACAAGGTCGTCGACACGGTCGCCGACCTGGTCGACCTGGAGAACGAACCCGAGCCGGAGAACACGCCGGAGGACACCCGGCGGCGGCACCGGCTGATGACGCTGGGCCACGACCCGCTCAAGCCCTAGCCGGAGCCCGATCATGAGCCGGGACGAACGGGTCGTGCGCGAGCTGGTGTCCGAGTACGGGCGGACGTACGCCGAGGAGGCGGGCATCCGCCTGAAGGACACCCCGCAGCCGCTGTACCGGCTGCTCGTGCTGTCCCTGCTGCTCAGCGCCCGGATCCGGGCCTCCGTCGCGGTGGCCGCCGCGCGGGCTCTGCACGAGGACCACCTGGACAGCCCCCGCCGGATGGCGGAGGCGGACTGGCAGCAGCGGGTGGACGCGCTCGGCCGGGGCGGCTACCGCCGGTACGACGAGCGCACCGCCACCCAGCTCGGCGACGGCGCGGAGCTGCTGACCGAGCGCTGGGGCGGCGACCTGCGCCGGCTGCACCGGGAGGCGGACGGCGACACGGGTGAGTTGAAACGGCTGCTCCAGGAGGAGCCGGGCATCGGGCCGGCCGGCGCCGACATCTTCCTGCGCGAGGCGCAGCGGGTCTGGCCGGACGTCGGGCCCTACCTGGACGGCAAGGCGCTGTCCGGGGCCGGGCGGCTCGGCCTGCCCAAGGACCCGGAGAAGCTGACCGAGCTGGCCGGGGACACCCAACCAGCCGTCCTGGCCGCCGCGTTGGTCCGGGCGGCGCTCGACAAGCAGGTGGCCGAAGACTGTCTGCGCCGGGCCGCGTGATCGTGTCAGACTGCTCCCCGCACGTCCCGGAGTGACCACCGGGACCGGACGGGTGGAGGAGCAGCGCGTGACGGGGACCGGGCCGAAGATCCAGGACGGCATCGACACGACCCGGCCGCATCCGGCCCGGGTCTACGACTGGTTCCTCGGCGGCAAGGACAACTATCCGGTCGACGAGGAACTGGGCCGGCGGATCGCGGCGATCGACGGGGGCGCCCCGAAGGCCGCCCGCGCCAACCGGGCGTTCATGCGCCGCAGCACGCGGGTGCTGGCCACGGATCGGGGAATCCGCCAGTTCCTGGACATCGGCACCGGCATACCGACCGAGCCGAACCTGCACCAGATCGCCCAGTCCGTGGCCCCGGACGCCCGCGTGGTGTACGTCGACAACGACCCCATCGTGCTGGCCCACGCGAACGCGCTGCTGCGGGGCAGCCCGGAGGGCGTGACGGAGTATGTGCAGGCCGACGCCCGCGATCCGCAGGCGATCCTCGAACAGGCCGCCCGCGTCCTGGACTTCGACCGCCCGGTGGCCCTCTCCCTCATCGCCCTGCTCCACTTCATCGCCGACGAGGACGGCGCCCACGACCTGGTGAACACCCTGGTCGGCGCGCTGGCGCCGGGCAGCTGCCTGGTGCTGTCGACCATGACGGCCGACTTCGAACCGGAGAACGTGCGGCGGGGCATCGCGGCCTACGCGGCCGGCGGAGTCACCCTGGTGGCGCGTTCGCACGCCGAAGTGGGCACCTTCTTCGAGGGACTCAGGCTGCTGGAGCCCGGGATCGTGTCGGTGGCCGAGTGGCGGCCCGAGGGTGCGCCCGACGGGCCGATCTCGCTCTACGGCGGAGTCGCGGTCAAGCCCTGACCCCGTCGTACGGCAGGTCCAGCACGCGGGCGATGGTCCGCAGTACGCCGTCGTCGTTGTTGGACGGGGCCAGGTGGCGGGCCCGCCGGATCACCTCGGGGTGGGCACCCGCCATGGCGAAGGACCACTCGGCGGCGTCGAGCATCTCCAGGTCGTTCAGGTAGTCGCCGAACACCATGGTCTGGGCGGGCGTGATGCCGAGCGCCCGCTGGAGGCCGCGCAGGGCGGTGCCCTTGTCGGCGGTGCGGTTCATCACGTCCACCCAGTGCTCGCCGGAGACGACGACCTGGTGCGTGGCGGCGAACTCCACGAGCGCCGGGGCGGTGGTGTGCTCGGCGGACCCGAAGTCGAACAGCGCGACCTTGATCACGTCGTCGTCCACGGCGGTGACGTCCTCGACGATCCGGTGCTCGACGTAGTACTTGCGCACCTCCGCCACAAACGCCTCGTCGGTCCGCTCGACGTACGCCGCACGCTTGCCGCAGACGACGGCGCCCACGTCCGCGCCGCCCGACACCAGCCGACGTACCGTCCGGGCGACCCCGGCGGCGACGGACCGGTCCAGCGGGTCGGAACTCAGCTCCACGCCGTCGCGGACCACGTACGTGCCGTTCTCCGCGATGAACACCATGCCCTCGGCGACTTCCGCGAACTGCCGGAACAGGGTGGCGTACTGGCGTCCGCTCGCCGGGCTGAACAGCACCCCGCGGCGGCGCAGTTCGGCGAGCATCGGCCACAGCCCGCCGGGAATCCGCTTGGCGTCGTCCAGCAGTGTGCCGTCCATGTCGGTGACGATCAGCCGGATGTCGGCGGGGCCGGCGGGCTGGCCGGAGGCGTCGAGGAGGGGCGTGGGCGTGGCGGGCATGTCCTTCTTCCGGTCGGGGGCGGGGATACCGGTCCAGTGTTGCTCATGCGCCCGGCGGGCCCGGAACCGCCGGGGGGCCGGGGCGCATGCCGGCGCGGAACCGCCGGGGGCGGGGCGCACGCCTGTCCGGAACCGCCCAGCGTGCCCGTTTCCCGGGACAGCGCGATCAACGGGGGGCACAATGACGGCGGAGAACCGCACGTGAGAAGGGCGGACAGGTGAGCGAGGTCGACTCCCCGGGGGCCGGACCGGCACGGCTGAACACCACCGTGGCGCACAACGCCCGGGTCTGGAACTACTGGATCGGCGGCAAGGACCACTACGAGGTCGACCAGCGGGTGGGCGAGCAGATCGCCGGGATGTTCCCGGTGATCCGGACGGTGGCACGCGCGGACCGGGAGTTCCTGGGGCGGGCGGTGCGCTTCCTGGCCGCCGAGCGGGGCATCCGGCAGTTCCTCGACATCGGCAGCGGCCTGCCGACGGCCGACAACACGCACGAGACAGCGCAGCGGATCGCGCCCGAGTCCCGGATCGTGTACGTCGACAATGACCCGATCGTGCTCGTGCACGCCCGCTCGCTGCTCACCAGCTCGCCCGAGGGCGTCACGGACTACATCGACGCCGACGCGCACGCCCCGGACTGCATCCTGCGGCGGGCCGCCGAGACCCTGGACCTGACCCGGCCGGTCGCGGTGCTGATGCTGGGCATCCTCAACTTCGTGCTGGACACCGGCGAGGCCCGGGACATCGTGCGCCGGCTGATGGCGGCGGTGCCCCCCGGCAGCCACCTGGTCCTCACCCATCCGACGGACGACCGTGACGTGGGCGGCGAGGGCAACGTGGCCGCCATGGAGTTCTGGAACGCCCACGCCACCCCGCCGATCACCGCCCGTGGCCGCGCCGACATCGCCGGGTTCCTGGACGGCCTGGACCTGGTCGAGCCGGGCCTGGTGCCGTGCTCGCAGTGGCGCGCCGAGTCGGCGTCCGCCGCACCGGTGCCGCAGTTCGGCGCGGTGGCCGTGAAACCCTGACCCCGGCCGCGCGCGGGGCCGAGCCCGCCGAGGAGGACGTATGACGACTTTCGCCGACCCCGTGCCCGGCGGCCGTCCCGGGGATCTGCGCCGGGTCGCCGGCCTGACGGCCGACCTGGCCGCGCAGGGGGTGCGCGGCGTCGTGCTGGCGTACGTGGACACCGCGGGCGTCGGCCGGGTCAAGACGATCCCCACGGCGCGGCTGGAGGCGGCCGTGTCCTGGGGCGTCGGCATGTCCCCGGTGTTCGACACCTTCCTCGCCCACGACTCCATCGTCACCACCGACGTGCTCGGCTCCCCCGACGGCGACCTCAGGCTCTACCCGGACCTGGACCGGCTGGTGGCGCTGGCCGGGCAGCCCGGCTGGGCATGGGCGCCGGTGGACCGGATCACCCAGGAGGGCGCCCGGCACCCCGGCTGTACCCGGACCCTTCTGCGCCGGATCGTCACCGACGCTGCCGAACGGCACGGCCTGGCCTTCAAGGCGGCGATCGAGATCGAGTGGTCCGTCGGGCTGGGCTCGGCGCCCGCCGGGGAGTTCGTGCCGGCCGTCTCCGGACCGGCGTACGGCGCGATCCGGCAGGTCGGGCTGACCGACTACACCGCCGACCTGCTGGCCGCGTGCGCCGCGCAGGGTGTGGGGGTCGACCAACTGCATCCCGAGTACGCGCCCGGGCAGTTCGAGATCTCGGTGGGCGCCCGGGATCCGGTCGCGGCGGCCGACCTCAGCGTGCTGGTCCGCCAGACCATCCGGGCGGTGGCCCAGCGGCACGGCCTGCGGGTGTCGTTCGCGCCCGCGGTGTCCGCCGAGGGCGTCGGCAACGGCGGCCATCTCCACCTGTCCTGCTGGCGCGACGGCGTGAACCTGCACGCCGGCGGCGAGCACCGGTACGGCATGACGGCCGAGGCGGAGTCCTTCGCCGCCGGGGTCCTCGCCCACCTCCCGGCGCTGACGGCGGTCACCGCCCCCAGCCCGGCCAGCTATCTGCGGCTGAAGCCCTCCCGGTGGGCCGGGGTCTTCACCGCCTGGGGCCGCGAGACCCGGGAGGCCGCCCTGCGGATGATCACGGGCACGGCGGGCCGCCACGACCAGGACGCCAACATGGAGGTCAAACCGGTCGACCTGGCCGCCAACCCCTATCTGGCCCTCGGCTGTGTGATCGCGGCCGGACTCGACGGCGTGACGGCGGCCCGCGCCCTGCCCGACGAGATCACCGGCGACCCGGCCCGCTACGGCCCCGACGAGGCGGCGGCCCTGGGCGTACGGCGGCTGCCGCAGTCGCTGCCGGAGGCCGTCGAGGAGTTCCGCGCGGACCCGGTGCCACGGGCCGCGCTGGGCCCGGTCCTCGCGGACGCGGTGATCGCCGTACGGCTCGGCGAGGCAGCGGCCGTCGACGGACTCGACCCCGACCAGGTGGCGGCGGCCTACCGCTGGACGTACTGACCATGGCCGCACCCGGACCGGTCCACGAGGCCCTCGCCGCGCTGCCGCTCGTCGACCACCACTGCCACGGCGCGGTCACGGCCGACCTGAGCGGCGAGGAGTTCGCGTCCCTGATCACCGAGGGCGCGGCCTGGCCGGGCGTCTCGCCCTTCGACAGCCCTGTCGGCCTGGCCGTCCGCCGCCACTGCGCGCCCCTGCTGGACCTCCCCCGGCACGCGCCGCCCGCCGACTACGTGGCCCGGCGTGCCCAGCTCGGCTGGCGGGAGGTCAACCGCCGCTTCCTCACGGCGGCCGGAGCCGGGGTGTACTGCGTGGACACCGGCTACGCCCCGCACCCGGTCACCACCCCCGCCGAGCTGGCGGCGGCCGCCGGCGCCGCCGCCTGCGAGGTCGTACGGCTGGAGCAGATCGCCGAGTCGGTGGCGGCGCGGGGCGTGGAGGCGGGCGAGTACGCGGCCGTGTTCCGCGCCGCCGCCGAGGAGGCCGTACGGCGGCCGGGCGTGGTGGCGGTGAAGTCGGTCGCGGCCTATCGCACGGGTTTCGCCCTGGACCCGGAGCGCCCGGCCGAGGCCGAGGTGACACAGGCCGCCCGGCACTGGCTGGCGCGGGGCGGACGCCTCACCGACCCGGTCCTGGTCCGGCACCTGCTGTGGACCGCCGTCGAGCTGGGGCTGCCGTTGCAACTGCACACCGGCTTCGGCGACGCGGACGTACGGCTGCATCGCGCGGACCCCGCCCTGCTCACGGACTGGCTGCACCGGACCGCCGGGACGATCCCGGTGCTGCTGCTGCACTGCTGGCCGTACCATCGCCAGGCCGCCTATCTGGCCGCGGTGTTCGAGCAGGTGTACCTGGACGTCGGTCTCGCCCTGCACTACACCGGCCCGGCCCGCTGCCGGGCGGTGCTGGAGGAGGCGCTGGAGATCACTCCGTTCCGCAAACTGCTGTACAGCTCCGACGCCTATGGTGTGGCCGAGTTCCACCACCTGGGTGCCCTGTGCTTCCGGCAGGGCCTCGCCGGTCTGCTGCAAGACCGCGTGGACGCCGACGAGTTGAGCCTTGCCGACGCCCTGCGGATCGCGGCCTGGACGGGCCGCGACAACGCCCGACGACTGTACGGACCGCCCGTATCCGAACCGACCCGCGATTCCAGCGGGCGCCCCACCCGGAAAGTATGATCAAGCAATGTCTGACATGACCGAAACCACGCCCGGCTGGCTGACCACGGACGAGCTGGAGATGGCCAGGGCCCGGATGCCGATCCTGTACGTCGAGGCCGTGCCCGTGCGCGTGGACGACAGCGGTGAAGTCACCAGCATCGGACTGCTGCTGCGCATCGGCCCGGACGGCACGGTCAGCCGGACCCTGGTCTCCGGCCGGGTGCTGCACCACGAGCGGGTCCGCGACGCGCTGCTGCGCCACCTGGAGAAGGACCTCGGGCCGGTCGCCCTGCCGCGCGTGCCGGCCTCGCTCCAGCCGTTCACGGTCGCGGAGTACTTCCCGACGGCGGGGATCACGCCGTACCACGACCCGCGCCAGCACGCGGTGTCCCTGGCCTACATCGTGCCGGTGACCGGCGACTGCCGGCCCCGCCAGGACGCGCTGGACCTCGTCTGGTTCAGCCCCCAGGAGGCCGCCTCCCCGGCGGTGCAGAACGAGATGCCGGGCGGCCACGGGGTCCTGCTGAAGCAGGCGCTGGCCCATGTCGGTCTGGCCCTCTGACCGTGCGGCCGGCGCCGCCTGTCCGGTCGTCCAGCGGGACGACCGGACAGGCGGCGGGGTTCAGCAGAGGCAGGGGTCGGTGCCCCAGCCCAGGCCGATGACGTCCTTGTCGCGGAGGGCTCCCTGGTAGGCCTGGACCTCGTCCACGTCGCCGTGCAGGTACTCGCCCCAGCCGTCGCCGACCCGGCCCCGGCCGATCTGCAACGGCCCGTCGCTGTGCCGGCCGTCGGGCAGGGCGGCGGTGGCGTCGTCGTTGGTGTGGCCGTCGAGATACAGCTTGATCCGGTCGTCGGCGTCGTCGTACACCACGGCCAGCCGGTGCCCCTGTCCCTCACCGCCGTCCGGGGCGGTGATCTGGGAGACCACGGTCTCCGGTGCCCCGGGGGCGTCCTTCCGCGGCACGATCAGCTGCCAGGCGTGGACCGCGGGGTCGTAGCGCACCTTGAAGGCGTCGGTGTACCGGCCCGCCTGGGACAGGACGGTCATCGGACGGTCGGGGTCGGAGTCCGCGAGCCGGACGACGACGCCGACGGTGAAGCTGTCGCCGGTGTCCACGACGGGCCGGTCGGCGGCCGCGTACGCCGTCTGGCCGTCCAGCTGGAGATGGCCGTCGCCGACCAGCGCGTAGGGCACGTCGGGGCAGTCGGGGTCGAACTCCGGCAGACAGGAGCCGTCCGGGCCGCGATGGATGGCGGCACCCCCGTGCAGCGTCAGGGGCGACGCGCCGCTCTGGTCCGGGCTGGCACCGCCGGTCGCCTCCTCCAGGGACCAGTGCCCGCGCGGGTCCGGCTTGCGGCGCGCCAGCTCGGCGGCCTCGTCGGGGACGACGACGCGGTCGTGGACCCGCACGTCGCCCAGCGTGCCCTCCCAGTGATGCCGGTAGTCGCCGTCCTGCCGGGCCCGGCCGATCTGGAAGGAACCGGTGGTCGCGGCCGGCGTGGCGACCTCGGGGCCGGCCGGGCGGCCGTTGACGTACAGCCGCATCCGTCCGGTCTCGGCGTCGTACAGGCCGAGCAGATGCGCCCACTCGCCCGCCTCGGGCGCGCCGCCCGTGACCCGGGCGTCACCGATGGCGAAGGACCAGACCGGCCCGCCGTCCTCGGTGCGCAGGCCCAGCTCGAAGCCGGCGGTGTCCCCCGCGTCCTGGCCGGCGACCGCCATGTCCCGGTTCGTGCGGTCGGGGCGCGCCCAGGCGCTGACGGCGAAGGTGCGGCGCGGGTCGGCGGCGGCGGTGTCCGGGGTGAGGTAGGACTGCCCGTCACCGTCGAGGTGGGCGGCGGAGGCGAGGGAGGTTCCCGGTGGGGCGTCCGCGCCGAACCGGACACCCGACCCGGCGCGGGCGTCGGGGCCGGTCTGCGCGGCGGCGCCGGTGGATCCGGCCGCGTCGGTGAGCGCCCAGTGGGCCACGGGTGCACGGCCGGACCTGACCCGGAACCAGTAGGTGGCCGAGGAGCTGCTGCGTCCGGCGCGGTCGATGGCGCGCACGCTCAGGTAGTCCGTGCCGGAGCGCAGCGGCAGGTGGCGGATCGTGACGGGGCCGCCGAGTTCGTCGGGGAGGGCGGTTTGCTGGGGCCCGCCGATGAAGCTGTACACGTACTGTGCGACGTCGTCGGAGGGCGAGTCCATGGTGAAGCCGCCGTAGACGCCGACGCCGTCCTGGATCTGCTCCTCCGGGTAGTCCGGGGACGTGACCGCCGGGGCGGCGGGGCTCGTGTCGTCGTACACGAACTCGCAGACGGCACCCGGGGCCTCGTCGCTCCACGGGGACGCGGCCGCCGCGTCGTGCGCGCGGACGCGCCACGAGACGGTCGTGCCGGCGGGGACGTCCTCGGACATCCGCCATTGCTGCCGGGTGCCGGACGGCAGCTCGGGCGTGGTGTACGTACGGCGCTGCACCGCCCCGTCGGAACCCGTCCACCAGGCTTCGAACTCCGCCGAGACCATGCTGGCCTCACTGGGCTGGTTGTCCTCCTCGGGGTCGTACAGCACGGCGCTCAGCGTCGGAGGCGCGCCGACGTACACCCGGTCCGGTCCCGAGGCGCAGGGCCGGGTTCCGGTCTGGAGATCCTTGACCAGTGGCTGGAGCGGCGGCAGGTTGCCGGCGGCGGAGGCGGCCCCGGGTGCCCCCAGCACGGCGGCCACGACGGACCCGGCCACGGCGATACGGCGGCCTCTTCCCCAACTCCGGCCGCTCGTCGGTAATTTCACGTGTCACCCTCCCCTGTGGTGCCCGTGATCTCCACGAGCCGGATGAGGCTAACAGCGGCCACCGACAGAGCCAGGTCTTTTTCCGGGACACGAACAAGGCCGCCTGCTCACCTCTGAGCAGACGGCCTCTGTCCTTGCGACTCCTATGAGTCGGGACGACAGGATTTGAACCTGCGACCCCTTGACCCCCAGTCAAGTGCGCTACCAAGCTGCGCCACGTCCCGGTGCCGTTTGACCTGGGCTTTCCCCGGCCGAACGCGCAGGGAAACAATACCGCACTCCGCTCGGTGGTCGCGCGCCCTTTTGTTGTTGACCTCAACTTTGGTTGAGGTTGCACGATCATCGGCATGACGATCGCGACGGACCAGAGCCGTACGTACGGCTACGACGACCTGCCCCGGCTGATGGCGCTGATGACCGGTGACGAGAAGCACGGACCGGCGGCCACCTCCACGCTCGACGTGCTGTGGGTGCTCTACGACCGGGTGCTCCGGGTCGCTCCCGAGCGGCGGGACGACCCGGCCCGGGACCGGTTCCTGCTGAGCAAGGGGCACGGGCCCATGGCGTACTACGCCGTGCTGGCCGCGAAGGGGTTCGTGCCCGTCGAGTGGCTGCCGGACTTCGGGTCCTACGACTCCCCGCTCGGGCACCACCCGGACCGTGTGCTGGTGCCGGGGGCCGAGATCGGCAGCGGATCGCTCGGGCACGGGCTGCCGATCGCCGTGGGCACCGCGCTGGGCCTGCGGGCACAGGGCCGGCCCGATCCGGCGGTCTGGGTGCTCATCGGGGACGCCGAGCTGGACGAGGGCAGCAACCACGAGGCGATCGCCTTCGCCGGGCCCGCCGGACTGGACCGGCTGCACACCGTCGTCATCGACAACTCCTCCGCCAGCCACGCGCTGCCCGGCGGGATCGCCGCCCGGTTCGAGGCGGCGGGCTGGTCCGCGGTGACCGTCGACGGGCGCGACCACGAGGCGCTGTACGCCGCGTTCACCGCGCCGCATCCCGGCCGGCCGCGTGTCGTCGTGGCCCGCGTCGAGCCGAAGAACGCCTGACTTCCCGGAAAGGGTCTTTCTGATGGACACCATGCGTGACCGTTTCGCCCCCGTCGTCTCCCGGCTGCTGGACGAGGACCCGCGGGTCGCGGTCGTCCTCGCCGAGATCGGCCGGGACGGGTTCCGCGAGGCCGAGCGCCGGCATCCCGACCGGGTGATCAACGTCGGCATCCGCGAACAGCTGCTGGTGGGCGCGGCGGCGGGGCTGGCGCTCACCGGGCTGCGGCCGATCGTGCACACCTTCGCCAGCTTCCTCGTGGAGCGGCCGTTCGAGCAGGTCAAGCTGGATCTGGGGCATCAGGACACGGGTGCGGTGCTGGTGAGCGCCGCCGCCTCCTTCGACTGGCCGGCCGGCGGCTTCACCCACATGGCTCCGGGCGACGTGGCCCTCCTCGACACGCTGGACGGCTGGACCGTGCATGTCCCCGGGCACCCGGACGAGGCCGAGACGCTGCTGCACCACGCGGTCGCGGCGGGGGACGACCGGGTGTACGTGCGGCTGTCCGTGCAGTCCAACCGGCAGGGCCGGGTCATCGACGGACAGCACTTCGTCACGGTCCGCGAGGGCCGCTCGGGAGTGGTCGTCGCCGTCGGCCCGATGCTGGACCCGGTCCTCGCCGCGACGGAGGGACTGGACGTGACCGTGCTGTACGCGACGACCGTACGACCGTTCGACGCGGCCGGGCTGCGCCGGGCGACGGAAGCGGCGGCCACGGACGTCGTGCTGGTCGAGCCCTACCTGGCCGGGACGTCGACGACCGCGGTGAGCGAGGCGCTGACCCATGTCCCGCACCGGGTGCTCGGCCTCGGCGTCACCCGCCGCGAACTGCGCCGCTACGGCACGATCGAGGAACACATGGCCGCACACGGCCTGAACACGACGACCTTGCGGGAGCGGATCGGCCACTTCGTGGGGGCAGGACGCGGGTGAGCGCCGGGGGCGGGGGGTGCGGGCGTGCCGGCCTGGACCAGGTCCCCGGGCGAGACCGCGCGCTCGCGGTCCGGCGGAGGCGGTCGCATCCGGCCCGCGCGGTCGGGATACGGCGGGTGGTCGTGTCGGCCCGGACCAAGTCACGGCTGAGACCTCGCGGTCAGGGTGGAGGCGGTCGCGTAGGCCCCGACAGATCGCGTCGGCCCCGCACTCAGGGTCCAGCGGATGCGGTCACGTGGGCCCGGACCAGGTCGCGTCCGGCCCTCCACTCAGGGCGCGGCGGCGTCGGTCTCCCACCGGGCCACGCCCACCCCTCGCGCTCAGGGTCCGGCCGATACGCTCACGTCGAACCCGACCAGCTCGCACCCGGCCCTCGCACCCGGCGTCCGGTCGATACGTTCACGTCGGCGCCCGCACCAGGTCGCATCCGGCCCTCGCGGTCACGGTGTGGCGGGTGCCGGTGTGTCGGCTCGGACCAAGTCGCGTATCGGGGGAATCGCCAGCAGGATCGCCGCCACCGCCAGGCTCATCGCGCCCGCGGTCAGCAGGACGTGGTCGGCGCCGAGGGCTTCGGCCGCCGGGCCCGCGAGGGCCTGGCCGACCGGCATCATGGCGAGGGAGCCGGCCACGTCGTAGGCGTGGATGCGGTTGAGGACGTCGGCCGGGACCTGGGTCTGCACGGTGGTCGCCCACATCACGCCCCAGAACGACATCCCCGCACCGGCGACCGCCGCCCCGGCCGCCATGGCCGGTACGCCCAGGCCCGCGCCCACCGTCGCCGGGAAGCCGAAGAAGGCGAACAGGGAGACCGCGCCCGCGCGGAGCATGCGGCGGGGGCGCAGCCGCAGGGCGAGCAGGCCGCCGATCACCGTGCCCGCCCCGAGGGCCGAGTTGACCAGGCCGTAAGCGCCCGGGCCGTGGTGCCGGACCACCTCGGTGGCCACCAGGGGGACGGTCGGACCCCATACGGCGATCATGTAGAGGCACCAGACGGCGATCACCCCCCACAGCCAGGCGCGGGAGCGGAACTCCCGCCAGCCGTCGACGAGATCGGCGCGGAAGGCGCGCAGGGCGGAGCCGGTGGCGGCGCGGGCGGCGACGGGAAGCGGGCCCAGCCGGAGGAGCAGCAGGCACAGGGCGCTGAGCGCATAGGTGGCGGCGTGCGCGGCGAAGACCCCGCCGGGTGAGGCGAGGCCCACCAGGACACCGGCGACGGCCGGACCGGCGAGCTGGGCGGCGGACTCGGCGATGCGGATCGCGCCGTTCGCGCCCTGGATGTCGGTGGCGAGGCGGGGCACGGTGCTGGCCACGCCCGGCTGGAAGACCGCACCGGCCACGCCGTTGACGACGCCGATGGCACAGATCTGCCACAGCACCACGTGCCCGGTGAAGAACAGGCCCGCCGCGAGGGACTGGGTGCCGAGCCGGACGAGGTCGGCGCCGATCATCAGCCTGCGCGTGCTGAACCGGTCGGCGATGACCCCGCCGAAGACGACCAGTCCGGCGAACGCGGCGGCCGTGGACGCCATGGCGAGGCCGACCGCGCCCGCCCCGTACCCGTGCTCCAGCAGGCCGGCGGCGAGGGCGACGGGCAGCATGGTGTCGCCGAGGCGGGCGACGGCCCGGGCCACGAAGAAGAGCACGAAGTCCCGCGACCAGACCGCCGGGGCACCGGCCGCCGCCTTCCGCACATCCTGGGCGGCGACCTCGCGCCGCGCGTCCGTTCCGGTCATCCCGAGCACTCCCCTCCCCGACCCGGCCGTTCACCGCCGTGCCGTTCCCCGTCCGTTCCGTTCCCCGTCCGTGCCGTTCCCTCTCGCTGCACGCCGAGGCGGGACGTCCCCTCTCGCTGCCCGCCGAGGCGGGATCATGCCACCCCCCGGCCGCGCCCGCCGGGTTTTTCAGCCCCCGGCCGGGAGCCCCAACTCCGGGTGGGCGTCGAGGAGTCGGGACGGGGCGGCCTGGCGCCAGGAGTCGGCCAGGATGTCCCGCAGCTCCTCCTCGTCCTCCAGGGCGGCCAGTCTCGCTCTCACCCAGGCGAACTGTGCCTCGTGGTCGGCGATCCAGAACTTCTCCGGCTCGGCCAGCACCAGTTCGTCGCGCTCCTCCTTGGGGCAGCGCACGGCGAGGGACGTCTCGTCCTCGGGGAGGGTCGCGAACATCTTCCCGGCGACCCGGAACGTGGGCATGCTCCAGGCGATCTTCTCCGTGGTGTCCGGCAGGGACAGGGCGATCCGTCGTACGTCGTGTGCATCCGGCATGCCACGCACGGTAGCTCCTGCCACTGACAGTCACCCGCCCAGCCGCTTGTAGTACAGCGTCGTCGGCCGCAACACGCCCGCCGGACCGGCCGCGTAGTCGGGGATGGTCCCGGCCCTGGTCCAGCCGGCCGAGCGGTACAGCCGCTCGGCGGGGCTGCCGGTCTCGGTGTCGAGGTGGAGCAGGGTGCGGCCGTCGGCGGCGGCGGCCTGTTCGGCGGTGGTGAGGAGCCGGCGGCCGAGGCCCTGTCCGCGCGCCGAGCGGTGCACCATCAGCTTGACCAGCTCCGCGCGGTGCCGGCTGTTCGGCTTGTCGGGGAAGGCCAGTCCGACCGTGCCGGTCACCCGGTCCGTGGGGTCCACGGCCGCCCAGACGGCGAGCCGGCCCGCCGCCGTGGCCTCAGCCCGCTCCCGCCACCAGGCGACTGCCTCCGCGTGGCCGAGCGGCGCGAGGAACCCGACGGAGGCTCCCGAGGCCACGGCGTCGGTGAGCAGCGCCGCCAAGTCGTCGGCCCGGTCACCTACTTCCACGCCCGTCCAGCGCTGCACCCTCATGGCCGTACCACCGCCAGCACATACCGCGCCTCCCCCGGCCCCGCGCAGCGGAAGCGGGTCGCGCCGGTCACCCGCATCCGCAGGCAGTCCCCCGCGTCGAGCCGGTGGACCCGGTCTCCGACGGTCACCTCCAGGGCTCCCTCCAGCAGCCACAGGTGCTGTTCCAGGCCGGGCACGGGCGGGCGGTCGTAGGCGAGGTCCGCGCCCGAAGTGAGCCTGCCCTCGACCAGTTCGCCACGCAGTCCGGTGTGCGGCGGGGACACGGACCGGCGGACGAAGCCGGCGGCGCGGTCCTCCCACACCTGCTGGTCGGCGGCCCGGACCAGGGGCGCCGGTGCCGCCTCGACCTCGCTGAGCAGCTGGGACATGGTGCGGCCGTAGACGTGGCAGAGCCGGTTCAGAAGGGCGGCGGTGGGGCTGGTCTCCGCGCGTTCGGCGCGGGACAGGGTGGACCGGCTCACTCCGCTGCGCTCCGCCAGCTCACCGAGGGACCAGCCGTGCTGGGCGCGCAGTTCGGCGAGCCGGGCGCCGATGAGGAGATCGACAGAGTCCTCGTTTCTCATATGCGGGACGCTATCCCGAATATGAGACGGCGCTGTTACAAAAGCCTCACGCCTGCGCCGCCTCGCCTAGCGCCTCCAGCACCGGCCGGATCAGTGGGTGCCCTTCAGCGCCCCGGCGGACGGCGGCGAAGACCCGGCGGGTCGGGGCGACGCCGTCGACGGGACGGACGACGACGCCGCTGAGGTCCATGCCGCGCAGCGCGGAGCGCGGGACGAGGGCCACGCCCGCATCGGCCGAGGCGAGGGCGACGACGGCCCGGAAGTCGTCGGAGGAGTGTTCCAGGCGGGGCTGGAATCCGGCGCTCTCGCAGGCGAGGACCACCACGTCATGGCAGGGGTTGCCCGGGTACGGCCCGATCCAGGGGTCCTTGGCCAGCTCGGCGAGGGGAACCTCGGGGGCGTCCGCCAGGCGGTGCCCGAGGGGTACGACGGCGTCGAACGGCTCGGCGTAGAGCGGGACGTGGGTCAGGCGGGGGTCGTCGGCGGGCGGCGCGCCCCGGTACTCGACGGCGACCGCGACGTCGACCTGCCGGTCCAGGACCATGGGCAGGCTGGCGTCGCCCTCCGCGTCCTGCACACGGATCTTTATGCCGGGCGCGGAGTGGGCGAGGCGGGCCAGGGCCGGGGCCACGACCTGGGCGATGCCGGTCGCGAAGGCCGCCACGGTGACCGTGCCGGCCTCGCCCGAGCCGTAGGCGGCCAGCTCGGCCTCGGCCCGCTCCAGCTGGGCGAGGACCGCGTTGGTGTGGCTGAGCAGGATCTCGCCGGCCGGGGTGAGCCGTACGCCCTTGGCGCCGCGCTCGACCAGGCGGTGGCCGGTCTCCTGCTCCAGGGCCGTCAGCTGCTGGGAGACGGCGGAGGGGGTGAGGTAGAGCGCGGCGGCCGCCGCGGTCACCGTGCGGTGGTCGGCCACCGCACGGAGGATGTGGAGCCGCCGTGCCTCGATCATGCCCCCATTATCCCAGGGCGTCCGCCCTGGTCAGGCCGCCAGCTCGGCGCGCGCCGCGAGGAACGCGTCGACCGCGCGGTTGACGTCGTCAGTGGAGTGCGCGGCGGACAGCTGCACGCGGATGCGGGCCTGGCCCTGCGGGACGACCGGGTAGGAGAAGCCGATCACGTAGACCCCGCGTTCCAGCAGCAGTTCGGCCATCCGGGCCGCCTTCGCCGCGTCGCCGATCATGACGGGGGCGATGGCGTGGTCCCCGGGGAGGACGTCGAAGCCCTCCTCGGTCATCCGGCGGCGGAACAGCGCGGTGTTCTCGGCGAGCCGGACGCGCAGGTCGTCGGCGGACTCCAGCAGGTCGAGGACCTTCAGGGAGGCGGCGGCGATCACCGGGGCGAGCGTGTTGGAGAACAGGTAGGGGCGGGAGCGCTGGCGCAGCAGGGCGACGATCTCGGCACGGGCGGCGACGTAACCGCCGGACGCGCCGCCGAGGGCCTTGCCGAGGGTGCCGGTGATGATGTCGACGCGGTCCATGACGCCGTGCAGCTCGGGGGTGCCACGGCCGGTCGGGCCGACGAAGCCGACGGCGTGCGAGTCGTCGACCATGACCATCGCGTCGTAGCGGTCGGCGAGGTCGCAGATCTCCGCCAGGGGCGCCACATAGCCGTCCATGGAGAAGACGCCGTCGGTGACGATCAGGCGGCGCCGGGCGTCGGACGCCTCCTTGAGCTTGGCCTCCAGGTCCGCGAGGTCGCGGTTGGCGTAGCGGAAGCGGCGGGCCTTGGACAGGCGGATGCCGTCGATGATGGAGGCGTGGTTGAGGGCGTCGGAGATCACCGCGTCCTCCTCGCCGAGCAGGGTCTCGAAGACACCGCCGTTGGCGTCGAAGCAGGAGGAGTACAGGATCGTGTCCTCCTGGCCGAGGAACGCCGACAGCCGGGCCTCCAGCTCCTTGTGGACCTCCTGGGTGCCGCAGATGAAGCGGACGGAGGCCATGCCGTAGCCCCAGCGGTCCAGGGCGGCGTGGGCGGCGGCGATCACGTCGGGGTGGTCGGCGAGGCCGAGGTAGTTGTTGGCGCAGAAGTTGAGGACCTCGCCGGGACGGCCGCCGGCGGTGACGTTCACGGTCGCGGACTGCGGGGTGCCGATGACCCGCTCGGGCTTGTGCAGGCCGGCGGCGCGGATCTCGTCGAGGGTGGCGCGCAGGTCGTCGCGGACGGTGTCGAACATGGGGGCTCCTGAAAGTGCTGACGGGCTGAGGGAGTTCACGCGGTCGTGCGGCTTACGCGGTCCAGTCCAGGATGACCTTGCCGCCCTTGCCGCTCGCGGCGTCGGCGAAGGCCGCCTCGAAGTCGCGGTAGTCGTACCGGCCGGTGACCACGGGGGCGAGGTCCAGGCCGCCCTCCAGCAGCACCGACATCGCGTACCAGGTCTCGAACATCTCGCGGCCGTAGATGCCCTTGATGGTGATCATCGAGGTGACGATCCGGGCCCAGTCCACCGGGAACTCCTGGGCGGGCAGTCCGAGCATGGCGATCCGGCCGCCGTGCGTCATGTTGGCGATCATGTCGCGCATGGCCTCGGGCCGGCCGGACATCTCCAGGCCGATGTCGAAGCCCTCGCGCAGTCCGAGTGCGCGCTGCCCGTCGGCGATGGTGGACTCGGCGACGTTCAGGGCGAGGCTCACCCCTATCTTGCGGGCGATCTCCAGGCGCTCCTCGCTGACGTCGGTGATGACGACGTTGCGGGCGCCCGCGTGCCGCGCCACGGCGGCGGCCATCAGGCCGATCGGGCCGGCACCGGTGATCAGCACGTCCTCGCCGACCAGCGGGAAGGAGAGCGCGGTGTGCACCGCGTTGCCGAACGGGTCGAAGATCGCGGCGACGTCGAGGTCGACCGGGACCCGGTGCACCCAGACGTTGGACGCGGGCAGGGCGACGTACTCGGCGAACGCGCCGTCGCGGCCGACGCCGAGGCCGACGGTGGCCCGGCACAGATGGCGGCGGCCGGCCAGGCAGTTGCGGCACTTGCCGCACACCAGATGGCCCTCGCCGCTGACCCGGTCGCCGATGCGGAGGTCGGTCACGTCCCGCCCGGTCTCGACGATCTGCCCGACGAACTCGTGGCCGAGCACGAGCGGGGTGCGGATCGTCTGCTGGGCCCAGCCGTCCCAGGCCCGGATGTGCAGGTCGGTGCCGCAGATGCCGGTCCGCATGACCTTGATCAGTACGTCACCGGGGCCGATGGCGGGCTCCGGGACGTCCGTCAGCCGGAGTCCCGGCTCCGCCTTCTCCTTGACCAGCGCCTTCAACGCTACGGCTCCTGTGGGTGAGGCCCGGCCCACGGGCATGCCGAAGAAGCCCGCACCGGGTCAGAGGGGTGGAATCACCCTGCAATCTGCCGTATGCGGGGGCCGGGGTCCATCGAGCTTTTCTTAACCGGCGCCACAGCTTTCCTACACGCCCCGCGAAATGGCCTGCCGCACCGCCCCGCGCGGTGTCCTTCCGCGTCAGAGAGGAAGTCCGTCCTCCATACTCCGTTCGAGGCGTACGACGAGATCGGCGGCGAGCGCCTTGATGGTCTCCAGGCCGGTCCTGCCCCAGGCGCGGGGCGCTGTGTCGGCCGCGCACACGGTGCCGAGCGCCATGCCGGAGCTGTCGATGAGCGGGGCGCCGAGATAGGAGCGGATGCCGTACTCGTCGACGACCGGATTGCCCGCGAACCGCGGATAGTCGCGGACGTCCTCCAGGACGAGTGCCTTATGGCGGACCACCACATGGGGGCAGAAACCATGGTCGCGCGGCAGCACCCGGCCGATCTCGGCCCTGCTGCCGTCGTCCCGCACGACCGGGGAGATGGCCGGGGCGCTCAGGCCCGCGAAGAACTGGTGGTCCTCGCCGATGAAGTTGACCATGGCGTAGAGCGCGCCGGTGAGCTGGGCGAGGTGACCGGCGAAGGCGTCGAGCGCGGGGTCGGGCCGGTCCGCCAGGCCGAGTCGGCGCAGGCGGTGGACGCGGGCGGGGGCTTCCTTGTCCTCGGGGGTGAGCAGCAGACCCCGGACCGGCCGGGGCGGCTCGTAGCTCATGGCCGGGCTCCGTCGCTGTGGGCATACCTCATATAGGGGCTCCATGGGCGGTAGGGCGGGATCACATGTGGGCGCCGTGGCTGGGCGCGGTCGCCGGGGCGTGGGCGAGGAGATGGCGGACGAGGACGAGCAGGGTCTGGACGCCCGAGCTGGAGATCCGGGCGTCGCAGCGCACCACCGGGATCTCCGGGTCGAGGTCGATGGCGGCCCGCACCTCCTCGGGGTCGTAGCGGTGGGAGCCGTCGAACTCGTTGATGGCGACGATGAAGGCGAGCCCGCGTTCCTCGAAGAAGTCCACGGCGGCGAAGCAGTCCTGGAGCCGCCGGGTGTCGGCGAGGATGACCGCGCCGAGCGCGCCCTCGGACAGCTCGTCCCACATGAACCAGAACCGCTCCTGCCCCGGCGTGCCGAACAGGTACAGCACATGTTCCGGATCGAGGGTGATCCGGCCGAAGTCCATGGCGACCGTGGTCTCCATCTTGTTCTCGACGCCGTCGAGACTGTCCGTGCCGACACTGACCGTGGTGAGCAGCTCCTCCGTGCTGAGCGGCGCGATCTCGCTGACCGCGCCCACGAAGGTCGTCTTGCCGACGCCGAACCCGCCCGCCACCAGGATCTTGAGCGCGGTCGGGAACGGGTCAGAGCTGTCGTCGTAGTCCATCGAGCACTGCCTCCAGCAGAGACCGGTCAGTGGGTGTGTGGTGGTACACGGGCGGCTTGGTGGTCAGCGCGCCGCAGTCGACCAGGTCGGAGAGCAGCACCTTGGTGACCACGGCGGGCAGTTTCAGCTGGGCGGCGACCTCGGCGACCGAGACGGGCGCGCGGCACAGGTCGAGCGCCTGCGCGTGCTCGGGGCCGAGGTAGCCGAGCGGGGTGACGCCGGTCGCCATCACCTGCGACATCAGGTCGAGGGCGATGCTGGGCTCGGTGCGGCCGTTGCTGACCGTGAACGGCCGCACCAGCCGCCCGGCCGCGTCGTCCAGCCAGGGCCCGTCGCCGGCTGCGGCCACCCTCAAGGCCTCGTCGCCGTGGATTCGACGGCGTGCTGCCGGGGCGCGGTGACCAGGTAGGGACGGACGCTCTTGACCAGCATCGCCATCTCGTAGCCGAGCACGGCGGCGTCGGCCTCGCGGCCGGCCAGCACGGCGAGGCAGGTGCCGGAGCCGGCGGTGGTGACGAACAGCAGGGTGGCGTCGAGTTCGACGACGACCTGGCGGACGTCGCCGCCGTCGCCGAACCGGACGCCCGCGCTGCGGCCGAGGGAGTACAGGCCGGAGGCCAGGGCCGCCATGTGGTCGGCGCTGTCGGCGTCCAGGCCGTGCACGGACTTGACCAGTCCGTCGCAGGACAGGAGCACCGCGCTGGTGGTGTGCGGTACGCGCTGCACGAGGCCGCTCAGCAGCCAGTCGAGGTCGGATGCGTGGACGGTCGGCGCATCGCTCGCCATGGTGGATCGACTCCTTGGGGTACGAAGATCAGCGCGAGCGCTGGGGGTGGGCGTACGACGTACGGGTGCGGGGGCGGATGTGGGGGCGGGGGCAGGGGCGGAAGCGGTCATCCGGCCGGGGTGCTCCCCTCGGTCCGGCCGGTACCGCGAACGCCGTCGCCTGCGGGTGCGTGGGCGTGCGCCTGGGGTATGGGGGCGGGGGACTGGGAGTCCGGGGCGGGGTGGTCCGGGGTGGTGGGGGGCTGGGCTGTGCGGCCTGGAAGCGTGTGGTCCGGCTCCATGTGGCCGGCATCCGCGTAGTCCGGGGTCATGTGGTCCGGGGCCGTGTGCTCCGGCCCCATGTGGCCAGCACCCGCGTAGTCAGGGGCTATGTGGTCCGGGGCCATGTGGCCAGCATCCGCGTAGTCCGGCCCGATGTGCCCGGCACCAGGGTCGTCCGGGTTCATGTGGTCTGGGGCCGTGTGGTCTGGGGCCGTGTGGTCTGGGGCCGTGTGGTCCGGCCCCGTGTGGTCCCACCCCATATGGAGCGCACCCGTGTAGCCCGGCCCCATATGTTCCTGGCCCGTGTGCTGCGCACCCGTATGGCCCTGCCCCGCGTGCTGCGAGCCCATGGCGTGCGGGCCGTCGTGTCGGGTGTCGATGTGGTCCGGACCGCCGTGCTCGGGACGTGTGCGCGTCGGCTCGGTCGGTCCCGGCGCGGACGCCGGCAAGTGCGTGCCTGCCATGTGTCCGGCATCCACGTGCGCAGAACCCATGTGCCCGTACGCCGACTTCTCGTACTGAGGCTCATGGAACTCCGGTTCACGGATCTGATGCCCCGCCCCCGGAAGGGCCGACTCCGGCTCCTGATGCTCGGCCTCCAGGCTCTGCTGGGCCTCGGCGAGTCCGATGCCGCGCTGGAAGGCGGCCATCAGGCCGGGATCGTGGCCGGCGACGGTGTCGCTCTCCTGGCGGGGCAGCGGGCCGCCGCGCAGCTGGGGCACGATGTGCTCCTGGGCGCGCCGGCGGGGCAGTTGGGGCTTGTCCATGGTCCCGCGGACCGGGCCGACGCGCGGCGTGGGCAGAACGCCCGTGTGCGCCTCCACCGCCGCCCGGTCCTCGGCACTGATGCCGGGCACGGCCTCGGCGGGTGTGGGCCGTGCCTCCTGGGCGCCGCGCACGGGAAGCGGGGCCGGGGCACCTCCGTGCCGCCCGCGCGCACCGCTCTCGGTCCCGCGCCGCCCCGATCCGCGCTGGGCGTGCCGCCGTCGCCCGGTGGCCGCGGCCTGCCCGCCGCCCGTCCCGGCCTCGGCGCCCTCACCGGCACGGTCCCCGCCGCCGGCGGCGGTGCCGCGCCCGCCTCCGGCCGCACTCCCCGCCCCGGCACCGCTCCCGGCTCCCGGGACTCCCCCGGCTCCCGGCGGCTGCGCGGGCGGCGGCACCGGTGCCCGTACCTCCTGCGCCGCCCCGGCCTCTCCGGGCCCCTGCCCCGGCAGCTGCGACTGCGGCTGGGGCTGCGGATGGGATACGCCGGTCCCCGCGCCCGGCAGGCCCGGCGCGTTGCCCAGCAGCACCTGCGGCACGACGAGTACGGCCTGCACCCCGCCGTAGATGTTGGTCTGTAGCCGCACGTGGATGCTGTGCCGGCGGGCGAGCTGGGAGACGACGTAGAGCCCGATACGGCCGTCGGCCAGCAGGCTGGCGACGTTGACCTGGTCGGGGTCGGCGAGCAGGGCGTTCATCCGGTTCTGCTCGGCGACGGGCATGCCCAGCCCGCGGTCCTCGACCTCCACGGCGAGCCCGGAGGTGACGAGGTTGGCGCGGAGCAGCACCTGGGTGTGCGGGGCGGAGAACACCGTGGCGTTCTCGATGAGTTCGGCGAGCAGGTGGATGACGTCGGCGACGGCGTGGCCGCGCAGCTCGCCGTCGATGGGCGGCACCAGTTTGACCCGGGAGTACTGCTCGACCTCGGCGATCGCGGAGCGCAGCACCTCGGTCATGCTGACGGGGTTGCTCCACTGCCGCCGGGAGACCGCGCCGCCGAGCACGGCGAGGTTCTCGGCGTGCCGGCGGATGCGGGTGGCCAGATGGTCGACGTGGAAGAGCCCCTTGAGCAGGTCGGGGTCCTCCATCTCGTTCTCCAGGTCGTCCAGGATCGAGATCTCCCGGTGCACCAGGGACTGAAGCCGGCGCGCGAGGTTGACGAACACCTCCAGCTTCTGCTGGCTGCCCGTCTGGCTGGAGAGCTGGGCGGCCCGGACGACGGCGGTGACGGCGCCGTCGTACGCGCGTGCCAGGTCGGCGGCGAGCAGCTCGAAGTCGTCGGCGTCGGCGGGCGGCCGATGGCGCGGACCGCGCTGCGGCGGGGTCTCGCCCTGCCGCAGGGCGTCGACCAGGGCGTGCAGATCGGCCTCGCCGCGCGCGGCGGTGCGGCGGAGCGCGTCGACGCGGTCGGCGACCGTGCGGGCGGCGCGGTCGGCGGCCACGGCGGCGATCAGGATGCCGGCGACGGCCACGGTGACCGCTCCGGCGAGCACGGCCCACAGGAGGGGGCCGGTGCGTGTGCCGGTGGAGCGGATGCTGAACAGCACCGCGGCGGTGGCGCTGAGCGCGACCGCGAGGGGCGGCAGGACGGCGAGCCGCATGAGCTGAGGCCGTATGTGCGTCTCGGGCAGTGCGGGAGCGGGTCGGGGGGGGGGGGGGGGGGGGGGGGGGGGGCGGCGGGGGGGGGGGGGGGGGGGGGGGGGAGGAAGGGGAGGGGGGGGGGGGGGAGTACGGGTGTGGGGGGGGGGGGGGTGTCTTGTTTTG
>NZ_JBVHWM010000039.1:0-86927 GCF_055564375.1 Streptomyces sp. NPDC029138
GCAAACAATGCAGTGATGGAGCACGCCCACCAAAACCGCCCACCCACACCCCCCCCCCCCCCCCCCCCCCCCCCCCCCCCCCCCCCCCCCCCCCCCCCCCCCCCGCCGCCGTGTGCCCAGGTGGTCACAGTGCGGTGAGATGCCCCGGCTGGTCCGGCTGTCGTGGCAGCAGCACCGGTTCCGCGGTCGCCGTACCCGGCTCCAGCGCCAGCACGGCCGCCACCGGATGCTCGTCGTCCTCGCCGTCCGCCTCATGGCCGCCGGGCGCGGGTGCCGCCCGGGTCAGCAGCACCACGCCCCAGGAGGCCAGCCCCGTGCCGGCCAGGGCCAGCAGCACCCCGGCCGCACCGCCCTGGAGGCCCTGCCCCAGCAGGCTGAGACCGATCACGGCGGCGGCCACGGGGTTGGTGAGGGTGACCACGGCCAGCGGGGCACCGAGGCCGCCGCGGTAGGCCGTCTGGGACAGCAGCAGCCCGCCGACGGCGAACGCGGCGACGAGCACGGCGACCACGATCACCTCGGTGCTCAGCACCGGGCCCGAGCGGTCCGTCGCCGCGACGGTCACCGTCTGGGTGAGCGCGGAGGCGACACCGGACGCGAAGCCGGACGCGGTGGCGTGCCTGAGGCCGGGCCGGGCGCCGGGCCGGGACAGCAGACCGATCGCGGCGGCGGTCGTACCCGCGACCACCAGGGCCTCGGTCAGCGACAGCACCCGGGCGGGTGCCGGACCGGAGGCGGTGACCAGCAGCGCGGCGAGACCGAGCAGGGTGAGCGCCGTACCGCGCCACTCCACCGCGCTGACCCGCCGCCCGGCCGCCCGCGCGCCCAGGGGCACGGCGGCGACCAGGGTGAGCGCGCCCAGCGGCTGTACGACGGTCAGCGGGCCGTACTTCAGGGCGACGACGTGCAGCAGTGCGGCGGCGGCGTTCAGCCCGACCGCCGACCACCAGGCCCCGGTGCCCAGCAGCCGCAGCAGGCCGGTGCCGGCGCTGCGCGAGGCGAGGCGTTCCTGGGCGACGGCGGCCAGCGCGTAGGCGACGGCCGACACCAGCGACAGGCCGAGGGCGGCCAGGGCGGCGGCGCTCATCGGCCCGCTCCCGCCAGGACGGCCTCGCGCGGCCTCAGCAGGCCGGTGCCGCGCTCCGCCGTGCCGGCCGTGCGGTTCGGCGGAGGGATGACCGCGAGGGCGAGGCCGAGCATGGCCGTGGCGACGAGCGCGTCGAGCCAGTAGTGGTTCGCCGTGCCCACGATCACCAGCAGGGTGACCAGCGGGTGCAGCAGCCACAGGCCGCGCCACCGGGACCGGGCGGCGGCCATCAGGCCGATCGCCACCATCAGCGCCCAGCCGAAGTGCAGCGAGGGCATCGCCGCGAACTGGTTGGAGAGGTGGTCGCTGGACGGTGGGCCGTACACGGACGGGCCGTAGATCCGGGCGGTGTCGACCAGGCCCGTCCCGGTCAGCATGCGCGGCGGGGCCAGCGGGAACGTGAACGGCAGGACGAGGGCGGCCGTGGTGACGACCGCGAGGACCCGGCGGGCCCAGACGTAGTGGGCGGGCCGCCGCAGGTACAGCCAGACCAGGAAGGCGAGCGTGGCCGGGAAGTGGACGGTCGCGTAGTAGGTGTTCGCCAGGTGGACGAGGGTGTCGCCGTGCAGCAGTGCGGACTGCACGGCGGTCTCGTGGGGGAGATCCACGCTCCGCTCCAGGTGCCAGACGCGGCGGGCGTTGCGGAAGGCGTCCGCGGTGTGGCCGGTGGCCAGTTGGCGGCCGAGTTTGTAGACCAGGAAGAGCCCGGCGACCAGCAGGAACTCACGTATCAGAGGCGGGCGTGCCGGGGTCTCCGGTTCCGTTTCCGCCTCCGCAGGCTCGGTTCGGGCATTCATCCCCCGGCCCCTTCGCTGACGGTGGTGCGTGTCGTGGTGCGTGCGAGCCCCGGTCCGCACCGGAACTCATCGATACGTTGCCGTACCGATACGCCAGTGTACCGATACGGTCGAGTACCGGTACACTGGCGTATCGATTGATGTGCGCCACACTGGAAACACGCACGAGCGCCAGGAACGCGCAGGCACGGGAAACAGGACGAGTGAGGGGAAGCACCGCATGACGTCGCAGGCCGCGGACGGACCGGACACGGTCGTCGCCTCGCGCCGCTCCAAGATCACGCCGGAGCGTGAGCGGGAGTTCTTCGACGCCGTGCTGGAACAGATCCGCCAGTGCGGCTACGACTCCGTCACCATGGAGGGCATCGCCGCCAGCACCCGGTGCAGCAAGTCCACGCTCTACCGGCAGTGGAAGACCAAGCCGCAGTTCGTCGCGGCGGCGCTGCGCGCCAGCCGCCAGGTGAAGTTCGCCGGCATCGACACCGGATCGCTCGCCGAGGACCTGCGCCAGGCCGCGCGGGCCGCCGGCGACTGGTCCGGCAAGGACACCCGGCTGCTCCAGGCGCTGGGGCACGCGGTGACGACGGACCAGGAACTGGCCCAGGCGCTGCGCGAGGCGCTGGTGCACCCGGAGATCGCCGCGCTCCAGGAGATCCTGGCCCGGGGCGTGGCCCGGGGCGAGGTCCGGGCGGGCCACCCCGCGCTGGAGTAC
This sequence comes from Streptomyces sp. NPDC029138, assembly GCF_055564375.1. Classification (NCBI taxonomy): domain Bacteria; kingdom Bacillati; phylum Actinomycetota; class Actinomycetes; order Kitasatosporales; family Streptomycetaceae; genus Streptomyces; species Streptomyces sp. NPDC029138. Next base: position 2,597 of record NZ_JBVHWM010000039.1, read on the forward strand.
ATCCCCGCCATGATGTTCGGCGTCCTGCGCGTGCGTCCGGTGCTCGACGGGCACTACGCCGACTCCGGCTACCTCGTCCGCTTCGTGGAGGCCGCCGTGCTGCCCTCGCTCGGACTGACCTGAGACCCAGGCCGCCGTTCACGGGATGACTGAACGGTGACCTGCCCGCGCCGCACCGTGGGGACGGGGGCGGCGCGCACCCCCCGGCCGGGTGGGGTTCCTCTTGAGCGGAGGGGAATCCCACCCGGCCGGTCCGTTGCTCAGACGTCCTGGCCGCTCCCGCCGCCGGACGAGACCTTGATCCCCTTGAGGATCTCGTCGACGACGGACAGCTTCTGCCCGACGTCCACGCCGAAGCGGACCACCACGATCTGCCGGGCGTCGTTGGGGGAGGGGAACGCGACCGACTCGACATAGCCGTCGGAGCCCTTGCTGGTGACCGCCTTCCAGCGCACCAGATAGCCCTTCTGCCCGGCCACCGTCACCGCTTCGGACGCCAGCACCTCGTGCGAGGTGATGCTGCCGTAGGTGGTGCCGCCGTACGACTGCTTGGCGTTGGCCGCGATGTCCGCCTTCGCGACCTCCTCCGCCGTGTCGTCCTCGATGCCCAGTGCCACCGCCGGAGCCGTGTAGGCGCCGCCCGCGGTGCACGTCTGGGCCGCGTTGCCCGGGCACTTGTAGGCGTCGTCGGACGTCACCTGCGCGCCGACGCTGATCGTCTGCCCCGTCCAGCCCTGCGGCACCGGCAGGCTGATGCCGTTGACCGGGTCCGTCACCGAGCCGCCGCCCTTGACCTTCGGCGCCTGAGACTGACCCGGGGACGGCGAGGCCCCGCCGGACCCGCCCGAGCCCCCGGAACCGCCGCTCCCGCCCGAGCCGCCGCCGGGCCCGCCGAACGGCCCGCCCCGGCCGCCGTCCTGCCCCTGCTGCGACCCGGCCCGGTCGTCGCCGCCACCGCCGTCCTTGGTGAGGGCGTACACGCCGACCCCGATGCTCGCCAGTACCGCGGCCGTCACCGCGACGGCTATGCCCGTGCGCAACCGGCGCCGGGAGGGGGCGGGCGGCTGGGCGGGATACGCGGGATATCCCTGCGGCGCCGGATACCCCTGCTGGCCCGGATACCCATACCCCGGGTAGGCGCCGGACCCGGCGGGAGCCGAGGGGGCCGGGCCGGCCGGCTGCACCGGGTGCGGCGGCTGGGCCGGTTCGGCCGGCCGCGGTCCGCCGTCCGCCGCCGGCTGGGCCGCGGGACCCCACGCGGCGGCCGTGCCGGCGGGGCGGGTCCGGTCCGTCCAGGCCTTGCCGTCCCACCAGCGCTCGGTGGGCGGACCGTCGTTCGTCTGCCCGGGGTCGGGGTACCACCCGGGAGGAGTCACCTGCGTCATGCCCCCACCGTATGAGGCGACAGTGAAAGCGGGATGAGAGGATCTGCCGCCAAGGAGGGCGAACCGGGATATTTCTCCCCGGATTTCTCGATGAGACCCTCCGGAGGGCGCCGTTGACACTCCGTCCGCTGGTCGCACGGGCGATCGCGTCGCCTGCCCGCCCCCTCTTTCACCCGGCCGGGCAACAGCTCCCGCGAGCGACCACCAGAGGCCCCGCCCGACGGCTACGCTCGGGGTCTGTACGTCATTCGGGCGACCTGGGGAGGTAACGGGATGACGGAGGGACGGCCGTCGGCGGCCGGCTCGGCTCCCCTGTGGGAGCGGGACGCCGAGATCGCCACCGTCGCGCAGGCACTCGACGTCCTGTGCGCGGACCAGTCGTCCGCGGGCAGCCTGCTGGTCATCCGGGGCGAGGCCGGACTCGGCAAGACCGCGCTGCTGGCCGAGACCCGGCGCATCGCCGAACGCCGTGGCTGCGCCGTCTGGTCCGCACGCGGCGCCGAGACACTGAGATCCGTCCCGTTCCACGTCGTACGGCAGCTGCTCCAGCCCGCGCTGCTGTCCTTACTGCCCGAGGAGGCCCGCGAGTACCTCGGCGACTGGTACGACATCGCCGGCCCCGCCCTCGGCATAGCCGAACCGCAAGCGGACAACGCCGACCCGCAGTACGTGTGCGACGGACTCGTCGCCGCCGTGCGCCGCCTCTCCCGCCGCCAGTGGCCGCTGGTCCTGCTCATCGACGACGCCCACTGGGCCGACCAGGAGACCCTGCGCTGGCTCGCCGCGTTCGCCGAACGCCTGGACGACCTGTCCGTCCTCGTCGTGGTCGCCCGCCGGCCCGGCGAGGTCAGCGGGGAGAGCGCCCGCCTGCTCGACGCGGTGGCCGCAGCCGCGGGCCGCCCCGTCCACAACCTCAGCGCCCTCACCCCGGATGCCACCGCCGGGCTCACCCGCGCCACCGTCGGCCGGCACGCCGACGACGCGTTCTGCCGCGAGGTGTGGGCCGTCACCGGCGGCAACCCCTACGACACCGTCGAACTCCTCGCCAAGGTGCAGGACAGCGAACTCCAGCCGGTCGAGGCCCGGGCCGGAGAGCTGCGTGCCCTCAACCGCGCCGCCCGTGGCGGCGGACTGGTCGACCGGCTCAAGGGGCTCGGTCTGGAGGCCACCCGGTTCGCCTGGGCCGCCGCCATCCTCGGCACCGGCATCACCGTCGACATGGTCGCCCAACTCGCCACCATGAACGACGAGCTGGCCCGGCGCTGCGCCGAACTCCTCTGCAACGCCCGCATCCTCACCGAACCCGAGCAGGGCGTCGGCAGCGAACGGGCGGACGGCGAACTGGAGTTCGTCCACCCGCTCATCGCCACCGCCGTCTACAACTCCATCCCGCCCGGCGTGTGCACCGCCATGCACGGCGTCGCCGCGCAGATGCTCACCGGGCTGGGCCGTGGCGCCGCCGAGGCCGCCCGGCACCTGCTGAAGGTGCACCCGGACGACGACGAGGAACTGGTCGAGCAGCTGCGCGAGGCAGCCCGCGAACACCTCGCCGTCGGCGCGCCCGACGCGGCCCGCCGCTGCCTGGAACGCGCCCTGGCGGAGCCGCCCCCGCCCCGAGGTGCACGCGCACGTCCTCTACGAACTGGGCTGCGCCACCCTGCTCACCAACCCCGCGGTCACCATCGACCATCTCCAGAGCGCGCTCGGCATGCCCGGCCTCGACGGCGACGACCGGGTCGACGCCGTCGTCCGCCTCTCCCAGGCGCTGCTCCACAACGACCAGCTGGAGGAGGCCGTCCGCACGGTCGAGGCCGAGGCCGCCCGGCACGAGGCGGGTCCCGTCCGGATGCGGTTGCAGGCCTTCCAGTTCATGTGGGAGGGCATCCACGGCGAGACCGTCTCCCCGGCCCGGTCCCGGCGCCTGGCCGAGCTGGCGAGCACCTGCACGGGCCGCGACAACGCCGAACGCGCGCTGCTGATCCTGCGCGGCTTCGACGCGATGACCCACGGCGAGAGCGCCGACGAGGTCATCGACCTGTGCGACCGCGCCCTCGTCAACGGCCGCCTCGCGCCCGGCCTCGGCTGGACCGACCCCGAGTGGGGCATGGAGCTGCTGATGATGCTCGGCAGCGCGTACACCTACGCCGACCGGCTCGACCGCGCCGAGAGCCTGTTCGCCGAAGCCCGGCTCGTCTACACCACGGCCGGCTGGCACGGCGGCCATCTCTCCCTGGCCAATGCCTTCCTCGGACTCGCCTACCGCAGACAGGGCCGGCTGCGCGACGCCGAGTCCACCCTGCGCGAGGCCCTGGTCCTCGCCGAGCGCGTCGGCCGCCGCCTGCCGCTGTACTGGTCGGCCACCTGCGGACTGGTGGACACCCTGCTGGCCCGGGGCCGGGTCGAGGAGGCCTGGTCGGTCGCCGAGCAGTACGGTTTCGCGCCGCCGTACCCGTCCACCATCGTGCTGCCCGACATCCGCTCCGTGCGCGGCCGGCTGCTGCTCGCCGTCGGCCGCACCGAGGACGGCATCAACGAACTGGAGGCCGCCGAGAAGACCGCCGTCTCCCGTGGCGGCCACAACCCGGTCCTCGCGCCCTGGTCCATCGACCTCGCCAAGGCGCTGGCCGGGCAGGACCCGGAGCGGGCCGCCCAGCTCGCGGCCGACGCCCGCCGGCAGGCCGAGCGGTTCGGCACGGACACCGCCATCGGCGAGGCCCTGCGCTGCGCCGCCGCCCTCGCGACGGGACAGCGGGCGGTGCAGCTCGCCGCCCGTGCCGTCACCTACCTGGAGGCCTCACCCTGCCAGTACGAGCACGCGGCGGCCCGCGTCGAGTACGGCATCGCCGCCCGCTCGGTCGCGGAACTGGGCCGGGGCCTGGACCTGGCCCGGGCCTGCGGCGCGGAGCACCTGGTGGCCCGGGCACGGGAGGTGCTGGAGACGGGGCGGGGGTTGCGGTAGGGAGCGGTGTGCTCCTGCCGGCGGTGTGTGCCTGCCGGCGCCTCACACGGTGAGCAGCTGCTCCGTCACCGCCGCCAGCCGCTTGCGCACGTCCCCGTCGTACGCCGCCTCGTGCGCCCGCGCCGCCCGCGTCCCGTCGTAGTACCCGCCGCTGCCCGTCTCCCGGGTGGCCAGCGCCAGCACGCCCGGTGCCCCGTCGGCGACGGAGTTCCCCGGGGTGATCCCGAACTCGCGGACCATCGCCGTGTCCATGTGGGTGGCGGGGTGCAGCACGTTCACCGACACTCCGCTGCCCGCCAGCTCCTCGGCCAGGGTGAACGTGTACGCGGCGAGCGCGAACTTGCTGCGGCAGTAGGCCGAGAGCCCGCTGTAGCCGCGGGTGAGTTCGGGGTCGGCGAAGTCGACGGGCTCCTGGCCGGCCGAGCCGACGTTGACGATCCGGGCCGGCGGATTCGCCCGCAGCACCGGCAGCAGGGTGCGGGTCAGCACCACGGGCGCGAGGTAGTTCACGGCCAGCCGCAGCTCGTGCCCGTCGGCGCTCCGTTCGCGCCCGGAGCCGGGCGTACCGCCGCCGACGGCCGCGTTGTTGATCAGCACGTCGAGGTCCGGATGTGCCTCGGCCACCCGCGCGCCCAGCTCCCGCACCTCGGCCAGCCGGGCCAGATCGGCGACGAACCCCTCGGCCGCGCCCTCCGTGCGCAGCTCCTCGACCAGCCGCTCGGTGCGGGACCGGTCGCGGCCGTGCGCCAGGACGAGGTGACCGGAGCGGACCAGTTCGAAGGCGACGTACCGGCCGAGCCCGGAGGTGGCGCCGGTGATCAGAACAGTGGACATACCGCCAGCCTAGGCACGCCCGAGCGCCGGGAACGAGCCGCTGCCGGGAGTACGACCATCAGGGTCACCCTCAGCCCTCGGCCGCCTCCTCCTCGGCGAGGACCCGCTGGGCCGTCGCGAACGCCGAGTTGGCGGCCGGCACCCCGCAGTACACGGCGGTCTGGAGCAGCACCGCGCCGATCTCCTCCGGCGTCAGCCCGTTGCGCCGGGCCGCCCGGACGTGCATCGCCAGCTCGTCGTAGTGGCCGTGCGCGACCAGCGCGGTCAGCGTGATCATGCTGCGCTCGCGGCGGGACAGCGTCGGGTCGGTCCAGATCTCCCCCCAGGCGTAGCGGGAGATGAAGTCCTGGAAACGGGCCGTGAACGGGGTCTGCCGGGCCTGCGCGCGGTCCACATGGGCGTCACCCAGCACTTCCCGGCGCACCGCCGTACCGCTCGCCGGCGGCCCGTCGAGCTGGGTGCGCAGCGCGGTCAGCACGGCCCGCGGGCACTGCGCCGGCGCCAGATGGGAGGCCCCGGGCAGCTCGACCAGCGTCGCCGCCGGCACCGCGTCGGCGATCTCCCGCAGATGCGCGGGCGGGGTCGCGGGGTCCTGCCGGCCCGCCACCAGGAGCGTCGGTACGGTGATGTCACCGAGCCGGTCGCGCAGGTCGAACGCGGCCAGCGCGTCGCAGCAGGCGGCGTACGCCTCCGGATCGGCCTCCCGGTGGTCCCGGACCAGCCCCGGCAGGCTGAACCCGGGCGTGAACCAGCGCGCGTCGGCGCTCTGGGCCAGCCGGTCCAGGCCCTCGCGGCGCACCCGCTCCGCCCGCTCCCGCCAGGGCGCCTCCCCGCCGAAGTGGGCGGAGGAGCACAGCACCGCCAGGGAGGACAGCCGCTCGGGGTGGTGGACGGCCAGGTGCAGGCCGACGGCGCCGCCCAGGGACACGCCCGCGTACGCGAACCGGTCGATGCCGAGGGCGTCGGCCAGCTCCAGGACCAGCGCGGCGAGGTCGCCGACGGTCGCACCCGGCCGGATCAGGCCCGCCGCCGAGCCCCCGTGCCCGGGCAGGTCCCAGCGGACCACCCGGTGGGCGGCGGACAGTTCGGGCGCGACATGGTCCCACAGGGCGAGGGAGGTGCCGAGCGAGGGACCGAGCAGCAGCGGGGGAGCGGAAGCCGGTCCTTCTTCCAGGTGGTTGAGGAGTTTCAAGGTCAACGTCGCTCCAGGGCACGGTCGGTGAGGGGACCGGCGAAGCCGGTGTAGTGGGCGGGGTCGAGGAGGTCGTCGAGGTCGATGTCCTTCAACTCGTCGACTTCCGCCAGCAGTTCGGACAGCGGGCGGTCCTCGTCATGGGCGCGGCGGGCGAGTTCGGTCAGCAGCTCCTTGGCACGCGCACGGCCGAGGACGGGCGCGAGGGCGGCGGACAGCCGCTCGGAGACGATCAGACCCCGGGTGATGCCGAGGTTCCGGCGCATCGCGGCCGGGTGCACGCACAGTCCCTCGGCCAGCTCCGCCGCGTGGGAGGCCGCGCCGCCCACCAGCCGGAGCAGGTCGCGCAGGGGCTCCCACTCGGCGTGCCAGGCGCCGGCCGGCCGCTCGTCCTCGGCGGCGAGGCAGCCGTACAGCGTGGCCGCGAGCTGGGGGGCGCGCCGGGCGGCGGACGCGAGCAGCGTGGAGCGCACCGGGTTCGCCTTGTGCGGCATGGCCGACGAGCCGCCGCCGCTGCCCTCGCTCACCTCGCCGAACTCGGTGCGCGACAGCGTCAGGACGTCCACGGCGAACTTGCCCAGCGCCCCCGCAGTGAACGCCAGGCACCCCGCGAGGTCCGCTACCGGGGTGCGCAGGGTGTGCCAGGGCAACGCCGGTGCGGCAAGGCCTGCTTCGCGGGCGTACGCCTGTGTCAGAGCGGTCGCGTCCTCGGCGCCGTACGCCCGGAAGGCCGCCAAGGTCCCGGCGGCGCCGCCGAGTTGGGCGGGAAGCGAGTCTCGGACCCGGGTGACGCGATCGCGTGCGTCCAGGACCAGCGAGCGCCAGCCGGCCGCCTTCAGCCCGAACGTCGTCGGTACGGCGTGCTGGGTGAGCGTCCGCCCCGGCAGCACCGTGTCCCGGTGCGCGTCGGCGAGGCGGGCCAGCGCCCGCTCGGTGCGGCCGAGGTCGGCCAGGACCGGGCCGAGGGTGCGCACGGCGACCAGCATCGTCGCCGTGTCCATGATGTCCTGGCTGGTGGCGCCCCGGTGGACGTAGGGGCCGTACGTCTCGCCCACCGCCGCGGTCAGGTCGGCGACCAGCGGGATGACCGGGTTGCCGCCGTCCGGGGTCCGCGCCGCCAGGGAGCGGATGCCGAAGCGGTCCGGGACGGCCGCCTCGGTCACCGCCGCCGCGGCCTCGGCCGGGGCGAGGCCCAGCGCGGCCTGCGCCCGGGTCAGCGCGGCCTCCGCGTCGAGCAGGGCCCGCAGATACGCGTGGTCGCCGGTCTCGGACGCGGCGCCCGACAGTCCCCACTGGGGGGCGAGCAGGCCGGTGTCGGCGTAGGGAGGGGATGCGGATGTCACTCGAACTCCAGGAAGACCGTCTCGCCTTCGCCCTGAAGGCGGATGTCGAAACGGTAGGCGCCGTCCGCCTCCTCGCTCGCGATCAGCGTGTCGCGGCGGTCGCCCACCCGGGTGAGCAGCGGGTCGGCGGCCAGCGCCGCCTCGTCGCCCGGCAGATAGATCCGGGTGAACAGATGCACGAGCAGGCCGCGCGCGAAGACGCAGACGCTCACGTACGGCGCGTTCCGTCCGCGTGCGCCGGGCCGGAGCGTACGGGCGTACCAGTGGCCGTTCGCATCCGTCTGGATGCGGCCCCAGCCGGTGAACTCCACGCCGTTGCGGCCCAGATGGCCCCCGGTGGCCGGGTCGCGCCGCAGGGAGCCGTCCACGTGCGGGACGGTGCCGTCGGGGCGCGGGCCCCACAGCTCGATCAGCGCGTCGGGCAGCGGGTCGCCGTCGCCGTCGAGGACGTACCCGTGCACGGTGATCGTGTCCGGGTGGGCGAGCGGCGCGATCTCCTCGCCGCCGCGGAACGGCAGCGCGTAGCCGTAGAACGGGCCGACGGTGTGGGACGGGGTGGGCAGCACCTGGTCCGGGCCGCTCGGTTCGGTGATCGTCATGGCGGTCAGCGTCCTTCTTCCGTCCAGGTGGCGGCCGGGCCGTCCAGCACGATGTCCCAGTGGTAGCCGAGGGAGAACTCCGGCACCGACAGGCTGTGGTCGTAGGTGGCGACCAACCGCTGCCGGGCCGCGTCGTCGGTCACGGACTGGAGGATCGGGTCGTACGGGAAGAGCGGGTCGTTCGGGAAGTACATCTGCGTCACCAGCCGCTGGGTGAACGCCGTGCCGAACACCGAGAAGTGGATGTGGGCCGGGCGCCAGGCGTTGACGTGGTTGCGCCAGGGATAGGGGCCCGGCTGGATCGTGGTGAAGTGGTAGCGGCCCTCGGCGTCGGTGAGGGTGCGGCCGACGCCGGTGAAGTTCGGGTCCAGCGGGGCGTCGTGCTGCTCGCGCCGGTGGGCGTAGCGGCCGGCCGAGTTGGCCTGCCAGATCTCGATCAGCTGGCCGCGGACCGGGCGCCCGTGCCGGTCCAGCAGCCGCCCGGAGACGGTGATCCGCTCGCCGACGGGCTCCCCGGTGTGCTGCCGGGTGAGGTCGTTGTCGATCTCGGTGAGGTCGCGCTCACCGAAGGCGGGGGAGCGCAGTTCCACGAGTTCGGGGTCCTGGCTCGTGTCGATCGCCACCAGGGGCTGCTTCGGGTGGCGCAGCACGGAGGAGCGGTACGGCGCGTAGTCGCGGCGCGGGTGGTGCTCGACGGGGGCGCCGTCGGCGACACGCTTCTCGTAGGCGGCGTGCGCGGCGGCGATTTCCTGGTCGATGTCGGCTTGGGTGAGAGCCATGGGGATACCTGACGCTTCCTTGGCGTTCGAGGAGGGTCTTCAGCGTTCGAGGACGAGGAGTTCAGGCACGGACAGTTCGTCGAAGGACGTGCCTGTCTTGCCTGTGGGTGTGAACGGAGTTCACAGCAGACTCTCCGCAACGGTCAGTTCCGCGTCGGTCTTGGCGACGACCTCGTCAACGCTCACACCCGGCGCGGTCTCGATGAGCGTGAGCCCCGACTCCGTGACGTCAAGTACGGCCAGATCGGTGATGACCCGGTTCACACACGCCCGGCCCGTGAGCGGCAGCGTGCACTCCTTGAGGATCTTCGCCGAGCCGTCCTTCGCGGTGTGGGTCATCACCACGATCACCTGACGGGCGCCGTGCACCAGGTCCATCGCGCCCCCGATCCCGGTGACCAGCTTCCCCGGCACCGCCCAGTTGGCCAGGTCACCGCCGGCGGACACCTGCATCGCGCCCAGCACGGCCACGTCGATGTGCCCGCCCCGGATCATCGCGAACGACAGCGCCGAGTCGAAGAACGACGCCCCCGGCAGGACGGTCACCGTCTCCTTGCCCGCGTTGATCAGATCCGGGTCCACCTGGTCCTCGGTGGGGTACGGGCCCGTGCCCAGGATGCCGTTCTCCGACTCCAGCACCACCTCGACCCCCTCCGGAAGGTGGTTCGGGATCAGCGTCGGCAGGCCGATGCCCAGGTTGACGTACTGCCCGTCCCGCAGCTCACGGGCCGCACGGGCGGCCATCTCCTCGCGCGTCCAGGCCATCAGCCGCTCACCGTCCCTCGTGCCGCAGGCGCGGAAACCGTGCGCTGCTCGATCCCTCGTGCCGCGGCCACCGAAATCGTGCGCTGCTCGATCCGCTTGTCCGCCGCCTGCTCCGGGGTGAGCGCCACGACCCGCTGCACGAAGACCCCCGGCAGGTGCACCGCGTCCGGATCGATCGCGCCCGGCTCGACCAGTTCCTCCACCTCGGCGATCGTCACCCGGCCGGCCATCGCCGCCAGCGGGTTGAAGTTCCGGGCGGACCGGTTGAACACCAGATTCCCGTGCCGGTCCCCCTTCGCGGCCCTGACCAGCGCGAAGTCGGTGCGGATGCCCCGCTCCAGCACATACTCCACGCCGTCGAACTCCCGCACCTCCTTCGGCGGCGAGGCCAGCGCGACCCCGCCGGAGCCGTCGTAGCGCCAGGGCAGTCCGCCCTCGGCGACCTGGGTGCCGACCCCGGCCGGGGTGTAGAACGCGGGGATGCCGGCCCCGCCCGCGCGCAGCCGCTCGGCCAGCGTGCCCTGCGGAATCAGCTCCACCTCCAGCTCACCGCCCAGGTACTGACGGGCGAACTCCTTGTTGGCGCCGATGTAGGAACCGGTCACCCGGGCGATCCGCCCCGCCGCCAGCAGCACCGCCAGCCCGGACTCCATCGCCCCGCAGTTGTTCGACACCACGCTCAGCCGGCCGACACCGCGCTCGTACAGCGCCTGGATCAGCACGTTCGGCACACCGCTGAGCCCGAACCCGCCGACGGCGAGCGAGGCGCCGTCCGGCACATCGGCCACCGCCTCCACGGCCGTGGCGACCACCTTGTCCATCCGTGAAGCTCCGTCTCTCCGATTCATCAGGAGCTGATAGTCAGGGCACTGACTATTTCAGCGAGGTGCCGCTCACGCTGCCACCGGAGACGGTGGCCGTCAAGAGCCCGGAAGTGTCCGACCGTCGGGTCGAGACAGGAGGGGCGGGCGCCAGGTATCGTTCAGTACACCAACGAATTCTCCCAGGGGGCGCACATGGCCGCGGTGGACCTCGCCACCCATCCCGGGCACCTGGCCCGGCGGCTCCAGCAGGCGCACTACCTGCTGTGGAACACGATGGTCTCGGAGGAGATCACCTCGCCGCAGTTCGCGGTCATGAACGCGCTCGTCGCCGAGCCCGGGCTCGACCAGCGGACCGTGGGGGAGCGGGTGGGCCTGGACCGGTCGACCATCGCCGAGGTCATCAGCCGGCTCGACCGCCGGGGGCTGCTGCACAAGGTGCGCGACCCGCAGGACGGCCGGCGCTTCCTGCTCCGCCTCACCGACGAGGGCCTGCGCACCCACCGCAAGCTGACCGTGCGCACCGCCCGGATGAACCAGGTGTTCCTCGCCCCGCTGTCCGCCGAGGAACAGGCCGTGTTCTTCGACCTGATCCGCCGGGTCGCGGACGCGGCCGAGGAGTTGCGCAACCCGGCCGAGCCACTGGCCGCGCAGAGCTGACGACGCCGGTAGGGACCCTTGAGGCACCGGCCGCCTCACGGCGCCGGTACGGACCCTCGAGGCAGCGGCCGCCTCACGGCGCCGGTACGAACACCACCCACACCTGGCCTGCCGCGAAGTCCAGCTCGCCGCCGTCCGCCGCCGTGAACGCCGTACCGTCCGTCGCCGTCGGCCGTGACCAGAAGCCGTCGAAGGACCGGCCGTCCCGCAGCACCTCCGCCCGCCCGGAGCCGATCGTCTCGGTGTACGGCGTGGGATTGCCGAGCACGTCGTGGTAGCGGGAGGTGCGGACCTTCACGTGCTGCACGACCACCGTCGGCGGTGCCGGCCGGCCGCTGTCGGTCGTCTCCGTGGGGCTGCCGTCCATCGCCACCAGCCAGCCGCCGCGCTCCCCGGACCAGGTGAAGGTGAGGCGGGCGGCCGGGTAGCGCACGGTCCGTGCGGAGACGGGGGTGCCGCCGGAGGGGGCCGGGCCGTAACGGAACCCCGTGGTCAGCGCCGACTCGCCCGGGGCGGCCGGCAGCAGCGCGGCGGGGTGCAGATAGAGGTTGTGCGGGGCGGCCCTGCCGGTGCCCCGGGTGTAGGCGTCGGGGGCCTCGTCGGGTGACCGCGCGCGCAGCGGCGCCCGGTCGATCAGCGGCAGCAGCGCGCGCTGGGCACCCGAGTAGGCGAGCGTCGGCATGGCGAACTGGCGCAGCAGTTCCAGGTCGGACTCGCGGGCGCTGCGCACCGGTCCGACGGACTTCGGCAGCCGTGTCGCGTACACCGCCAGCAGCCGGCTCAGGCCGCCCTCCACCTGCTCCACGTAGACCACGTCCGCCGCGCCGAGCCCGGTCTGCGGGCGGGCCGCGCGCACATTGTCGATCTTCACGGCGAGCGGGGCGCCGGCCACGGCCGATCGGCTCGGCGCCGGTGTCGGGGTGTGCCGCGGGGTGCGGTCGTCGCCGTTCCGGCCGTCGCCGGTGCAGCCCGTCGCGAGGGCGGCCGTCAGCGCGCCGGCCAGCAGTGTCGCCGTCAGTGCGGCGCGCCGCGTGCGCGCCCTGCGTCTCATGCCCACCGTCGCCACCCCACGTCACCCCGTCCGCGTGGTCCGATTGTGCGCTCATCCGGTCATCACTGGCCATACCCGGTCGCTTCGGGTTCGACGGCGGCAGGCGGGGGGTACCCGGGCGCCACCGCACACACGGGACGCAGCCGTACGCGACCAAGGGAGCGCGACCCCATGAAGGCAGTCACCTGGCAGGGCAAGCGGGACGTCCGGGTCGAGGACGTGCCCGACCCGAGGATCGAGGAACCCACGGACGCCGTCATCCGCGTCACGTCCACCGGACTCTGCGGATCCGACCTGCACCTGTACGAAGTGCTCACCCCGTTCATGACCCCGGGCGACATCCTCGGCCACGAACCCATGGGCATCGTGGAGGAGGTCGGCTCCGAGGTGCCGGACCTGAGGCCCGGTGACCGGGTCGTGGTGCCGTTCCAGATCGCCTGCGGGCACTGCTTCATGTGCGACACCGGGCTGCCCACCCAGTGCGAGACCACGCAGGTCACCGGCGAGGGCATGGGCGCCGCCCTGTTCGGCTACACCCGCCTGTACGGCGCCGTACCCGGCGGCCAGGCCGAGTACCTGCGCGTCCCGCAGGCGCAGTTCGGCCCGATCAAGGTCCCGGAGGGCCCGTCGGACGACCGGTTCCTCTACCTCTCCGACGTGCTGCCCACCGCCTGGCAGGCGGTCGAGTACGCGGCCGTCCCGCCCGGCGGCACCCTCGCCGTCCTCGGCCTCGGCCCGATCGGCGACATGGCCTGCCGGATCGCCAAGGCCCGTGGCGCGGAGCGGGTGTTCGGCGTGGATCTGGTGCCCGAGCGGCTCGCCCGGGCGCAGCGGCGCGGGGTGGAGACGTACGACCTCAGGGCCTTCGACAACGAGAAGTCGCTGGTCCACGCGATCCAGGACGAGACCGGCGGCCGGGGGCCGGACGCCGTGATCGACGCCGTCGGCACCGAGGCCCACGGCAGCGCCGCAGCCAAGCTCGCCCAGCAGGCCACCGCGCTCATGCCGCGCAAGCTCAGCGCCCCGCTCGCCGAACGTTTCAGCATCGACCGGCTGGGCGCCCTCTACATGGCGATCGACCTGGTCCGCCGTGGCGGCACGATCTCGCTCAGCGGTGTCTACGGCGGCATGGCCGACCCGATGCCGATGCTGACCCTCTTCGACAAGCAGATCCAGCTCCGCATGGGCCAGGCCAACGTCCGCCGCTGGACCGACCAGGTCATGCCCTACCTGACGGACGAGGACCCCCTCGGCGTCGAGGACTTCGCCACGCACCGGCTGCCGCTGGCGGACGCGCCGCACGCGTACGAGATGTTCCAGCGCAAGCAGGACGGCGCGGTGAAGGTCATCATGCAGCCGTAGCCGTAGCCGTAGCCGTGGCCGTGGCCGTGGCCGTGGCCGTGGCCGTGGCCGTGGCCGTGGCCGTGGCCGTGGCTTGGCGGCGGTGCTCGTGCGCCGGCCCGCTCAGCCGCCGTCCTTCTCGCCGAGGATCTCCGCGAGGTCGTACCGGACAGGCTCCTCCAGCTGGGCGTACGTGCAGCTCTCCGGCGTACGGTCCGGGCGCCAGCGGCGGAAACGGGCCGTGTGCCGGAACCGCTGCCCGTTCTCCATGTGGTCGTACGCCACCTCGGCCACCCGCTCCGGCCGCAGCGGCACCCAGGACAGGTCCTTCTTGCCCGACCAACGGCTCGGCGCACCCGGCAGCCGGGCCGTCTCGTGCGCGGTCTCGTCCGCCCAGGCGGCCCACGGGTGCCCGGACACGTCGTCCATGCGCAGCGGCTCCAGTTCCTCGACCAGTTCCGCGCGCTTCTTCATGGAGAACGCGGCCGACACGCCCACGTGCTGGAGCCGGCCGTGTTCGTCGTACAGCCCCAGCAGCATCGAGCCCACCACCGGGCCGCTCTTGTGGAAGCGGTACCCGGCGACGACGACGTCCGCCGTGCGCTCGTGCTTGATCTTGAACATGGCCCGCTCGTCCTGGAGGTAGTGCAGGGTGAGCGGCTTGGCGACGACTCCGTCGAGGCCGGCGCCCTCGAACTGCTCGAACCACTGCCGGGCCACCTCGATGTCGGTCGTGGACGGCGCCACATGCACCGGCGCCGTCGCCCCGGCCAGGGCCCGGTCCAGCAGGGCGCGGCGGTCGGTGAGCGGCACGTCGAGCAGGGCGTGGTCGTCCAGGGCCAGCAGGTCGAAGGCGACGAAGGAGGCCGGGGTCTTCTCGGCCAGCATCCGCACCCGGGAGGCCGCCGGGTGGATCCGCTCGGTCAGCGCGTCGAAGTCCAGCCGGCCGTTCCGCGCGACCACGATCTCCCCGTCCAGCACGCACCGCTCGGGCAGCCGCTCCTTCAGCGCCTCGACCAGCTCGGGAAAGTACCTGGTCAGCGGCTTGCCCGTACGGCTGCCCAGCTCGACCTCGGCGCCGTCCCGGAACACGATCGACCGAAAGCCGTCCCACTTCCCCTCGTAGTGCATCCCCGGCGGGATCTTCGCCACCGACTTGGCGAGCATCGGCTTCACGGGTGGCATGACGGGCAGATCCATGATTCCGATTCTGCTCGCATACATCGGTTTCCGCTCACATACGTACGGCTTTGCCCGGTATGCGAGCTGTGCGTGGTGCGCCTACCGTGGCCGCATGGGTGATGCGGTGGAACTGGACGTGGGCGGCCGGACCGTACGGCTGTCCAGCCCGGACAAGGTGTTCTTCCCGGAGCGGGGTTTCACCAAGCTGGACCTCGCCCGGTACTACGCCGCCGTCGGCCCCGGCATCCTGCGCGCCCTGCGCAACCGCCCCACCACCCTGGAGCGCTACCCGGACGGCGTCGGCGGCGAGTGGTTTTACCAGAAGCGGGCCCCGAAGGGCATGCCCGGCTGGATCCCGACCGCCCACATCACCTTCCCCAGCGGGCGCAGCGCCGACGAGATGTGCCCGACCGAGGAGGCTGCCGTGGTGTGGGCCGCCCAGTACGGCACGCTCACCTTCCACCCCTGGCCGGTCCGCGCGACCGACGTCGACCATCCCGACGAACTCCGCATCGACCTCGACCCGCAGCCCGGCACCGACTACGCCGACGCGGCCCGCGCCGCCCAGGAACTGCGGGCCGTGCTGGACGAGTTCGGCGGGCTGCGCGGCTGGCCGAAGACCTCCGGCGGCCGGGGTCTGCACGTCTTCGTCCCCATCCAACCGCGCTGGACCTTCACCCAGGTGCGCCGCGCGGCGATCGCGGTCGGCCGGGAGATGGAACGCCGGATGCCGGACCGGGTGACCATCAAGTGGTGGAAGGAGGAACGCGGGCGCCGGATCTTCATCGACTACAACCAGACTGCGAGAGATCGCACCATCGCCTCCGCGTATTCCGTCCGTCCCCGCCCGCACGCCCCCGTCTCGGCGCCGCTGCGCTGGGAGGAGGTCGGGGTCGCCGAGCCCCGCGACTTCGATCTCGCCACCATGCCGGCCCGGTTCGCCGAACTCGGTGACGTGCACGCCGACATGGACGACCACGCCTACTCCCTGGAAGCGCTGCTGGAACTGGCCCGCCAGGACGAGCACGACCACGGCCTGGGCGACCTGCCGTATCCGCCGGAGTACCCGAAGATGCCCGGCGAACCGAAACGGGTCCAGCCGAGCCGCGCCCGCCGCGAGCCGTCACCCTGACAGGGCTGCCGGGGCCCTTGCGGGGGTCCTCGCCCCACTGATCACAGCGGTCGACGGTTGATCCACCGGGCTGACCCGCCGGTACCCCCGCCCCCTCCGGCAGTTGAGCCGCTCGGTGCCCCTTCCCGTCCGGCACTTGAGCCGCTCGGATCCGGACCGTCCGACACCGGTCGGCCCCGCCTCCCGCGGCTATCCTGATCGCCAGCCGCCGATGAGGAGTCCCGAAGTGACCGAGGCAGTGTCGCGTCCCACGCTGGAGGCCGTGGCCGCGCGGGCCGGGGTGTCCCGGGCCACCGTGTCGCGGGTGGTCAACGGCGGCGACGGGGTCCGCGAGCCCCTGGCCGAGCGGGTCCGGCGGGCCGTGGAGGAGCTGGGCTACGTCCCCAACCAGGCGGCGCGCAGCCTCGTCACCCGGCGGCACGACGCCGTCGCGGTCGTCATCGCCGAGCCCGAGACCCGGGTCTTCGCCGACCCCTTCTTCGCGCTCCAGCTGCGCGGCATCAGCAAGGAGCTGACCGCGCACGACAACCAGCTGGTGCTGCTGCTCACCGAGGGCCGCGCCGACCACGCGCGCGTGGCCCGCTATCTCGCCGGCGGCCATGTCGACGGCGCGCTCGTCTTCTCCCTGCACCTGGACGACCCGCTGCCCGGCCTCATCCAGGACGCCGGCGTCCCCACCGTGTTCGGCGGACGCCCCGACTGGGGCGAGGACGCGCGGTCGGCGGACCCCGGCGTGGCGTACGTCGACTGCGACAACCGGGGCGGGGCACACGCGGCCGTCCGGTATCTGCTGGACCTCGGCCGCCGGCGCGTCGCCCACATCACCGGTGCGCTGGACCAGACCTCGGCGGTGGACCGGCTCGACGGCTACCGGGACGTCATGGCCGACGTCCTGGGCGGGCACGATCCCCGGCTGGTCGTGGAGAGCGACTTCACCCCGTCCGGCGGCGAACGCGCCATGCGGGAACTCCTCGACCGCTGCCCGGACGTCGACGCCGTGTTCGCCGCCAACGACCTCACCGCGCTCGGCGCCCTGCGGGTGCTGCGCGAGAGCGGCCGGCGCGTGCCCGAGGACGTGGCCGTGGTCGGCTTCGACGACATGGTGCCGGTCACCGAACAGACCGACCCACCGCTGACGACGGTCCGTCAGGACATCGAGGAGATGGGGCGGCTGATGGCCCGCCTGCTGCTGCGCGGTCTGTCCGGCACCCGGGAGGCTGCCGGCATGACGGCCGGCGTCCAGGAGGCACCGCCGTCGGGAGTGATCCTGCCGACCACCCTGATACGCCGCGCCTCCGCCTAGCCGCCGCCCAGCCCTGGCCGCCTCCCGGCTGTGGCCGCCTCCCGGCTGTGGCCGCCGCCCGGCTCTGGGCGCCGTCGGCCGCCGGGCGCACGACAGAGGCTCAGTCCCGCGCCGGCTCGCTCTTGATCACCGCGAAGCGGACCCCGTACGGATCGGCGAGCTTGGCCATGCGGCCCACGCCCTCCACGGTCGTCGCGGGCATCCGCACCGTCCCGCCCAGGCGCTGGGCCTGTTCCACCACGGCGTCGGTGTCCTCCACCTCGAAGTAGGGCAGCCAGTACGGCCCCGCCTCCGCCTCGGTGGGATCGTCGGCCAGCGGCACCATCCCGCCGAACATCGCGTCCTCACCGGCGCCGTCCGGGTTGAAGCATGTGTACGTCCCGCCCGGGAACGGCGCGGAGGTCTCCAGACCCAGCACCCGGCGGTAGAACGCGGCGGCCGCCGCGATGTCCGGCGTGTACAGCTCCACCCAGCGCAGGGAGCCCGGCTCGCCCGCCAGTTCCACACCCTTGGTCCGGCCCGGCTGCCAGATGCCGAACGGCACGCCCGCCCGGTCGGCGAGGATCGCCATGTGGCCCTGACCCATCACGTCCATCGGCCGGAACAGCACGCTGCCATGGGCCTCTTCGGCCGCCTTGGCGGTCGCCTGGGCGTCCTCGCTCCGGAAGTACACCGTCCAGGCCGGAGGCCCCTGGTCCGGGCCGGTCCGCATGCCACCCGCGACGGTCTTCCCGTCCAGCTGGAAGAAGCCGTAACCGCCGGCGTCCGGTCCCGCCGACTGGAATCGCCAGCCGAACAGAGCGCCGTAGAAGGAGGCGGCGCCGTCGATGTCGGGACTGCCGACGTCGATCCAGTTGGGCGCGCCGTTGACGAAACGGGTGGTGAGCATCTCGGCCCTCCTCGAAAGGGGTCCCGTCCTGTGCACTGCCGAGTCTGGCACCGCCCACTGACAATCGCCGCCGGATCACCGCGGCGCGCCGGGACCGCCCCACTCTCACCGAGCGTGACGGCGCGCGTTCTCCCGGTTTTCCCCCGGATGGGCGCGCCGCCGTGCGCGCGTCGGGTCGCAGGGAGCATCATCGGGGCGGCCGGGGGCCCCGAGCACGCCGTTTCGCCGGCGTTGATCGAACGTTTTTCGACGTGGGGCAGGCTTCTGGCCATGCACATCGAAACCATCACCCCGGCCGACGACACCTGGCAGGCGCAGGCGCTGTGCGCGCAGACCGGGCCGGACTTCTTCTTCCCCGAGCCCGGCAGCTCGGTGCGCGAGGCGAAGCGCATCTGCGCCATGTGCGAGCTGCGCCCGGCCTGTCTGGACTACGCGCTGGCCAACGACGAGCGGTTCGGCGTCTGGGGCGGCCTGTCGGAGAAGGAGCGCCTCGCCCTCCGCCGCACCGCCCGCTGAGGTCCCCGAAACCGCACGCCGCCCGCGACCCCGGCCCCGGAAGGGGCCCGCGCGCGGGGGCCGCCCCCGGCCCTGGAAGAGGCCCGCGCGCGGGGCGTCAGCCTGCCGCGCGTGCCGCCATCCGGGCCTTCCGCGCGGCCAGCTTCTCGTCGAACTTCGTGGCCTCCGCGTTCAGCTCGCCCAGGAACAGGCCGAGTTCCTCCTGCGCCTGGCGCCCCTCGGGGCCGAGGCCGTCGATCTCCAGGACCTTCAGGAAGCGCAGCACCGGCTGAAGCACGTCGTCGTGGTGGATGCGCAGGTTGTACACCTCGCCGATCGCCATCTGCGCGGCGGCCCGCTCGAAGCCGGGGATGCCGTGACCGGGCATCCGGAAGTTCACGACGACGTCCCGGACCGCCTGCATGGTCAGGTCGGGCGCCAGCTCGAACGCGGCCTTCAGCAGGTTGCGGTAGAAGACCATGTGCAGGTTCTCGTCGGTCGCGATGCGGGCCAGCATGCGGTCGCAGACCGGGTCCCCGGACTGGTGGCCGGTGTTGCGGTGGGAGATCCGCGTGGCCAGCTCCTGGAAGGCGACGTAGGCCACCGAGTGCAGCATCGAGTGCCGGTTGTCGGACTCGAAGCCCTCGCTCATGTGCGCCATACGGAAACGTTCCAGCTTGTCCGGGTCCACCGCGCGCGAGGTCAGCAGATAGTCCCGCATCACGATGCCGTGCCGGCCCTCCTCGGCCGTCCAGCGGTGCACCCAGGTGCCCCAGGCGCCGTCGCGGCCGAAGAGCGAGGCGATCTCGTGGTGGTAGCTCGGCAGGTTGTCCTCGGTCAGCAGGTTCACCACCAGGGCGATCCGGCCGATCTCCGTCACCTGGGACTGGTCCTTGCCCCAGGCCTCCCCGTCCTCGAACAGGCCCGGGAAGTTCCGGCCGTCGCTCCACGGCACGTACTCGTGCGGCATCCAGTCCTTGGCGACCTTCAGATGCCGGTTCAGCTCTTGCTCGACCACTTCCTCCAGTGCGTACAGCAGCCGCGCGTCGGTCCAGACGGACGGGCTGCCGAGGTGGGGGGAGGTGATCGTCATAGGAACTCCAGGGGGACGGCGAACAACGGGGGGAGAAAGGGGACGGTCCGGCGAGCGGTGCCGGGAAACCTACGTGATCGTAGGCTACGAACCCGTAGGTTACGAAGCCGTAGGCTAAGGCGACCGTAAAGATCCGCTGATCAGACCCCGCCGACCGGCCGTGCGCGGTATGCCGGACAGCCCCGGGACCCGCAGGTCCCGGGGCTGCCGGGTGACGGGATCACGCGGTCAGGAGTACAGCTCCCGCAGGCGCACCGAGAGGCAGGTCACACAGCCCTCCAGCTTCTCGAACTCGCCGATGTCGACCGTCACCACGTCGTGGCCCAGATCGGTCAGCAGCTCCGCGGTCTTCGGGGCGCTCGCCGCCATCAGCAGCTTGCCGCCGCCGAGCAGCACCACGTGCGCCCCGGACTCCTCCGGCACCGACAGGAAGCCCGGGAACAGCGACGGCCGGTCGATCTTCGGGATGTGCCCGATCACCGTGCCGTCGGGCAGCGCGGTCACCGCCGACTTCAGGTGCAGCACCTTGCTCACGGGTACGGCCACCACGCGGGCGCCCAACGGCTCGAACGCCGCCCGCAGCTGCTGCACGCCGGCCGCGTTGGTCCGTCCGCCGCGGCCGACGTACACGGTGTCGCCGACCTTCAGGACGTCACCGCCGTCCAGTGTGCCCGGCTCCCATATCCAGTTCACCGAGCAGCCGAGGCGGGCCACCGCCTCCTCGACACCGGCGGTCTCCGCCCGCCGGGACTGGGCGCCCGGCCGGGTGATCAACGCCACGTTCTTGTACATGACGACGGTGTCCTCGACGAACACCGAGTCCGGGCAGTCGTCGGCCGGTTCGACCTCGATGGTCTCCCAGCCGTGCGCGCGGAGGGCCTCGACGTAGGCCTCCCACTGCTCGCCGGCGAGCCCGACGTCGACCTTCTCCCGCTGGACGTGCGTGACCAGGCCGTCGGCGAGGCGGGGGCTGGGGCGGCGGACGAGGGCCTTCTTGCTGGGCACGAGGGGCCTTTCGAATCGTCGGTGCGGTGGTGCGGTGTCCGGCGCCGCTCACACGGCGCCGGTCCGACATCATGCAGGGCGCTCCGGTCAGGGCCAAACCCCCGGTGCCCGGCGCGCCGCTCACGCGAACCAGCCGGGCCGGCCGGACGGGCCCTCGCCGGCCGGTCAGGCTGGATCCCCGAGCGCCTCGGGCGTCGTCTCCGTCAGCTCCCCTCCCTCCATCAGCAGCCACCGCGTGATCCCGATCGACTCCAGGAACGGCAGATCGTGGCTGGCGACGATCAGCGCGCCCTCGTACGACTCCAGGGCCGTGGTCAGCTGCCGGACGCTGGCGATGTCGAGATTGTTGGTCGGCTCGTCCAGCAGCAGGAGTTGGGGCGCGGGCTCGGCGAGCATCAGCGCGGCCAGGGCCGCCCGGAAACGCTCACCGCCCGACAGGGTGGCCGCCTTCTGGTCGGCCCGCCCGCCCCGGAACAGGAAGCGGGCGAGCCGGGCCCGGATCCGGTTGTTGGTGGCGCCCGGGGCGAACCGGGCGACGTTCTCGGCGACCGACAGGTCGTCGTCCAGCACGTTCAGCCGCTGGGGCAGGAACCGCAGCGGGACATGGGCCGTCGCCGTGCCCGACACCGGCGCCAGCTCCCCCGCGACGGTCCGCAGCAGCGTCGTCTTGCCGGCGCCGTTGCGGCCGACGAGCGCGATCCGCTCCGGGCCGCGCAGATCGAGGATGCCCGGCACGCGCGCGTGGTAGGCCGTTTCCAGCTTCTCCAGGGTGAGCACCTGCCGGCCGGGCGGTACGGCCGTGTACGGCAGGTCGATACGGATATCGTCGTCGTCCCGTACGGCCTCCACCGCCTCGTCGAGCCGTTCCCTGGCCTCGGCGAGCCGCTCCTCGTGCATGACGCGGTGCTTGCCCGCCGACTCCTGGGCGGCGCGTTTGCGGGCCCCCATGACGATCTTCGGCTCGCGTTTCTGTTCGTACATCTTCTGCCCGTACCGCTTGCGGCGGGCCAGTTTGACCTGGGCGTCGGCCAGTTCGCGCTTCTGCTTGCGCACATCGGCCTCGGCGACGCGCAGCATCCGCTCGGCCGCCTCCTGCTCGACGGCCAGGGCCTCCTCATAGGCCGAGAAGTTGCCGCCGAACCAGGCGACCTCACCGGAGCGCAGCTCCGCGATCTGGTCGACCAGATCAAGCAGTTCCCGGTCGTGGCTGACCACCACCAGCACGCCGGGCCAGGAGGCGACGGCCTGGTACAGCCGTCGGCGCGCGTACAGGTCGAGGTTGTTGGTGGGCTCGTCCAGCAGCAGGATGTCGGGGCGGCGCAGCAGCAGCGCGGCGAGCCGCAGCAGCACCGACTCGCCCCCGGACACCTCGCCGACGGTCCGGTCCAGGCCGATGTGGCCTAGTCCGAGTTCGCCGAGGGTGACCAGGGCGCGCTCCTCGACGTCCCAGTCGTCGCCGACGGTCTCGAAGTGCTCCTCGGCGGCGTCGCCCGCCTCGATGGCGTGCAGGGCGGCCCGTCGGCCGGCGATGCCGAGGGCCTGGTCGACGCGGAGCGCGGTGTCGAGCGTGACGTTCTGCGGGAGGTAGCCGATCTCACCGGCCGCCTTGACGATGCCGTCGGCCGGGGGGAGTTCCCCGGCCAGCAGCTTGAGCAGGGTGGACTTGCCCGATCCGTTGACGCCGACGAGCCCGGTCCTGCCGGGTCCGAAGGCGATGTCCAGGTCGTCGAAGACGGCGGTGCCGTCGGGCCAGGCGAAGGACAGGGCGGTACAGGTGAGGGAAGCAGACATGTGGGCGCCTCGCGAGGGATGGGTGCGTTCGGGTGGACGCGTGTCGAGACACCGCGAGGCGGAAACCGAAAGGTCTGGGCACTGAGGAGGCCACGAGAAAAGGCCTGTGCCGGGGGACGGCTCGGACGCCGAGGTCGTACGCCGCGCACACCTCACCGGTGCGACGCGGTGCCTCAGGACCTCAGACGAGCAACGTCCTTCTCCAATCGACGGCAACAGAACCGCTGTACACCGTACGAGGGGGTGGGAGAGCTGTCAACGAGATTACGCCGCGGCGCCCCACGCGCGCGTGGCGTTCATCGCGTGGCGCTCAGCAGGCGTTCATCGCGTGGCGCTCAGCAGGCGTCCCGCATCAGCTCGGCCAGGTCGTGGTCCAGGTCGAGCTGGAGGTGTTCCAGGCCGACGGGGACCAGGTCGCTGGTCGCCTCCAGGAACCGCCGGATCTCGCCCGAGCGCACATGCACGATCGCGGTGCCCTCCGGGGCGTGGAACTCCAGCACCGTGCGGTCGTACCCGTACGGCCGCACACGGACGTCGCCGTGCCCCTCGGGGCCCTGTAGACCAGCCGTGAGCAGTTCCCTGGAGAAGGTCCAGCACACCTCGACGCCCTCCAGGGTGGCCGGCGCCGGGAACGTCATGCGGACGGCGAACGGGTCGCGACGGTCGTAGCGCAGCGTGGCGGGAATGCTCGGCATGCGCGGTGCGGCGGCGACGAGACGGGCCTCTACGGGCTGCTCGATGACGGTGGACAACGCCTTGCTCCCTCGTGACGGCTGGACTGCGCCCGGGTGTGCGGCACCCGGCACTGGAAGAGACGACGGAAACGGCCGATGCGTGCACACGCGGAACGAGTGACCTCGGTCACCGCGTTCATGCATGGGGAACACACGGCCGTTCCCGCTCGTCGCCGACGCGCTCCGCACGGCAGGCCCTCTGGACGGGGCCGGGGGAGTGGGGCTAGCTTCGCCCGCCATGAGGCGCTTGGGGAGCATGCGACGCGGGGGACCGGCGAGCCGGCTGGTGGCGGCGGGAGTGGCGTGCGGGGCGGCGCTGGCCGCCCTGACGGTCCCGGCCGCCGAGGCCCGTCCGCTCGCACAGGGCACCACCGGCCGGGCGAGCGCGGGGCAGCCGGGTCCCGGCACCGGACAAGTGAACCGAGCGGCGATGGACGCGGGCACGGGAGGCGGACACGGGACGGCGAAGAACCCCGGCGCGGGAAGCGTGCGTTGGGCGGCCAAGGACCCCGGCACACCGCGCATCCGCTTCCGTGGCCTCGCCGCCGTCGACCGGCGCACCGCCTGGCTGGCCGGCACCGAGGGCACGGTGCTGCGGACCACGGACGGCGGCGCGAGCTGGCGGAACGTCTCTCCGCCGGGGGCGGCCGATCTCCAGTTCCGGGACGTGACGGCGTTCGACGCCCGGCGCGCGGTGGTGCTCGCCATCGGTGTGGGCGAGGCCTCCCGCGTCTACCGCACCGACGACGGCGGTACGACCTGGACGGAGTCCTTCCGCAACACCGACCCGAAGGCCTTCTACGACTGCCTCGACTTCTTCGACCGCCGCCACGGCCTCGCCCTGAGCGACCCGGTGGACGGGAAGTTCCGCGTCCTGTCCACCGACGACGGCGGACACTCCTGGCACGTGCTGCCGACGGACGGCATGCCTCCGGCGCTGGACGGCGAGGCGGGCTTCGCCGCGAGCGGCCAGTGCCTCGTCACCGCCGGCCCCAAGGACGTCTGGCTGGCCACCGGCGGCGGCGCCCACGCGCGCGTGCTGCACTCCGCCGACCGCGGGCTCACCTGGACGGCCGCCGACACGCCGGTCCCCGCGGGCGATCCGGCCAGGGGCGTCTTCGCGCTGGCCTTCCGCGACCGCACCCACGGCCTCGCGGTCGGCGGCGACTACCGCCCCGACCAGTCCTCGCCGCAGGCCGTCGCGGTCACCGCCGACGGCGGCCGCACCTGGCGGCCCGCCACCACCCCGCCGCCCGCGTACCGCTCCGGAGCCGCCTGGCTCCCGCACAGCCGCACCGCCGCCCTGGCCGTCGGCCCGACCGGCACCGACCTGACCACCGACGGCGGTCGCAGCTGGCGGACGATCGACACCGGCTCGTACGACACCGTCGCCTGCACCCCCGACCTGAGCTGCTGGGCGGCAGGCGAGCAGGGGCGGGTGGCGCGGCTCGAACGGTGAGGCACGGCCAGGCCGGTGAGGTAAGCGCGGCTGAACGCGGGTACTCGTTCCCCGCCGCAAAGGAAGGGAGCGATCATGCCAGCCGGTTCCAGCCCCAAGCGTGAGCGTCAGTACGAGCACATCAAGAAGAGCGCGCAGGACCGGGGCGAGAGCACCGGGCGCGCCAAGGAGATCGCCGCGCGGACGGTGAACAAGGAACGCGCCCGCTCCGGCGAGTCCAAGACCGCCAGCCGCAGCTCGACGCAGGACATGTCGTCCAGCAAGCGCGGCGGTCAGCGGTCGGGCAACCGGGTCGGCTCGCACGGCCCGACCCGCGACCAGCTGTACAACGAGGCGAGGCAGCGCGGCATCGAAGGCCGTTCGCACATGAACAAGGACGAACTACAGCGCGCGCTGAACGCCAAGAAGGGCTGACGGCCGGCAAGGCCCGACGCCCGAGGAGGTCGACAGACCGACGTCAGTCGAGAGTCTGCCGGTGGCGCGCCAGCTCCGGGGCCGTCTTCGTGGCGATGAACTCCGTGACGCGGTAGGCGCACACACCGGCGACGGTGAACGGGTCGCTCGCGACGATCTCGTCGATGCGGGCGCGGTCCCCCGCGACAGCGAGGATCACCCCGCCGTCGCGGGGGTTCTTGCGTCCCGAGGCCAGGAAGAGGCCCTTCTCGTACTGCTCATCCAGCCAGGCCACATGGTCCGGCAGCACGGCGTCCACGGCATCGAGCGGCGCGGTGTAGGTCAGCTCCAGCACGAACATGATCGCCAGCCTACCCCGCCCGGCCGGCGGCCCCCGGCGGGACCGTACAGTCACCCGGCATGACGATCGTCGGCGTACCCGCGGGCTGGCCCGCGACCGAGGACGAGGCCCGCGCAGTACAGGACGAGCTGCGCGGGCGGGTGGTGCTGGACGAGCCCGGACCGCCGCCCGGGACGGGCCGTGTCACGGGGGTCGACGTCGCCTACGACGACGACCTGGACCTGGTCGCGGCGGCGGCCGTCGTGCTCGACGCCGCCACCCTGGACGTGGTCGCGGAGGCGACGGCCGTCGGCCGGGTCTCCTTCCCGTACGTGCCCGGGCTCCTGGCCTTCCGCGAGATCCCCACCGTCCGCGCCGCCCTGGACCGGCTGCCGTGCCCGCCCGGCCTGGTCGTGTGCGACGGCTACGGCCTGGCCCACCCGCGCCGCTTCGGCCTGGCGAGCCACCTGGGCGTGCTCACGGACCTGCCGACGGTCGGGGTCGCCAAGAACCCGTTCACCTTCACGTACGACGACCCGCAGCCGGCCCGGGGCGGTTCGGCACCCCTGCTCGCCGGGACGGAGGAGGTCGGGCGGGCCCTGCGCACCCGGGACGGCGTCAAGCCGGTGTTCGTCTCGGTCGGCCACCGGGTGAGCCTCGACAACGCCGTGGCGCACGCCCTCGCGCTGACCCCCCGGTACCGGCTGCCGGAGACCACCCGCCGCGCGGACGCCCTGTGCCGACGGGCGCTGCGGGAGGCGGCACAGGGCCTGGCCGGCGGCGGTCAGGACTCGACGCGCCAGGCGCCGACCTCCTGACACTCCCAGTCGTGGACGGGCGAACCGTCGCCGGGTTCGAGGGCGTGACGCGGATTGCCACCCCAGTACCGCAGGACGCGCTCCAGCTCACCCGCCCGGACTCACGCCCTCGCGCCGTCGTCCACGGTCACTTCGCGCACGAACTTCACGACTGTTCCGCCTCCTCGGCCCCGTCCGGCACGAGCCTTCATCGTCCCGGTGAGGTACGCGGCCCTGCTGCGGAGCCCAGGGCCGCGGTGGCGACCGGCGGCTGCCGCTAGCGTTCCGCCGCCACCCGGAAGGTGATCCCCGCCGCGCGGAGCCGCTCGGTCAGGGCGTCGCCCATCGCCTGGACCGTGGTGACCTGACCGGCCGTCGGGGGCAGCTCGTCGAAGACCAGGCACAGGGCCGCCTCGGCGAACATCTTCGCCGTCTCGTCGTACCCGGGGTCGCCGCCCGCGACCTCGGTGAACACGCGCCGGCCACCGCCCTCGCCGACGAACCGCACCGAGAACCAGCTCTTCGCCCGCTTCTCAGCGCTCGGCCCGTCGCCCGGCCTGAGCCGGTCCGACAGCCAGCGCCGGGCCGGCGGCAGCTGCGCCGCGGCCGTCACCGCGCCGACGGCGGCGATCCCGCCGAGGGCGACCGGCAGGTGCCGCACGGCCGCGTAGTGCCGGTAGCGGAAGTCCGGGCCGTACCGCTCCAGCGCCCGCGCCGAACGACGCACGATCTGAGGGTCGATGGTGGGCAGCGGCAGCGCCCACGCGCCGACCTCCGCCGCGTACCTCGGCGGGCCCGCCGGCGCCGTCACCCGGCGGCCCGGCAGCCGTGGCTCGTGCCGGGCCCGCTCGCGCGCGGCGGCCAGCATCCGCCGTCCACGGGCCATCTGGTTCAGCGCCGAGGCGAGCGTGCCGCCGGAGAAGGCCGCGTCGGCGGTCACATAGCCGTCCACGGTCAGCGGCACGCCCTCGGGGAGCTGCCGGACCGTGAAGTACGCGCCCAGGTCGTGCGGCACGGAGTCGAAACCGCAGGCGTGCACCAGGCGCGCGCCGGTCTCCCGCGCGCGTGCGTCGTGCCGGACGTACATCAGGTCCACGAACTCGGGCTCGCCGGTGAGGTCCAGGTAGTCGGTGCCGGTGTCGGCGCAGGCCGCGACGAGTTCCTCGCCGTGCAGTACGTACGGTCCCACGGTCGTGGCGACCACGCGCGCGTGCTCGGCGAGGGCGCGCAGGGTGGAAGGTTCGGCCACGTCGGCCCGCAGCACCCCGACGTCCGGGCCTCCGGGCAGATCCTCGCGCAGCCGCTCCAGCCGCCGTTCGTCGCGGCCGGCGATCGCCCAGCGCAGGTCCCGCGGCGCGTGCGCGGCGAGGTAGTGGGCCGTGAGCGCGCCGACGAAGCCCGTGGCTCCGAAGAGCACGAGGTCGTACGGCCGGTCCGTCCTGCTCATCCTGCTCATGACACCCCTTGGTCCGTGCGGCCCGTCGCGCAGCCCGCGCCGCTGTCGGTGGCCGAGGCTAGCGTGAGGAGTGCGGAGCCCGACGACCAGCCCGGAGGCAGCGGTGGCCGTAGCCAGGAATGCCGTGAGGAAGTGGGAGAAACCGCCCCCGGCCCACGTGGTGGACCCCGCCGCCCGAGCCGGGTGACGGGTCCCGGGCGCCCGTGGCTCCGGGGGACCCGGCCGAGCGCCGGTCACTCTCCCGGGTGATCATCGGCCCGGCGGGCACTTGGCTAAGCGCTTGCTCGTTGAGGTCTTGTGTCCGGTGGAACGCGTTCTTAGCATCACCGGTGTTACATCAGTTGTGTCACACACGCTTGGGGGCTGGACGGATGACAACGGCAGAGACGCCGACGCCGGGCGACGGCCCGCTCTCCGGCGTACGCGTGGTCGAACTGGCCGGCATCGGACCGGGCCCGTTCGCCGCCATGCTGCTGGCCGACCTGGGCGCCGACGTGGTCCGGGTGGACCGTCCGGGCGGGCCGGGCCTCGCGATCGACCCGGCCCACGACGTCACCAACCGCAACAAGCGCTCGATCGTGGTCGACCTGAAGGCACCGGACGGCCCCGCGCGCGTCCTGGACCTCGCCGAGCGGGCCGACATCCTCATCGAGGGCTACCGCCCCGGCGTCGCCGAGCGGCTCGGCATCGGCCCCGAGGACTGCCACGCCCGCAACCCCCGCTTGGTGTACGGCCGCATGACCGGCTGGGGCCAGGACGGCCCGCTCGCCCACCGCGCCGGCCACGACATCGCCTACATCGCGCTCACCGGAACCCTCGGCATGATCGGCCGCCCGGACGAACCCCCGGCCGTGCCCGCCAACCTCCTCGGGGACTACGCGGGCGGCTCCCTCTACCTGGTCGTCGGCGTCCTCGCCGCCCTGCACCACGCGCGCGCGACCGGCACCGGCCAGGTCGTCGACGCGGCCATCGTGGACGGCACGGCCCACCTCTCCGCGATGATCCACGGCATGCTCGCCGCCGGCGGCTGGCAGGACCGCCGCGCCGCCAACCTCCTGGACGGCGGCTGCCCGTACTACGGCACCTACGAGACCGCCGACGGCGGGTACATGGCGGTGGGCGCCCTGGAGGGCAAGTTCTACGCGGAGTTCCTGCGGCTGCTCGGCCTGGACGACCTCGAGTCGGCCCGCAAGGACTGGACCCGCTGGGGCGAACTGCGCGAACGGATCGCCGCCGCCTTCAAGTCCCGCACCCGGGCCGAGTGGACGGCCGTCTTCGCGGACTCCGACGCCTGTGTGGCGCCCGTGCTGAGTCTGCGTGAGGCCCCGGCCCACCCGCACCTGGCCGCGCGCGGCACCTTCACCGACCACGGCGGCATCACCCAGCCCGCCCCGGCTCCCCGCTTCTCCGCGACCCCCACCGCCGTCCGCACCGGCCCCGCCCGGCCCGGCGCGGACACGGCGGCGGTCGCCCGGGACTGGGGCATACCGGCACGCCCGACCGACGACCCCGACGACCTGGTCACCGACGGCGGCTGACCCCGCCCACCCCGCTCGGCCCACCCTCCCGAAAGGCACACCAGTGAGCACCGAAGCGTACGTGTACGACGCGATCCGCACCCCGCGCGGCCGCGGCAAGGCGAACGGCGCCCTGCACGGCACGAAGCCCATCGACCTGGTCGTCGGCCTCATCCACGAGATCCGCGACCGCTTCCCCGGCCTGGACCCGGCCGCGATCGACGACATCGTGCTCGGCGTCGTCGGCCCCGTGGGCGACCAGGGCTCCGACATCGCCCGGATCGCCGCCGTCGCCGCCGGACTGCCGGACACGGTCGCGGGCGTGCAGGAGAACCGCTTCTGTGCCTCCGGCCTGGAGGCCGTCAACCTGGCCGCAGCGAAGGTCCGCGCGGGCTGGGAGGACCTCGTCCTCGCGGGCGGTGTCGAGTCCATGTCCCGGGTCCCGATGGCCTCGGACGGCGGCGCCTGGTTCAACGACCCCATGACCAACCTCGCCGTCAACTTCGTGCCGCAGGGCATCGGCGCCGACCTCATCGCCACCATCGAGGGCTTCTCCCGCCGGGACGTCGACGAGTACGCGGCCCTGTCCCAGGAGCGCGCCGCCACCGCCTGGAAGGAGGGCCGCTTCGAGAAGTCCGTGGTCCCCGTCAAGGACCGCAACGGCCTGGTCGTCCTCGATCACGACGAGCACATGCGCCCCGGCACCACCGCCGACTCCCTCGCCAAGCTGAAGCCGTCCTTCGCGGACATCGGCGACCTGGGCGGCTTCGACGCCGTGGCCCTTCAGAAGTACCACTGGGTGGAGAAGATCGACCACGTCCACCACGCCGGCAACTCCTCCGGCATCGTGGACGGCGCCTCGCTCGTCGCGATCGGCTCCAAGGAGGTCGGCGAGCGGTACGGCCTCACCCCGCGCGCGCGGATCGTCGCCGCTGCCGTCTCCGGCTCCGAGCCGACCATCATGCTCACCGGCCCCGCCCCCGCCACCCGCAAGGCCCTGGCGAAGGCCGGCCTCACCATCGACGACATCGACCTGGTCGAGATCAACGAGGCGTTCGCCGCGGTCGTGCTGCGCTTCGTGAAGGACATGGGCCTCAGCCTGGACAAGGTCAACGTCAACGGCGGAGCCATCGCCCTCGGCCACCCGCTCGGCGCCACCGGCGCCATGATCCTCGGCTCGCTCATCGACGAACTGGAGCGCCAGGACAAGCGCTACGGCCTCGCCACGCTCTGCGTCGGCGGCGGCATGGGCATCGCCACCATCGTCGAGCGCGTCTGAACTCCCCGCGGAACCAAGCGCCCTGAAGACTTCTACGGAGACGACTGTCATGACCGAGAGCACCACCATCCGCTGGGAGCAGGACGACACCGGTGTCGTCACCCTCGTCCTGGACGACCCGAACCAGTCCGCGAACACCATGAACCAGGCGTTCCGCGACTCCCTCGCCGTGATCACCGACCGGCTGGAGGCCGAGCGGGACTCCATCCGGGGCATCATCCTCACCTCGGCGAAGAAGACCTTCTTCGCGGGCGGCGACCTGCGCGACCTGATCCGGGTCACCCCCGAGACGGCGCAGGAGCTGTTCGACGGCGGCCTCGCCATCAAGCGGAACCTGCGCCGCATCGAGACCCTCGGCAAGCCGGTCGTCGCCGCCATCAACGGCGCGGCCCTCGGCGGCGGTTTCGAACTGGCCCTCGCCTGCCACCACCGGATCGCCCTCGACACCTCCGGCACCAAGATCGGCTGCCCCGAGGTCACGCTCGGCCTGCTCCCCGGCGGCGGCGGAGTCGTGCGTACCGTGCGGCTGCTGGGCATCGCGGACGCCCTGCTGAAGGTCCTCCTCCAGGGCCGGCAGTACAACGCGCGGCGCGCCCAGGAGAACGGTCTCGTCCACGAGGTCGCCGCCACCCCCGAGGAACTGCTCGCCAAGGCCCGGGCCTTCATCGACGCGAACCCCGAGTCCCAGCAGCCCTGGGACAGGCCGGGCTACAAGATCCCCGGCGGCACCCCGGCCAACCCGAAGTTCGCCGCCAACCTGCCCGCCTTCCCGGCCAACCTGCGCAAGCAGACGAACGGCGCCCCCTACCCGGCGCCGCGGAACATCCTCGCCGCCGCCGTCGAGGGCTCCCAGGTCGACTTCGAGACGGCCCAGGTCATCGAGGCCCGCTACTTCGTGGAACTCGCCGCCGGGCAGATCTCGAAGAACATGATCCAGGCCTTCTTCTTCGACCTCCAGGCGGTCAACTCCGGCGCCAACCGCCCGAAGGGCGTCGAGCCCCGTCCGGTCCGCAAGGTGGCCGTCCTCGGCGCGGGCATGATGGGTGCGGGCATCGCCTACGCGTGCGCCCGCGCGGGCATCGACGTCGTCCTCAAGGACGTCTCCCTGGAAGCGGCTGTCAAGGGCAGGGGCTACTCGGAGAAGCTGTGCGCCAAGGCCGTCGCCAAGGGCCGCACCAGCCAGGAGAAGGCGGACGCGCTGCTCGCCCGGATCACCCCCACCGCCGAGGCGGCCGACCTCGCGGGCTGTGACGCGGTCATCGAGGCCGTGTTCGAGGACACCGCCCTCAAGCACAAGGTGTTCCAGGAGATCGAGCAGGTCGTCGCCCCCGACGCGCTGCTGTGCTCCAACACCTCCACGCTGCCCATCACCACCCTCGCCGAGGGCGTGCAGCGCCAGGCCGACTTCATCGGACTGCACTTCTTCTCGCCGGTCGACAAGATGCCGCTGGTCGAGATCATCAAGGGCGAGCGCACCGGCGAGGAGGCCCTCGCGCGCGCCTTCGACCTGGTCCGGCAGATCAACAAGACGCCGATCGTCGTCAACGACTCGCGCGGCTTCTTCACCTCCCGGGTGATCGGCCACTTCATCAACGAGGGCGTCGCCATGGTCGGCGAGGGCGTCGAGCCCGCCTCCGTGGAGCAGGCCGCCGCCCAGGCCGGCTACCCGGCCAAGGTGCTGTCCCTCATGGACGAGCTGACCCTCACTCTGCCCCGCAAGATCCGGGGCGAGACGAAGCGGGCCGTGGAGGAGTCCGGCGGCACCTGGACGGCGCACCCGGCGGAGGCGGTCATCGACCGCATGGTCGACGAGTTCGGCCGCACCGGCCGCAGCGGCGGCGCCGGCTTCTACGACTACACCGAGGACGGCAAGCGGGCCGGGCTCTGGCCGGGCCTGCGCGAGCACTTCACCGAGCCCGGACACGAGATCCCGTTCCGGGACATGCAGGAGCGCATGCTCTTCGCCGAGGCGCTCGACACCGTGCGCCTCCTGGAGGAGGGCGTCCTGACGTCCGTCGCCGACGCCAACATCGGCTCGGTCCTCGGCATCGGCTTCCCCGGCTGGACCGGTGGTGTGCTCCAGTACATCAACGGTTACGAAGGGGGCCTGCCCGGATTCGTCGCCCGCGCGCGCGAGCTGGCCGAGCGGTACGGCGAGCGGTTCACCCCGCCCGCGCTGCTCGTGGCGAAGGCCGAGAACGGCGAGACGTTCACCGACGCCCGCTGACGCGCCTCAGCCGGACGGCGTGCCCCGGGACTCCGCTCCTGGGGCCGCCGCGCCCCCGGAGGCGGTCTCCCGGCCCGCCGCGCCGTCCAGCCACTGGCGCAGCTCCTCCTTGAGTGACCGCTGGAAGGTGGTGAGCAGCGCCTGCACCACGAGCGGGTGCATATGGGCCGACAGCGACTTCACGTCCCGCGTGTCGCGTTCGGCCACGGCCTCCCGCAGCAGGTCCGACAGCTCGTGCGCCGCCGCGCGCGCGTGGTCGGTCAGGACGGTCCGGGCGGCCAGGATGGTCTCCTGCGACAGTGGTACGTCGAGGAGCTGCACCGCGAGCCGCAGCAGGCCGCAGTCCACGCGGAAGGACTCCCCGTCCCGCGTCACCACGTTCATCGCGGCCAGCCGGTCAACGTCCTCCTCGGCCAGCCGGCGTCCCGCGCGCCGCTCCAGCTCCGCGCGGGACACGGTCTCGACGGTGTCCGGCGCCCAGGAGGCGACCACCGCCCGGTGGATCGCCAGATCGTGCGGGCCGAGGTCGGCCGGCAGCTGCCGCAGATGCCGTTCGATCGCGGCGAGGGTCATTCCCTGCTGCTGCATCTCCTCGATCAGCTGGAGCCGGGCCAGGTGCTCCCTGCCGTAGTGGCCCACCCGGCGCGGACCGATCACCGGCGGTGGCAGCAGGCCCTTGGTGCCGTAGAAGCGGACCGTGCGCACCGTGACGCCCGCCCGCGCGGCCAGCTCGTCGATCGTCAGGGTGGGCTCCCCGGTGTCGGTCGTCATGTGCAGCAGTATCGCTGTCTCACCAATGGTGTGAAACCCGGGGCGAGCCCGTGACGACCGTGTGAGAAGAGCCGCTCTGTGAGGTGGACCACCGCATACCGGGCGGTCTCTCTGGGAAGCTGCTGCCTTGGTCTGTGCCGCGACACAAGGGTGGTGCGGGCCAAGACCTGCACGAACCCCGGGCCCATG
This sequence comes from Streptomyces sp. NPDC029138, assembly GCF_055564375.1. Lineage (NCBI taxonomy): Bacteria > Bacillati > Actinomycetota > Actinomycetes > Kitasatosporales > Streptomycetaceae > Streptomyces > Streptomyces sp. NPDC029138. The sequence continues at coordinate 36,378 of NZ_JBVHWM010000039.1, forward strand.
AGGTCCGGGCGCATCAGGAAGTGGAACCACCCGTGAGCAAGGAAGCCGTGGAATCGGCACAGGCCACCACCCACCCCCAGGTGGCCCAGACGCCCGCGGACGCGGGCGACGCCGGTTACAGCAAGGACCTCAAGGCCCGCCACGTCAACATGATCGCCATCGGCGGCGCCATAGGCACCGGCCTCTTCCTGGGCGCCGGCGGACGCCTGCACAACGCGGGCCCGGCGCTCGCCCTGGCCTATCTGGTCTGCGGTGTCTTCGCGTTCTTCGTCGTCCGGGCCCTGGGCGAGCTGGTCCTGTACCGGCCGTCCTCGGGCTCGTTCGTGTCGTACGCGCGCGAGTTCCTCGGCGAGAAGGGCGCCTATGTCGCCGGCTGGATGTACTTCCTGAACTGGTCGACCACCGGCATCGCCGACATCACCGCGATCGCGCTGTACACGCACTACTGGAGCATGTTCACGTCCATCCCGCAGTGGGTGCTGGCGCTGATCGCCCTCGCGGTCGTCCTCGCCGTGAACCTGATCTCGGTGAAGATCTTCGGCGAGATGGAGTTCTGGTTCGCGATCATCAAGGTAGCCACCCTCGTCGGCTTCATGCTGATCGGCATCTTCCTGCTGGCGACCCAGCACGACGTCGGCGGCAGCAAGCCGGGCCTCGGTGTCATCACCGACAACGGCGGCGTCTTCCCGCACGGCCTGATGCCGGTCGTCCTGGTCATGCAGGGCGTGATCTTCGCGTACGCCGCCCTGGAACTGGTCGGTGTGGCCGCAGGCGAGACCGCCGAGCCGGAGAAGGTCGTCCCGCGCGCGGTGAACTCGATCATGTGGCGCGTGGGCCTGTTCTACGTCGGCTCGGTCGTGCTGCTCGCCCTGCTGCTGCCCGGCTCGGTGTACTCCGCCGACCAGAGCCCGTTCGTGACCGTGCTCTCCAAGATCGGCGTCCCGGCGGCCGGTGACGTGATGAACCTGGTCGTGCTGACCGCCGCCATGTCCTCGCTCAACTCCGGCCTGTACTCCACCGGCCGCATCCTGCGCTCGATGGCCATGGCCGGCTCGGCGCCGAAGTTCACCGCACGCATGAACCGCAGCCAGGTGCCCTACGGCGGCATCCTGCTGACCTGCGCGGTCTGTGTGCTCGGTGTCGGCCTGAACTACCTGATGCCCAGCCAGGCCTTCGAGATCGTGCTGAACGTCGCCTCGCTCGGCATCATCAGCACCTGGGTGATCATCATGCTCTGCCACCTGATCTTCGTCCGCCGCGCCCGCGCGGGCCTGGTGACCCGGCCGCACTTCCAGCTGAAGTTCAGCCCGGTCACGGAGGTCGCCACCGTCGTCTTCCTGCTGGTCTGCCTCGGCATGATGTGGAACGACGCCGAGGTCGGCCGCAAGACCCTGCTCCTCATCCCGGTGATCGCCGTCATGCTGGTCGCCGGCTGGTTCGGCGTCCGCCGCCGGGTGGCGAGGAACACCGACCAGGAACTGTCCGAGCTGTCGAAGTAGCGGCTCGGCGCCACTGTCAGTGGCATCGCGTACGGTGGCGTCATGCCGGAGATCATGAAGCTCCGGCGTGGCGCCATCGTGCCATCGGGGGGCGCCCCGAAGGGGCGCGCGGAGGGGGAGGACGCGGGATGACCGGGCGAACGGACACGACCGACGTGCTGGTGCTGGGCGGTGCCGGTGTGGACACGATCATCCCGGTCCCCGAGCTGCCCCTGCCGTACGCCGACAGCTACATGATCGACTCGGGTATCCGCACCCGCGCCGGGCAGACCGGCGACTTCGTCGCGCTCGGACTGGCCGGGCTCGGGCTGCGCACCCACCACCTCGACCTGCTCGGCGACGACCCCGAGGGCGACCTCGTGCGCGCCCTGCACCGCGAGCACGGCATCGCCCTCACCGCACTGCCCCAGCCGGCCGGCACCAAGCGGGCGGTCAATCTCGTCGGCCCGGACGGCCGCCGGCTGTCCCTGTACGACACCAGCCGCGCCCGCCCTGACGACCGCTTCCCCGAGGCCGGCCTGCGCGCGCTGGCCGCCGCGAGCCGCCATGTGCACGTGACCATCACCCAGCCCTGCGCCCACGCCCTGCCCGTTCTGCGCGAGACGGGCGTGCCGCTCTCCACCGACCTGCACGACTGGGACGGCGAGAACCCGTACCACGAGCCGTTCGCGCACGCGGCCGACGTCGTCTTCCTGTCGGCCGCCGCCCTGACCGACCCCGAGCGGACCATGCGGCGCGTCGCCGAGCGCGGGCGCGCCGAAACCGTCGTCGCCACCGCCGGAGCGGAGGGCGCCTTTCTGCTGGCCGACGGCGAGCTGACCCGGATACCGGCGGCGGCCCCGCCCGCGCCGGTGGTGGACTCCAACGGCGCGGGCGACGCCTTCGCCGCCGCGTTCCTCTACGGCCGGCTCAGCGGCGAGCCGCCCGAGCGATGCGCCCGGTACGGCGCGGTCGCGGGCGCCTACGCGTGCACCGTCCCGGCCACCCGCACGGACGCGATAGGCCGGGACGAACTGCTACGACGGGCGTCCGAACCGAGCTACTGAGGCACCCCGGGGCACTGGGGCACAGGGAGCGGTCTCAGTGCCCGTGGACGGCGTTCGTCGCCTCGATCTTCTTCCAGGACCTCGGCTGCGTCACCGCCGTACCGGTCTTCGCCAGGCTCCGTACCGCCGGCGCGGCCGGCTTCGTCGGCTGGAACAGCCAGGTGTCGAACAGCGCGGCCAGCGGCTTGCCGGACACCCGCTCCGCGTACTTCTGGAAGTCGGCCACCGAGGCGTTGCCGTACGCGTGCTCCTTCGGCCAGCCCTTCAGGATCGCGAAGAACGCGTCGTCACCGATCTCGTTGCGCAGCGCCTGGATGGCGAGGGCGCCCCGGTCGTAGACGGCGGCACCGAACTGCTCGTCCGGGCCCGGGTCGCCGGGCTCGACCGTCCAGAAGGCGTCGTCGGCCGGGTGCGAGGCGTACACGTAGTCGGCGAGTTCCTGCGCGGTGCCCTCGCCCTCGTGCTCGGACCACAGCCACTGTGCGTACCGGGCGAAGCCCTCGTTGATCCAGATGTCCTTCCAGGCCGCGATCGACACGTCGTCGCCGTACCACTGATGGGCCAGCTCGTGCACGACCACCGAGGTGTTGGAGCCGTTCGCGAACTGGCGCGGGCTGTAGTAGACACGGGTCTGCGTCTCCAGCGCGTAGCCGGTGGTGGTGTTCGGCACATAGCCGCCCGCCGAACTGAACGGATACGGCCCGAAGTAGCCGCTCAGCCAGTCCACGATCTCCCCGGTGCGCTCCACGCCGGCCCGCGCGGCCCCGTCGTTGTCACCGAGGTCCTTGCTGTAGGCGTTGATGACGGGCACCCCTCCGTCGGAGGTGCTGGTGGTGATGTCGAACCTGCCGACCGCGAGTGTGGCCAGATAGGTCGCCTGCGGCTTGTTCTGCCGCCAGTTGTAGCGGGTCCAGCCCAGCTTCGACGCGGTCGACTGGAGCGTGCCGTTGGAGATGGCCTGGGTGCCGTCCGGCACGGCCACCGAGACGTCGTAGGTGGCCTTGTCGCCCGGGTGGTCGTTGCTCGGGAACCACCACCAGGCCGCCTCGGGCTCGTCGGCGGCCACCGCGCCGTCCGGCGTGCGGTGCCAGGTGGAGAAGCCGTAGGCGCTCTTCGTCGAGGGCACCCCGCTGTAGCGGACCACGACCGTGAGCGCGGTGCCCTTGGCCAGCGGGGTCTTCGGGGTGACGACCAGTTCGTGCTGGCCGGACGTCGAGAAGGACGCCTTGGTGCCGTTGACCCGCACCTCGCTGACGTCCAGCAGGAAGTCCAGGTCGAAACTGGACAGATCCTGGGTGGTCTTCGCCAGGATCGTCGCCGTGCCCTGCAACTCGTCCGTCTTCGGCTGGTACTGGAGCCTCAGGTCGTAGTGCGAGACGTCGTAACCGCCGTTGCCGTAGTTCGGGTAGTAGGGGTCGCCGATGCCCGGTGCGCCGGGGGAGAAACTCGCGGCCGATGCCGGGATCGCCAGCAGGAGGGAGGCCGCCGCGAGCGCGCCCGGTGCGATGATTCTGCGGTGCACGTCAGCTCCAAGTCGTAGGGACTGTGCGTCCGTTCGGAGATCTGTCCGGAGCCTATTCAGTCCCTGTGGCCACTGACCTGTCCATGACCCCTGCTGTCACACGATCGCCATTCAGCCGTCACGCGCACCGGAAAGCCTTCTTCTGTACGGGCGTTGACGGGAGTACCGTCCGCGCATGCCGAAACGCACGCGCTCCACGATCTGGAGAACGCTCGTCACCGCTGCCGTCGCCGCTCTGACGGCCACCTTCCTCACCCCGGCCGCCGCCCAGGCCGTGCCCCGGGAGAGCCGGCCCGTCTACTCCTACGCCGACGCCGTCCGCGAGTCCGTGTGGGTGGACACGGGCCTCGACGAGGACGGCGACGGACGGACCGACCGCGTCGCCGCCGACATCGTCCGGCCCGCCGAACCCGCCCGGCAGGGCCGCAAGGTGCCGGTCATCATGGACGCCAGCCCCTACTACTCCTGCTGCGGGCGCGGCAACGAGAGCCAGCGCAAGACGTACGACGCCGAGGGCCACGTCGTCCAGATGCCGCTGTTCTACGACAACTACTTCGTGCCCCGCGGCTACGCGTTCGTCGGCGTTGACCTCGCCGGCACCAACCGCTCCGACGGCTGCGTCGACGTCGGCGGCCGGTCCGACATCCTGTCCGCCAAGGCCGTGGTCGACTGGCTGAACGGCCGCGCCCGGGCCTACACCAGCCGCACGGGCGGCACCCCGGTGACGGCCGGCTGGACCAACGGCAGAACCGGCATGATCGGCAAGAGCTGGGACGGCACCATCGCCAACGGCGTCGCCGCCACCGGCGTCAAGGGCCTCAGGACGATCGTCCCGATCAGCGCGATCTCCTCCTGGTACGACTACTACTTCGCCCAGGGCGCTCCGCTCTACGACGGCGGCCCCGACGAGCTGGCCGGCTACGTCGAGAGCGCCGACGCGCAGGCCCACTGCGCGGCCGTACAGAAGAAGCTCGCCGACGGCAGCCCGCGCAGCGGCGACTGGACCCCGCTGTGGACCGAGCGGGACTACGTCAAGGACGCGGCGAAGGTGCGCGCCAGTGTGTTCCTGGTGCACGGGATGCAGGACCTCAACGTCCGCACCAAGCACTTCGGCCAGTGGTGGGACACCCTCGCCCGGCACGGCGTGGAGCGCAAGATCTGGCTCTCCCAGACCGGGCACGTGGACCCCTTCGACTACCGGCGCGGCGCCTGGGTCGACACCCTGCACCGCTGGTTCGACCACGAACTCCTCGGCTACGACAACGGTATCGACCGTGAGCCGACGGCCGACATCGAACGCCACCCCGACCGGTGGGTCACCTCCGCCGTCTGGCCCCCGCGCGGCACCCGCCCCGCCGTCCTGCACCCGGCCGCCGGCAGCCGGGCCGGCGTCGGCACGCTCGGCCTGCGCCCGGGCACCGGCACCGAGAGCTTCACGGACGACCCGGCACTGAGCGAGACCGACTGGGCCGCGCGCCTCACCACGGCGACCCCGGAGAAGGCCGGGTTCCTCACGGCGCCGCTCACCCGGGACCTGCGTCTGTCCGGCTCCTCCACGGTGACCGTCACCGCGACCCCGACGACCGGCTCCGCCCATCTGACCGCCGTGCTGGTCGACGTCGGCCCGGACACCATCCGTGACTACGCCGACCGCGCCGAGGGCATCACCACCCTCACCGAGCGCAGCTGCTGGGGCGCGAGCACCGCCGGGGACAGCGCCTGCTTCAAGGAGACCGCGGCGAAGACGGCCGCCGTCGACTACACCGTGGTCAGCCGTGGCTGGGCCGACCTCGGCCACTACGCCTGGCCGGCCGACGGTGTCCCGCTCACGCCGGGCAGGGCGTACACGATCACCCTGGACCTCGCGGCCACCGACCACGTCGTCCCCGCGGGACACCGGCTCGCGCTGATCGTCGCCGGTACGGACAAGGATCTCATCGACCCTCCGTCCAGCCGGCCCACGCTCACCGTGGACCTCTCCCGTACGAAGGCGACGGTGCCCGTGGTGGGCGGTGCGGGGGCGTTCGCCGGCGCTGCGTCCGGCGGCGGTGGGGCTCCTGCGCCGACAGCGCTGGACGGCGTCGGGGCACCGCGTACCGTTCGGCACGTTCCGGCGAGCTGACGGGTCAGTGCCGGTCGGCTGCGCCGGCTGCGGGGTGGGCTGGTCGTGGTCTCCCGCTCCGGGCAGTCGTGGGCCGGTCGCGCAGTTCCCCGCGCCCCTTGGGGTGGCTGGTCGGCGGGTTCTGTTGCGGGTTGTCGTGGGCTGGTCGCGCAGTTCCCCGCGCCCCTGGGGAGTTGCACGGCCGCGCCTTCGGACGCTCAGGGGTCGGGAACGCCACCTCGGCTCCTGCCGACCGCTCGCTCAGGTCGTCGGGAATGCCAACTCGGCCGCTTCCCGGGCGCAGCCCCACGCCACCGTGACGCCCGCGCCGCCGTGGCCGTAGTTGTGCACCAGGACGCGGCCGTCCGGGAGGGGCTGTCGGTCCAGTCGTACCGCCTCCCGGGCCGGCCGCAGTCCCACCCGGTGTGTCAGGACGCGCGCCCCGGCGATCTCCGGCCGGACGGCCGCGCAGCGGGCCACGATCGCCTCGGCCGTGGCCGGGTCCGGCTCCAGCGACCAGTCGTCCTCCTCGGCCGTGCCGCCCAGGAGCAGCCGGCCCGGCTGCGGAATGAAGTAGGTGGAGGCGGCCGAGGAGTGGTCGACCGAGGTGAACCAGTTGGTGACGCCCGGGTTCTCCACCACGACCAGCTGCCCGCGCACCGGCCGCACCGCCGGGTCCGGCACCAGGGAGCGGGCCCCGAGACCCGTGCAGTTGATCACCACGGGGGCGGGCACGGCGGTAAGGTCGGTCACCTCACGGACCTCCACCGTGCCTCCCCCGGACTTCGTCCAGGCGGACCCCCATCCCGCTTCGCTCGCCTTCTCCAGCCGCTCACGCAGCCAGGCCAGATGCACCGGCATGTCGATCACCGGAAGCCGCGCCGCCAGCCCTTCGGCCACCGCCCGCAGCCCCGGCACCCGGCCCGCCCACGCTCCCAGCTCGTCCAGCCGGGTCCCGTGGTGCACGCCGTCGACCAGGCGCACCCCCGTCTCCTCCGGGCGGCCGGCCGACTCCTCGTACACGCCGAGGGATTCCAGCGCCCACGCGCCCGCCAGCGGCTCGGGTTCGATGCGGTACGGCCACCACAGGCCACCGGCGACCGCCGAGGTCGTCCGCTCGGCCGGCTCCCGCGCCCACACCCGCACCCGCCGCCCGGACTCGGCCAGCAGCACGGCCGTCGTCAGCCCGGCGATCCCGCCTCCGACCACGATCACTTCGTCACTCGGCACCCTGTCCACGCCAGGACGATAGGCCCTGCGCGGCGGGCTCCGTCAGCCCTGGGCCGCGCGGCCGGTGACCGGCGGAAAACGTGGCGGAGACGCGCGCGTGCCGCCACTAGGATCGGCGTTCTGATGACTGCCACCCTCGTTGCCAAGAACCTCGCCGCCGGACACGGCGACCGCTCCCTGTTCTCCGGGCTCGACCTGGTCGTCGCGCCCGGCGACGTGATCGGGCTGGTCGGCGCCAACGGCGCGGGAAAGTCGACCCTGCTGCGGATGCTCGCCGGACTCACCCCGCCCGAGCAGGGAGAACTGCGGCTGTCCCCGCCGGCCGCGACCGTCGGCCACCTGCCGCAGGAGCCGGAGCGCCGGCCGGGGGAGACCGTCCGGGAGTTCCTGGCCCGCCGCACCGGGGTCGCCGAGGCCCAGCGGGTCATGGACGAGGCCACCCAGGCGCTGGTCGACGGCGTGCCCGGCGCCGACGACGCCTACGCCGCCGCCCTGGAGCGCTGGCTCGGCCTGGGCGGCGCCGACCTGGAGGAGCGCGCGGAGGAGGTCGCCGACTCCCTCGGCCTGGCCGTGGACCTGGACCAGCCGATGACCGCCCTCTCCGGCGGCCAGGCGGCCCGCGCCGGTCTCGCCTCGCTGCTGCTGTCCCGCTACGACGTCTTCCTCCTGGACGAGCCCACCAACGACCTGGACCTCGACGGCCTGGAGCGTCTGGAACGCTTCGTCACCGGACTGCGCGCGGGCACGGTCGTCGTCAGCCACGACCGCGAGTTCCTCGCCCGCACGGTCACCAAGGTGCTCGAACTCGACCTCGTCCAGCGGCAGATCAACCTCTACGGCGGCGGCTACGACGCCTACCTGGAGGAGCGCGAGGTATCCCGTCGGCACGCGCGCGAGGAGTACGAGGAGTACGCCGACAAGAAGGCGGCTTTGCAGGACCGCGCGCAGATGCAGCGGGCCTGGATGGACAAGGGCGTGAAGAACGCCCGCCGGAAGGCCGGCGGCGACAACGACAAGATCGGCCGCAAGTTCCGCAGCGAGGCCAGCGAGAAGCAGGCCGCCAAGGCCCGGCAGACCCAGCGCATGATCGAGCGCCTGGACGTGGTGGAGGAGCCGCGCAAGGAGTGGGAGCTGCGCATGGAGATCGCGTCCGCGCCGCGCTCGGGCGCGGTCGTGGCGACGCTGCGGGACGCCGAGGTGCGGCGCGGCGACTTCACCTTCGGCCCGGTCTCCTTGCAGATCGACTGGCCGGACCGGATCGCGGTGACGGGCGCCAACGGTTCAGGGAAGTCCACCCTGCTCGGCGCGCTGCTGGGCCGCGTCCCGCTCGACTTGGGCCACGCGACCCTCGGCTCCGGGGTCCTGGTCGGCGAGGTGGACCAGGCCCGGGGGCTGTTCCACGGCCCCGAGACCCTGCTCGACGCCTTCTGCGCCGCCGTTCCCGACACGGAACCGGCGGAGGTCCGCACCCTGCTGGCCAAGTTCGGCCTGAAGTCCGGCCATGTGCTGCGCCCGGCCGCGACCCTCTCCCCGGGCGAACGCACCCGCGCCGCGCTCGCCCTGCTCCAGGGCCGGGGCGTCAACCTCCTCGTCCTCGACGAGCCGACGAACCACCTCGACCTGCCGGCCATCGAGCAGCTGGAGTCGGCCCTCGACGCCTACACGGGCACCCTGCTCCTGGTCACCCACGACCGGCGCATGCTGGACGCGGTCCGGGTGACCCGGCGCCTGGAGGTCGCCGACGGCAAGGTGACGGAGCGCTAGCTCCGCGCGCCGCGGCTTCCTTCACCGCCCGTTCCACCCGGTCGACGTGGTCGGGGCCGTGGGGTGCCGCACCGGTGATCCACAGAGGCGTTGTGCGGGGCGGGGCCGGGCGAGGTGAGCCGCCCGGTCCCGCCCCGCTCGTCAGCGCTTCTTCGGGTCCAGCAGGCCCGCGCGGCGCAGCGCGTCCGCCATCGCGCTGTTGGCCGGTGCCGGGGCCTGTCGGCCGCCGCGGTCACCGCCGCCGCCCTGCCCCTGCCCGCCGCCCTGCCGCTGCTGGGGCGGACGGGTGCCGCCGCGCTGCTGTCGGCCGCCGCCGCCCTGGCCCTGCGGGGCGGCCTCGTCGTCCAGACGCAGCGTCAGCGCGATCCGCTTGCGCGGAATGTCGACGTCCAGGACCTTCACCTTGACGATGTCGCCGGGCTTGACGACATCGCGCGGGTCCTTGACGAACGACTTCGACATCGCCGACACGTGCACCAGACCGTCCTGGTGGACACCGACGTCCACGAACGCGCCGAAGGCGGCCACGTTGGTGACCACGCCCTCCAGCACCATCCCGGCGGACAGGTCGGAGATCTTCTCCACGCCCTCCTTGAAGGTGGCCGTCCGGAACGCGGGACGCGGGTCGCGGCCCGGCTTCTCCAGCTCCTTGAGGATGTCGGTGACGGTCGGCAGACCGAAGGTGTCGTCCACGAAGTCGGCCGGCCGCAGCGAGCGCAGCACGCCCGTGTTGCCGATGAGGGACGCCACCTCCTGGCCCGTGGTCTTCACCATGCGGCGCACCACCGGGTAGGCCTCGGGGTGCACGCTGGAGGCGTCCAGCGGGTCTCCGCCGCGGATGCGCAGGAAGCCCGCACACTGCTCGTACGCCTTGGGGCCGAGCCGCGCCACCTTCTTCAGCTCGGAACGGGACGTGAACGGACCGTTCTGGTCCCGGTGGGCGACGATGTTCTCCGCCAGCCCGGCCGAGATGCCCGACACCCGCGCGAGGAGCGGCACGGACGCCGTGTTGACGTCCACGCCGACGCCGTTCACACAGTCCTCGACGACCGCGTCCAGCGAGCGGGACAGCTTCACCTCGGACAGGTCGTGCTGGTACTGGCCGACGCCGATCGACTTCGGGTCGATCTTCACCAGCTCGGCCAGCGGGTCCTGAAGGCGCCGGGCGATGGAGACCGCGCCGCGCAGCGACACGTCCATGTCCGGCAGCTCCTGCGAGGCGTACTGCGACGCCGAGTACACCGACGCGCCCGCCTCCGACACCATCACCTTCGTGAGCTTCAGCTCCGGGTGCTTCGCGATGAGTTCACCGGCGAGCTTGTCGGTCTCGCGGGACGCCGTGCCGTTGCCGATGGCGATCAGCTCGACCGCGTGCCGCTCGGCGAGCCGCGCCAGCTTGGCGAGCGCCTCGTCCCACCTGTTGGCCGGGACGTGCGGGTAGATCACGTCCGTGGCGACGACCTTGCCGGTCGAGTCGACCACGGCGACCTTCACGCCCGTGCGGAAACCCGGGTCCAGGCCGAGCGTCGCTCGGGTGCCCGCCGGGGCGGCCAGCAGCAGGTCCCGCAGGTTCGCGGCGAACACGTTCACCGCCTCGTCCTCGGCGGCCGTCCGCAGTCTGAGGCGGATGTCGATCCCGAGGTGGACCAGGACGCGGGTGCGCCAGGCCCAGCGGACCGTGTCCGTCAGCCACTTGTCGGCCGGGCGGCCCCGGTCGGCGATCCCGAACCGGTTCGCGATGATGCCCTCGTACGAGGACGGGCCCTCCGTGGGCTCCTCCGGCTCCAGGACGAGGTCCAGGACCTCCTCCTTCTCGCCGCGCAGCATCGCCAGGACGCGGTGCGAGGGCAGTTCGGTGAACGGCTCGGCGAAGTCGAAGTAGTCGGCGAACTTGGCGCCCGCCTCCTCCTTGCCCTCCCGCACCTTCGCGGCCAGCCGCCCCCGCACCCACATGCGCTCGCGCAGCTCGCCGATCAGGTCGGCGTCCTCGGAGAACCGCTCGGTGAGGATCGCCCGCGCGCCCTCCAGAGCGGCCTGCGGATCGGCGACGCCCTTGTCCGCGTCCACGAACGCGGCGGCGGCCGCCGACGGTTCGACCGTCGGGTCGCCCAGCAGCCCCTCCGCGAGCGGCTCCAGGCCCGCCTCGCGCGCGATCTGCGCCTTGGTGCGCCGCTTGGGCTTGTAGGGGAGGTAGATGTCCTCCAGACGCGCCTTCGTCTCGGCGCCTCGGATCCGCGCCTGAAGCTCCTCGGTGAGCTTGCCCTGCTCCCGCACCGACTCCAGGATCGCGGTCCGCCGCTCCTCCAGCTCCCGCAGATAGCGCAGCCGCTCCTCGATGGTGCGCAGCTGCGCGTCGTCGAGCATCTCGGTCGCTTCCTTGCGGTAGCGAGCGATGAAGGGCACGGTCGAACCGCTGTCGAGCAGTTCCACCGCGGCCTTCACCTGCCGCTCCCGTACGCCGAGCTCCTCGGCGATCCTGCCTTCGATGGACCCTGCTCCGAGGGACCCGGGTGTCGTCACGATCCCGTACCGCCTTCTCCACTGAGGTTGCGCGGCAATTGTGGCAGGTGACACCGACAACCGGGGATCAGGGCGGCACCCGGCGGGGCGCCGGGCCCGGCGTCAGGCCCGGCTCCCGCGCGCGGAGGACGATGCTCCGCCGAACAACCGGGCGAGCGCCCGGAACGGCAGCGTGACCACCGTGGCGATGGCGCCGCCGATCTGCCGCAGTACGTCTGCGATGGCACGGAACACGGAACGATCTCCTTTCGTCGGGGTTCTCGTCACCCCGGGTACCTCCGGACGGCGCGGGAAACCCGGGGCAGCACTCGGGAATCCCGGAACCCCATGGCAGAAAAGGTGGGAAATCCGTCGTTGCTGCCGCGCGCGGGGCCGCCCAGAATCGAGGTCATGACGCAGCGAACGGTCCTCGTCACCGTCTTCGACGGCGTGCAGAGCCTCGATGTCACCGGCCCCATGGAGGTCTTCGCGGGCGCTGAGAAGCACACCCCGGGCTCGTACCGGATCCGCACGGCCTCCGTGGACGGCGGGCCCGTGCGCACCTCCAGCGGGCTGACCGTCGTACCGGACGGGTCCCTGGCGGACACGGCGGACCCGCACACCCTGCTGGTCCCCGGCGGGGAGGGCACCCGCGACCCCGATCCGCGGCTGGTGGAGTGGCTGCGCGCGCACGGCCCGCGGGCCCCGCGCCTGGTCTCCGTGTGCACCGGCGCGATCCCGCTGGCCCGGGCCGGGCTCCTGGACGGCCGGCGTGTCACGACGCACTGGGCGTACTGCGACAAGCTCGCCCGGGACCACCCCGCCGTCCGGGTCGACCCCGATCCGATCTTCGTCCGGGACGGGCACGTGGCCACCTCGGCCGGCGTCACCGCGGGCATCGACCTCGCCCTCGCGCTGGTGGAGGAGGACCTGGGCCGGGAGGCGGCACTGACGGTCGCCCGTCATCTCGTGGTGTTCCTGCGCAGACCGGGCAACCAGGCCCAGTTCAGCGCCCAGTTGGCCGTCCAGACGGCCCGCCGCGAACCCCTCCGGGACGTCCAGCAGTGGATCACCGAGCATCCGGACGGCGACCTCGGCGTCGAGGCGCTGGCCGCCCGCGCGGCCCTCTCCCCGCGCCACTTCGCCCGCGCCTTCCAGGCCGAGACCGGCATGACACCGGGCCGCTACGTCGACCGGGTCCGCCTCGAACACGCGCGCCGCCTGCTGGAGGACACCACCGACGGCATCGAACAGATCGCCCGTGCCGGCGGCTACGGCACACCGGAGGCCATGCGCCGCGCCTTCCTGCGCACCCTGGGCGTGTCCCCGGCCGAGTACCGCCGCCGCTTCCGCCCCGCCCCCGTCACCTGACGGGCGCTCACCCACCGCACGAGACAAGGGAGTCCATGCAGATCGCCATCGTGCTCTACGACCGCTTCACCGCCCTCGACGCCGTCGGCCCCTACGAGACCCTCGGCCGGCTCCCCGACTCCGAGACCGTGTTCGTCGGAGAGCGCACCGGACCCGTCCGTACCGACACCGGGAACCTGGCGCTCACCGCCGACCGGACCCTCGCCGACGTGCCGTCCCCGGACATCGTGATCGTGCCGGGCGGCCCCGGCCAGAGCGAGCAGATGGAGAACGCCGCCCTGCTGGACTGGCTGCGCTCGGCGGACGCCACCAGCACCTGGACCACCTCGGTGTGCACGGGCTCGCTGCTGCTGGCCGTCGCCGGGCTGCTGCGGGGCCGCCGCGCCACCTCGCACTGGCTCGCCCTGGACCAGCTGCGCGGCTTCGGGGCCGAGCCGACGGGGGAGCGGGTGGTCGTGGACGGCAAGTACGTCACCGCGGCGGGGGTGTCGTCCGGCATCGACATGGGCCTGACCCTCCTCGGCGCCATCGCCGGCGACGAACACGCCCAGTCCGTCCAGCTGCTGACCGAGTACGACCCGCAGCCGCCGTACGACGCCGGTTCGCCGGAGAAGGCGCCCGCGCACCTCGTCGAGAAGTGGCGTGCCGCGAGCCGCTTCATCCTGAGGTAGACACGCTCCAGGTGAAGCGCGGCTGCCTGCGCTCCAGGAAGGCGGCGACTCCCTCCGTGACGTCGCCGCCGGCGCGCGCCTGGGCCGCCCAGTGGGCGTCACGGTCGGTGCGGCCGGCGGCGAACTCCTTGGCGGCGGCCTGGGTGAGCTGCGAACGGGACACCAGGACCCGGGTCAGTTCCGCGACCCGCTTGTCCAGTTCCCCCTCGGGCAGCACCTCGTCCACCAGACCGGTCCGGAGCGCCCGCCCGGCGTCGATCAACTCGGCCGTGAACAGCAGGTACTTGGCCGTGGCCGGACCGACCAGGGACACCAGCCGGCGGGTCGAGGAGGCCGGATAGACCACACCGAGCCGGGCCGGCGTCACCCCGAACAGCGCCCCCTCCTCCGCCAGCCGCAGATCGCAGGCCGCCGCGAGCTGCGCCCCGCCGCCCACGCAGTGGCCGCGCACCGCGGCGACCGCCGGCTTGGGGAACGCGGCCAGGGCCTCCTCGGCGGCCACGGCGAGGGCCGGTGCCTCCTGAGGTGCGTCCTGGAGCGTGGAGATGTCGGCGCCCGCGCAGAAGGTCCCGCCCTCACCGGTCAGCACCAGCGCCCGTACCCCGGGGTCACGGGCCAGCGCGTCCAGCAGCGGGGGGAGGGCCCGCCACATCGCCGTCGTCATGGCGTTGCGCTTGGCGGGATGACGGATCACCACGGTGGCGACGGAGTCGGTGACCTGGTGGGACAGCTGGGGCTCCATGCGGCGGATCGTAGCGGAGGGCTTCTCGGCGGCGGCGGGCCGAACCCGTACAACCCGACTAGTTCGCGAACCGGCGTCCGAGGGACAGGAACAGTCCCACCCTGTGACCCGGTCATGCGTAGTCGGTCAAAAAGCGTTCGATACCTGCCTACTTGTGTTCAGGTATCCGGGCTGGAGCGCATCGTTACCAACACTCGACGTGTGGTGACAATCGAGCGCGAGGGTGGCGACCGGACGATGGACAACCACGGGCGCGAGGACGGCCCGCGCCCAGCGGGGGGCGGCGACAGGCCGACGGATCCACTGCCGTACGAAGGCGTCTGGCGGTTCACCGCGGCAGCGGTGGACGCCTCGGTCCCGCAGGCCCGGCACGCGGTGCGGGACCTTTTGCTGCGCCAGGGGGTGCCGGTCTCCGACGACCTGGTGCACGGGCTGCTGCTGATCGTCTCCGAGCTGGTCACCAACGCGGTCCGGCACGCGGCGCTGCTGTCGCCGGTGCTGGCCGTGGAGGTGGCCGTCGGAGCCGAGTGGGTGCGGGTGTCGGTGGAGGACAACCACCCCTACCGCCCGACGGCTCTGGAGGCCGACCACGGCCGGACCGGCGGCCGGGGGCTGCTCCTGGTCAGCGAGGTGGCCCGGGAGGCGGGCGGGGTGGTCGACGTGGAGCACACCGCGAGCGGCGGCAAGGTGATCTGGGCCGCCCTCCCGCTCAAGCCCCCCTCACTGCCGTAGCGCCCGCCGGCCGACGGTCCGCCCCCCGCCGGACACGGGACCGCCTCACCGCCGTAGCGGCTACCAGCCGGCGGACGGGCCCGTCAGTTCCCTGATCGCCGGGCGGGCCGCGTCCAGGACGGTCATGAACCAGGCCGAGAAAGGCTCCCGGGCGTGCCGCTCGGCCAGCTCGGCCGCCGTCACGAAGGCGGCCTCGGCGACCTCCTCCGGGTCCGGCCCGAGCGGCGCCTGCACCAGGCCGACGAACAGATGGTTGAACTCCTGCTCCACCAGGCCCGAGGCGGGGTCCGGGTGGTTGTAACGGACCGTGCCGGCCTCCGCGAGCAGCGACGGCGACACGCCCAGCTCCTCGTGCGTGCGCCGGGCCGCCGCCGCGAACGGCGCCTCGCCCGGGTACGGGTGACCGCAGCAGGTGTTGGACCACACACCGGGGGAGTGGTACTTGCCGAGCGCCCGCTGCTGGAGCAGCAGCCGGCCCTGCTCGTCGAAGAGGAACACCGAGAACGCGCGGTGCAGCTGCCCCGGCGGCTGATGGGCGGCGAGCTTCTCCGCCGTACCGATCGTCACACCCTTCTCGTCGACCAGTTCCAGCAAAATCGGCTCTGCGGTGCCCTTCGACGAGCTGTGCGTCGCGGTGGCAGGTGTGATCGGCATACCCATCCTTCGCCTCGGTCTTCGCACCCCAAGTCTGCCGTACGAATCCGGCACTCCCGGCACGTCCTCGCGTCCGCGCGCGGCGCGGCAGCGGGAGCCGGACCCGGTAGATCATCGTGCCCGGAGCCGGCCGCGGGGAACCGCCCGGGGGCGCGCCGAACGGCAGTGCGTACGGTCAGTGGCACAGCCGCGCTTCGTGCTCCGCGTGCCCGCCCGGCTCCAGCTGGAAGGTGCAGTGCCCCACGTCGAAGTGATCGCCCAGGCAGCCCTGCAACTCGTGCAGCATCTTCTCGTGCCCGATGGCGTTCAGCACCTCGGAGCTGACCACCACGTGCGCCGACAGCACCGGCATGCCCGAGGTGATCGTCCAGGCGTGCAGGTCGTGGACGTCCTCCACGCCGTCCAGCGCCAGGATGTGCTCCCGGACGTCCGCCATGTCGACGCCCTTGGGGGCCGCCTCCAGCAGCACGTCCAGCGTCTCGCGCAGCAGCTTCAGCGTCCGTGGCACGATCATCAGCCCGATGACCAGCGAGGCGACCGGGTCCGCCGCCTGCCAGCCGGTGGTCAGGATCACGGCCGCCGAGATCAGCACCGCCACCGAGCCCAGCGCGTCCGCGGCCACCTCCAGGAAGGCGCCGCGCACGTTCAGGCTCTCCTTCTGCCCGCGCATCAGCAGCACCAGCGAGATCGAGTTCGCCACGAGACCGATCAGACCGAACACGACCATCAGGCCGCCCCGGGTCTGCGCGGGCTCCACGAACCGCTGGACCGCCTCGTACAGGACGTACCCGCCGACGCCGAGCAGCAGCAGACAGTTGGCCAGGGCCGCGAGGATCTCGGCGCGGGCGTAGCCGTAGGTGCGGTTGGTGCTCGCCGGGCGGTTCGCGAAGTGCACGGCGAGCAGGGCCATGCCGAGGCCCACCGCGTCGGTCGCCATGTGCGCCGCGTCCGCGATCAGCGCGAGCGAGTCCGCGACCAGGCCACCGGCGATCTCGACGACCATGACCGTGAGCGTGATGCCCAGCGCGATCCGCAGCCGGCCCCGGTACGCGGCCGTGGCCGTACCCGTGGCCGGCGCGTGGGAGTGCGCGTGCCCGTGGTCGTGCCCTGCCCCCATGACTACCGCCTTCCGTGTGGCTGCCCGGATGCCAGTGAACTACGGGGTGGGGGTATGGGGCAACGCGGCACTGAACACCGTTGTCATGTGCCGTGACCTGCGGAAACGTTCCGCAGGTCAGCGAGCCGGGGGGCTTGGTCAGCTGCCGTGGTGCAGCCGCCAGCCGGCCCACGCCGACTCGATCATCTCCCGCACCCCGCGCCGGGCCCGCCAGCCCAGTGCCTCGGCGGCCCGCTCGGCCGAGGCCACCGCGCGCGGGGCGTCGCCGGGGCGGCGGCCCTCCACCAGGGGCGCCCGGCGGTCCCCGGTGACCTCCCCGATGACCGTGATCAGCTCACGCACCGAGACCCCCTCGCCCCGGCCGATGTTCAGCGTCAGATCACCGGTGAGGTCCCCGGCGGCCAGCCGCCGCGCCGCCGCCAGGTGGGCCTCCGCGAGATCGGCGACGTGGATGTAGTCCCGGACGCAGGTGCCGTCCGGAGTCGGGTAGTCGTCGCCGAAGATGCGCGGGGCCTCGCCCCGGGTGAGCCGGTCGAAGACCATCGGCACGATGTTGAACACCCCCGTGTCCGCCAGCTCCGGCGCCGCCGCGCCCGCCACGTTGAAATAGCGCAGACATACGGTGGAGATTCCGTGCGCCCGGCCCGCCGCCCGCACCAGCCACTCCCCGGCCAGCTTCGTCTCGCCGTACGGGTTCACCGGGGAGCACGGGGTGTCCTCGGTGATGAGGTCCACGTCCGGGTTGCCGTACACCGCCGCCGACGACGAGAACAGCAGGCGGCCGATGCCCGCCTCGGCGACCGCGTCCAGGAGCGTGGCCAGACCGCCCACGTTCTCCCGGTAGTAGCGGGTGGGCTGGGCCACCGACTCCGCGACCTGCTTGCGCGCCGCGAGATGGACGACGCCCGTCACGCCGTACTCCGCGAAGACCCGCTTCAGCAGCGCCCCGTCCAGCGTCGAGCCCTGGACCAGCGGCACCTCGGCCGGCAGCCGCGCGGGCACGGCGGCCGACAGGTCGTCCAGCGCCACGACGCTCTCCCCGGCGCCCGCCATGGCCCGTGCCACATGCGCCCCGATGTATCCGGCTCCGCCGGTGATCAGCCACGTCATGGTCGCCCACCCTATGCCGAGCCGCCCGGTGTCCCGGTTGCCCGGGTCTGCGCCATGGGTTTGTGGGCCGGGCCCCGCATCCCCGATGATGATCGCGGCAAAGGCCGGGGCAGCCCCCGTGGGCCGGACCGTGAACGGCCGGTGAACACCGGCCCCGGACCATCCGATAGCCTCTGCCGACATGCCGCCCGGGTGCCGCAGGCAGGGCGCCCCACCACGTAAGAGACCGGCGCCCGCGCGCCGGCACCCAGGGAGTGAGTTCGGTTGTCGACCGCCATCGTCACCGGTCAGCCGGTCCCCGGATCGTCGCTGGAGAACGATCTGCGGTCCCTCGGCTTCGATGTGCGCGTGGCCGCCGACGCCGCCGAGACGGAGTCGCTGCTCGCGGCCGTGCCGGCCGACCGGCGCGTGGCCCTGGTCGACGCCCGCTTCGTCGGCCACCTCCACGCGCTGCGCCTCGGCCTGACCGACCCGCGCTTCCCGCTCGCCGCCGTGCCCGGTGCCGTCACCGCCCAGCCGGCCGCCCGGCAGGCGCTCACCCGGGCCCTGGCCCGCGAGACCTCCGCGGGCGGCGGCACCGCCACCGCCCGCGCGGCCGAGGGCGGCGCCCCCGCGCTCGCCCTGGACAGCCTCGCCGACCGCGTCGCAGGCGCCCTCGACGCCGACGGCGGCGCGGTGCACCGGCCCGAGCTGGGCAGCCTGGTCGCCGCCGTGCCGGCCGACCCCCAGGCCCGCAACGAGGCCCGGCAGGCCGTCTCCGCCGTCGACGACGAGGCCGTCCGCCTGAAGTCGGCCGTGAAGTCCCGGGACGGCTTCTTCACCACGTTCTTCATCAGCCCCTACTCGCGCTACATCGCCCGCTGGTGCGCCCGCCGCGGCCTGACCCCGAACCAGGTCACCACGGCCTCGCTGCTCACCGCCCTGATAGCGGCCGGCTGCGCGGCGACGGGCACCCGCGGCGGCTTCGTCGCGGCCGGTGCGCTGCTGATCGCCTCCTTCGTCCTGGACTGCACCGACGGCCAGCTCGCCCGCTACGCCCTGAAGTACTCCACCCTCGGCGCCTGGCTCGACGCCACCTTCGACCGGGCCAAGGAGTACGCCTACTACGCCGGCCTCGCGCTCGGCGCGGCCCGTGGCGGCGACGACGTGTGGGCCCTCGCCCTCGGCGCGATGATCCTCCAGAGCTGCCGGCACGTGGTCGACTTCTCCTTCAACGAGGCCAACCACGACGCCACCGCCAACACCAGCCCCACCGCCGCCCTCTCCGACAAGCTCGACAGCGTCGGCTGGACGGTCTGGCTGCGGCGGATGATCGTGCTGCCGATCGGCGAGCGCTGGGCGATGATCGCGGTCCTCACCGCGGCCACCACCCCGCGGATCACCTTCTACGTCCTGCTCGTCGGCTGCGCCTTCGCGGCGACGTACACCACGGCGGGCCGGGTGCTGCGATCCCTGACCCGCAAGGCCCGCCGCACCGACCGGGCCGCGCGGGCCCTCGCCGACCTCGCCGACTCGGGCCCGCTCGCGCAGACCGTCGGGCGTGTGGCCAAGCGCGGTCTGCCCGGTCTCGCCGTGCCCGCCGTCGCCCTGCTCGGGGGCGCCGCGGTCGTCGCCTGCTCGGCCCTGACCGCCTTCGGCTCGGTGCTGCCGGTGATCGGCGCCCTGGTCTACGTCCTCACCTCGGCCCTCGCCGTCGCCCGCCCCCTCAAGGGCGCCCTCGACTGGCTCGTCCCGCCCTTCTTCCGGGCCGCCGAGTACGGCACGGTCCTCGCCCTGGCCGGTAAAGCGGGCGTGAACGGGGCCCTTCCAGCGGCTTTCGGCCTGGTGGCGGCCGTCGCCTACCATCACTACGACACGGTGTACCGCATCCGCGGCAACGCCGGAGCGCCCCCGGCCTGGCTGGTGCGCGTCATCGGGGGGCACGAGGGGCGGACGCTGCTCGTCGCCGTTCTGGCCGCGGTGCTCACCGCCGCGCAGTTCAAGGTCGCGCTCACGGTCCTCGCCGTGGCCGTCGCCCTGGTGGTGCTCGTCGAGAGCATCCGCTTCTGGGTGTCCGCTGGGGCGCCCGCCGTACACGACGAAGGAGAACCCGCATGATCGGCCTCGTGCTGGCGGCCGGCGCCGGACGGCGTCTGCGCCCCTACACCGACAGCCTTCCCAAGGCGCTGGTGCCGGTGGGGCCCGCGGGCATAGAGGGCGAACCGACGGTTCTGGACCTGACGCTCGGCAACTTCGCCGAGATCGGACTGACCGAGGTCGCGATCATCGTCGGCTACCGCAAGGAGGCCGTGTACGAGCGCAAGGCGGCCCTGGAGCGGAAGTACGGCCTGAAGCTCACCCTCATCGACAACGACAAGGCCGAGGAGTGGAACAACGCCTACTCCCTGTGGTGCGGCCGTGACGCCCTCAAGGACGGCGTGATCCTCGCCAACGGCGACACCGTCCACCCGGTCTCCGTCGAGAAGACCCTCCTCGCCGCGCGCGGCGACGGCAAGAAGATCATCCTCGCCCTGGACACGGTGAAGCACCTGGCCGACGAGGAGATGAAGGTCGTCGTCGACCCCGAGAAGGGCATGACGAAGATCACCAAGCTGATGGACCCGGCCGAGGCCACCGGCGAGTACATCGGCGTCACCCTGATCGAGGGCGACGCCGCACCCGAGCTGGCCGACGCGCTGAAGGCGGTCTGGGAGACCGACCCGCAGCAGTTCTACGAGCACGGCTACCAGGAGCTGGTCAACCGCGGCTTCCGCATCGACGTGGCGCCGATCGGCGAGGTCGAGTGGGTCGAGATCGACAACCACGACGATCTCGCCCGTGGACGGGAGATCGCGTGCCAGTACTGACCCGGCTCATCCCCTCGCCGGTCGTCGTGGACATCCGCCCGGGTGCCCTGGACGACCTGGCCTCGGTCCTCGCCGACGAGCGCATCTCGCAGTCCGGCCGGCTCGCCATCGCTGTCAGCGGCGGCTCCGGCACCCGGCTGCGCGAGCGGATCGCCCCCTCGCTGCCCGGCGCGACCTGGTACGAGGTCGGGGGCGGCACCATCGACGACGCGGTCCGGCTGGCGAGCGACATAAAGGCCGGCCACTACGACGCCGTCGTCGGCCTCGGCGGCGGCAAGATCATCGACTGCGCCAAGTTCGCGGCGGCCCGGGTCGGCCTGCCGCTGGTCGCCGTCGCCACCAACCTCGCCCACGACGGCCTGTGCTCGCCGGTCGCGACGCTGGACAACGACGCGGGCCGTGGCTCGTACGGCGTGCCCAACCCGATCGCGGTGGTCATCGACCTCAACGTGATCCGGGAGGCGCCCGTCCGGTTCGTGCGCTCCGGCATCGGTGACGCCATCTCCAACATCTCCGCGGTCGCGGACTGGGAGCTGGCCAACCGGGTCAACGGCGAGAAGGTCGACGGCCTGGCCGCCGCCATGGCCCGGCAGGCGGGCGAGGCGGTGCTGCGGCACCCGGGCGGGGTCGGCGACGACGGCTTCCTCCAGGTGCTGGCCGAGGCGCTGGTCCTCACCGGTATCGCCATGTCCGTGTCGGGCGACTCCCGCCCGTCCTCCGGAGCCTGCCACGAGATCAACCACGCCTTCGACCTGCTCTACCCCAAGCGCGCCGCGGCCCACGGCGAGCAGTGCGGCCTCGGTGCCGCCTTCGCGATGTACCTGCGCGGCGCCCACGAGGAGTCGGCGTACATGGCCGAGGTGCTGCGCCGGCACGGGCTTCCGGTGCTCCCGGAGGAGATCGGTTTCACGGTGGACGAGTTCGTCCGCGCGGTGGAGTTCGCCCCCGAGACCCGGCCCGGCCGCTACACGATCCTCGAACACCTCGACCTCAAGACGAACCAGATCAAGGACATCTACGCCGACTATGTCAAGGCCATCGGTAGCTGAACTCCGTCCGGTCGTCCACCCCGCGGGGGTGAAGGACCGGCGCAGCGGTGAGCACTGGGCGGGACGCCTCTACATGCGCGAGGTGTCCCTGCGCGTCGACCGCTACCTGGTGAACACCAGGGTCACGCCCAACCAGCTCACGTACCTGATGACCGTCTGCGGTGTGCTCGCGGCCCCGGCTCTGCTGGTGCCGGGGATCGCGGGCGCCGTCCTCGGCGTGGTCGCCACCCAGCTGTACCTGCTGCTGGACTGCGTCGACGGCGAGATCGCCCGCTGGAAGAAGCAGTACTCGCTCGGCGGGGTCTACCTGGACCGCGTCGGCGCCTATCTCACCGACGCGGCCGTCCTCGTCGGCCTCGGCCTGCGCGCCGCCGACCTGTGGGGCAGCGGCCGGATCGACTGGCTGTGGGCCTTCCTCGGCACCCTCGCCGCGCTCGGAGCCATCCTGATCAAGGCCGAGACCGACCTGGTCGGCGTCGCCCGCCACCAGACCGGCAAGCCCCCGGTGCAGGAGGCGGCCTCCGAGCCGCGCTCCTCCGGCATGGCGCTGGCCCGCCGGGCCGCCTCGGCGCTGAAGTTCCACCGGCTGATCCTCGGCATCGAGGCCTCGCTGCTCATCCTCGTCCTCGCGATCGTGGACCAGGCCCGCGGCGACCTGTTCTTCACCCGCCTCGGTACGGCCGTCCTCGCCGGCATCGCCCTGCTCCAGACGCTGCTGCACCTGGTGTCCATCCTCGCCTCCAGCAGGCTGAAGTGAGCACGCCCATGAAGGTCGGCGCCGTCATCATCACCATGGGCAACCGGCCCGAGGAGCTGCGGGCCCTGCTCGACTCCGTCGCCAAGCAGGACGGCGACCCGGTCCAGGTGGTCGTCGTCGGCAACGGCTCGCCCGTCCCGGACGTGCCCGAGGGGGTACGGACCGTCGAGCTGCCCGAGAACCTGGGCATCCCCGGCGGGCGCAACGTCGGCATAGAGGCCTTCGGGCCCAGCGGCCGCGATGTCGACATATTGCTCTTCCTCGACGACGACGGCCTGCTCGCCCGGCACGACACCGCCGAGCTGTGCCGCGAGGCCTTCGCCGCCGACCCGGAGCTGGGCATCATCAGCTTCCGCATCGCCGACCCCGACACCGGCGAGACCCAGCGCCGGCACGTGCCCCGGCTGCGCGCCTCCGACCCGATGCGCTCCTCCCGGGTCACCACCTTCCTCGGCGGCGCCAACGCCGTCCGCACGCGCGTCTTCGCGGAGGTCGGCGGGCTCCCGGACGCGTTCTTCTACGCGCACGAGGAAACCGACCTGGCATGGCGGGCCCTCGACGCGGGCTGGATGATCGACTACCGGGCCGACATGGTGCTGTACCACCCGACGACCGCGCCCTCGCGGCACGCGGTCTACCACCGCATGGTCGCCCGCAACCGCGTCTGGCTCGCCCGCCGCAACCTCCCCGCCCTCCTGGTCCCGGTCTACCTCGGCGTCTGGCTGCTGCTCACGCTGCTCCGCCGCCCCTCGCGGCCCGCCCTGAAGGCGTGGTTCGGCGGCTTCCGGGAAGGCTGGACCACGCCCTGCGGTCCCCGCCGCCCGATGCGCTGGCGTACGGTGTGGCGACTCACCCGACTGGGCCGTCCCCCGGTCATCTGACAAGCTCGTCCCTGGAGCGCCCGTGCGCTCGTGGACGGGCGCACGGGACGACGAACTCGAACGCGAATCCGAAGACGAAAGTATCCACCTGTGAGTGAGACCACGCACGACGGCACGGTCGCGGTGACCGCGGCGCCGCCGCCCGACGAGGGGCTGACGGCGGCCCAGCTCGCCGCCAAGTACGGGCTTACCGTGAGCGGCGCCCGGCCCTCGCTCGTGGAGTACGTCCGTCAGCTCTGGGGGCGTCGCCACTTCATCCTCGCCTTCTCCCAGGCGAAGCTGACCGCGCAGTACAGCCAGGCCAAGCTCGGCCAGCTCTGGCAGGTGGCCACGCCGCTGCTGAACGCGGCCGTGTACTTCTTCATCTTCGGGCTGATCCTGCACGCCAGCCGCGGCATGTCCCAGGACGTGTACATCCCCTTCCTGGTCACCGGCGTGTTCGTGTTCACCTTCACGCAGAGTTCGGTGATGTCGGGCGTCCGCGCGATCTCCGGCAACCTGGGCCTGGTGCGCGCCCTGCACTTCCCGCGCGCCGCCCTGCCCGTCTCCTTCTCGCTCCAGCAGCTCCAGCAGCTGCTGTTCTCGATGATCGTGCTGTTCGTCGTGGCGGCCGGATTCGGCAGCTACCCGGACATGTCCTGGCTGCTGATCGTGCCGATCCTGGCGCTCCAGTTCCTGTTCAACACCGGGCTCGCGCTGATCATGGCCCGCGCGGGCGCGAAGACCCCGGACCTGGCCCAGCTCATGCCGTTCGTGATGCGTACGTGGATGTACGCGTCCGGCGTGATGTTCTCCATCCCGATCATGCTGGAGGACAAGCCGCAGTGGATCGCGACGGTCCTCCAGTGGAACCCGGCCGCCATCTACATGGATCTGATGCGCTTCGCCCTGATCGACGGCTACGGTTCCGAGAACCTGCCCGACCATGTGTGGGCGGCGGCCGGGGGCTGGGCCGTGCTCTTCGCCGTGGGCGGCTTCGTGTACTTCTGGAAGGCTGAGGAGCGGTACGGTCGTGGCTGAGCAGAACACCCAGGATCGCCGCCCGACGGTCATCGCGGACGACCTGCACATCGTCTACCGGGTCAACGGCGCCAAGAGCGGCAAGGGCAGCGCCACGGCGGCCCTGAGCCGCATTCTCAGGCGCGGCTCCGACGACGCGGCGCGCGGGGTGCGCAAGGTGCACGCCGTGCGCGGCGTGTCCTTCGTCGCCTACCGGGGCGAGGCCATCGGCCTGATCGGGTCCAACGGCTCCGGCAAGTCGACGCTGCTGCGGGCCATCGCCGGCCTGCTGCCCGCGGAGAAGGGCAAGGTCTACACCGACGGCCAGCCGTCCCTGCTGGGTGTCAACGCGGCCCTGATGAACGACCTGACCGGCGAGCGGAACGTCATCCTGGGCGGGCTCGCCATGGGTATGTCCCGGGAGCAGATCAAGGAGCGCTACCAGGACATCGTGGACTTCTCGGGCATCAACGAGAAGGGCGACTTCATCACCCTGCCGATGCGCACCTACTCCTCCGGCATGGCGGCGCGCCTGCGCTTCTCCATCGCCGCCGCCAAGGACCACGACGTCCTCATGATCGACGAGGCGCTGGCCACCGGCGACCGCAAGTTCCAGAAGCGCTCGGAGGAGCGCATCCGGGAACTGCGCAAGGAGGCCGGCACGGTGTTTCTGGTCAGCCACAACAACAAGTCCATCCGTGACACCTGCAACCGTGTGCTGTGGCTGGAGCGCGGTGAGCTGCGCATGGACGGGCCCACCGACGAGGTCCTCAAGGAATACGAGAAGTTCACGGGCAAGTGACCCGTTTCGGCCAGGGCCCCGCCGGAGTTCCTCCGGCGGGGCCCTTCCGTCTGCAAAGGAAACGTCAACTCGTTCTGGCGTTAGGAATCTTGGAGCCAATCGGTGTGTTGTTGTGATGTGCAGGACACCCCGACGGTCCGCGCCGCGTTGTACAACGTAAGCTGTACCGGTGCCGGAAACCGGCAAGTGGGGCGATAATGCGCGACACCCTGCGACGGGGCACCCCTGCGCGATGCGGGGCGGCGTGTCCGAAATAGTGTGTATCGGATCGGCAGTGTAGAACGGGAGATGTGACGGCAATGGCTACGGAAACTCCCCTGCTCAGCGGAGCATGTGCCGTCCTCGCCCCGGGCAGCGCCCGATGACGGCCACCACCGAGGCGCCCGACCTGGAACGCGCCACGCTGGACAAGGCCGCGAGCGAGAACTTCCCCGTGGCCCCCTTCTTCCTGCCCCGGGACTGGCGCACCGACCTCATGGCCGTCTACGGGTTCGCCCGCCTGGTGGACGACATCGGCGACGGCGACCTGGCCCCCGGCGGCGCCGACGCCCGGCTGCTCGGCGTGTCGCCCGCCGAGGCCGCCGACCGGCTGGTCCTCCTCGACGCCTTCGAGGCCGACCTGCGCCGTGTCTTCGACGGCACCCCGCGCCACCCGCTGCTGCGCCGCCTCCAGCCCACCGTCCGCCGCCGCGCCCTCACCCCCGAGCCGTTCCTCGGGCTGATCGCCGCCAACCGCCAGGACCAGCTCGTCACCCGGTACGAGACCTACGACGACCTCCTCGCCTACTGCGAACTGTCCGCCAACCCGGTCGGCCGCCTCGTCCTCGCCGTCACTGGCACCTCGACCCCCGAGCGGATCCGGCTGTCCGACGCTATCTGCACGGCGCTACAGATCGTGGAGCACCTCCAGGACGTCGCCGAGGACCTCGGCCGCGACCGGATCTATCTCCCCGCCGCGGACATGAAACGCTTTCACGTCCAGGAAGCGGACCTCGCCGCGAAAACCGCGGGCGCATCGGTGCGCGCCCTGGTTGCATACGAAGCACAACGCGCCCGCGATCTGCTGAATGAAGGCGCCCCCCTGGTGGGTAGCGTCCACGGCAGGCTCAAGCTGCTGCTCGCAGGGTTCGTGGCGGGAGGAAGGGCGGCGATCCGGGCGATCGCCGCCGCCGAACACGACGTACTTCCCGGCCCGCCCAGACCCGGCAAGGTCCAGTTGCTGCGTGAGGCGGGCGTGATCCTGCGAGGAGAGGGGTGATCCGGACCGTGGATTCTCCGCCGCACGTGTCCGCACCGGTACTCGCCGCCTACAGCTACTGCGAGACCGTCACCGGGCAGCAGGCCCGTAACTTCGCCTACGGCATCCGGCTGCTGCCGACGGCCAAGCGCCGCGCCATGTCGGCGCTGTACGCGTTCTCCCGGCGCGTGGACGACATCGGCGACGGCGAACTGGCCGACGAGGTGAAACTGGCGCGGCTGGAGGACACCCGGGCGCTGCTCGCCCGGATCCGCGAGGGCGAGGTCGAGGAGGACGACACCGACCCGGTGGCCGTCGCCCTCAGCCACGCCGCGGGCGCCTTCCCGATCCCGCTCGGCGGCCTGGACGAGCTGATCGACGGCGTCCAGATGGACGTGCGCGGGGAGACCTACGAGACCTGGGACGACCTGAAGGTCTACTGCCGGTGTGTCGCCGGCGCCATCGGCCGCCTCTCGCTCGGCGTGTTCGGCACCGAACCGGGAGCGCGCGGCGCCGAGCGCGCGCCCGAGTACGCCGACACGCTGGGCCTCGCCCTCCAGCTCACCAACATCCTGCGCGACGTCCGCGAGGACGCGGCCGGCGGCCGTACCTATCTGCCCGCCGACGACCTCGCCAAGTTCGGCTGCTCGGCCGGGTTCAACGGGCCGACCCCGCCGGAGGGCTCCGACTTCGCGGGCCTCGTCCACTTCGAAGTGCGGCGTGCCCGGGCCCTGTTCGCCGAGGGCTACCGGCTGCTGCCCATGCTCGACCGGCGCAGCGGCGCCTGCGTGGCCGCGATGGCCGGCATCTACCGCCGGCTGCTGGACCGCATCGAGCGCGACCCGGAGGCCGTGCTGCGCGGCCGGGTCTCGCTGCCCGGACACGAGAAGGCCTATGTCGCCGTGCGCGGCCTGTCCGGCCTCGACACCCGGCATGTGACCCGCCATGTCTCCCGGCGCTCCGTGCGGAGGCGCGCCTGATGCAGCGCACCGCACCAGAGCCGGCCGAACCGGACGGCACGCGCCAGGCAACCCTCCCCTGCGGCGTGGCGTCCCTGACTGCGACGGCCGGGCGTGCACCGTTCAACCAGCACGCTCGCGCCCCGCAGGGGCGCGAGGCTGTATCTGACATGCGGCTACGGCCGCGTGGGCACGACCAGCCACGACGAAGCCGCGGACGAAAGGCGGCCCACCACGGCCCCGCCCGCGGAGCGCTCGCGCACGCACGGAAGGACGCACGATGAGCGACGGCTCACCCCCCGCACCGGACCGGGCCGGCACCGCGCGGACGGCAGGCCGCAGCGCGGTCGTGGTCGGTGGTGGCCTCGCCGGAGTCACCGCGGCGCTCGCCCTCGCCGACGCGGGCGTCCGGGTCACCCTGCTCGAAGGCAGGCCCAGGCTGGGCGGCCTCGCCTTCTCCTTCCAGCGCGGCGAACTGACCGTCGACAACGGCCAGCACGTGTACCTGCGCTGCTGCACCGCCTACCGCTGGTTCCTCGACCGGATCGAGGGCGCGGCGCTGGCACCGTTGCAGGACCGCCTGGACGTGCCCGTCGTCGACGTCGCCAAGCCCGAGGGGCGGCGGCTCGGCAGGCTGCGGCGCGACCCGCTGCCCGTCCCCCTCCACCTGGGGCGCAGCCTGGCCTCCTATCCGCACCTCTCGCTCGCCGAGCGCGCGGCCGTCGGGCGGGCCGCGCTCGCGCTGAAGGGGCTCGACCTCACCGATCCGGCCCTGGACACCCAGGACTTCGGCAGCTGGCTGGCCGCGCACGGCCAGTCGGCGCGCGCCGTCGAAGCCCTGTGGGACCTGGTCGGTGTCGCCACCCTCAACGCGGTCGCGGGCGACGCCTCGCTGGGGCTCGCCGCGATGGTGTTCAAGACCGGTCTTCTGTCCGACCCGGGCGCGGCCGACATCGGCTGGGCCCGCGTCCCGCTGGGCGAACTGCACGACCGGCTGGCCCGCAAGGCGCTCGACTCCGCGGGCGTGCGTACCGAGGTCCGTTCACGCGTCACCTCCGTCTCCATCAACGAGAACGGGACGTGGAGCGTTCAGGTTCCCGGCGAGCGCATCGAGACCGACGCGGTCGTCCTCGCCGTACCCCAGCGCGAGGCGCACGAGCTGCTGCCGTCCGGTGCCCTCGACGCGCCCGGCCGGCTGCTGGAGATCGGCACCGCGCCCATCCTCAACGTCCATGTCGTGTACGACCGCAAGGTGCTCGCACGGCCCTTCTTCGCCGCCCTCGGCACCCCCGTGCAGTGGGTGTTCGACCGCACCCACGCCTCCGGGCTGCGCACGGGACAGTATTTGGCGCTGTCCCAGTCGGCCGCGCAGGACGAGATCGACACCCCGGTCGCCGAACTCCGCGAGCGCTACCTGCCCGAGTTGGAACGGCTGATCCCGGGTACGCGCGCGGCCGAGGTGGTGGACTTCTTCGTGACCCGGGAGCGCACGGCGACGTTCGCTCCCACCCCCGGCGTCGGGCGGCTGCGGCCCGGCGCCCGCACCAAGGCCCCCGGCCTGTACCTGGCCGGAGCGTGGACCGCCACCGGGTGGCCCGCGACCATGGAGAGTGCGGTCCGCAGTGGAGTGAGCGCGGCCGACGCCGCGCTCAGTGCCCTGGGCCGGCCCCGCCCCCGCCACCTCTTCGAGTTCGAGGAGGCGGCCTGATGCCCGATCAGCAGGCGGCCGGCCCCCGCACCCCCGGTACCGCAACAAGAGGAGAGACTGTGCCCACTGTGCCCCCGGCCTCGACGCCCGCTCCACGGGCCGCGGTGGACGTGACCGCGCTGCTGGAGCGCGGCCGGACCCTGGCCACACCGGTGCTGCGCGCGGCCGTCGACCGCCTGGCGCCTCCGATGGACACCGTCGCCGCCTACCACTTCGGCTGGATCGACGCCGCCGGCAACCCCGCCGACGGCGACGGCGGCAAGGCCGTCCGCCCGGCGCTCGCCGTGCTCTCCGCCGAGGTCACCGGCGCCGCGCCCGAGGCGGGCATCCCGGGCGCGGTCGCCGTCGAACTCGTGCACAACTTCTCGCTGCTGCACGACGACCTGATGGACGGCGACGAGCAGCGCCGGCACCGCGACACCGTCTGGAAGGTGCACGGCCCCGCCCAGGCCATCCTGGTCGGCGACGCGCTGTTCGCCCTCGCCAACGAGGTCCTGCTGGAACTCGGCACGGTCGAGGCCGGCCGCGCCACCCGCCGGCTGACCACCGCCACCCGTGCCCTGATCGACGGTCAGGCCCAGGACATCTCCTACGAGCACCGCGACCGGGTCAGCGTCGAGGAGTGCCTGGAGATGGAGGGCAACAAGACCGGGGCCCTGCTCGCCTGCGCCTCCTCCATCGGCGCGGTCCTCGGCGGCGCGGACGACGCCACCGCCGACGCGCTGGAACGGTACGGCTACCACCTCGGCCTCGCCTTCCAGGCCGTGGACGACCTGCTCGGCATCTGGGGCGACCCGGAGGCCACCGGCAAGCAGACCTGGAGCGACCTGCGCCAGCGCAAGAAGTCCCTGCCCGTGGTGGCCGCGCTCGCGGCCGGCGGCCCCGCCTCGGAGCAACTCGGTGAGATCCTCGCCGCCGACGCCAAGAGCAGCGACTTCGAGAACTTCTCCGAGGAGGAGTTCGCGGCCCGTGCCGCCCTCATCGAGGAGGCCGGCGGCCGCGAGTGGACGGCGGCGGAGGCACGCCGTCAGCACACCATCGCCATCGAAGCCCTCGACGCCGTCGACATGCCCGACCGGGTGCGGGACTCCTTCACGGCGCTCGCCGACTTCGTCGTCGTACGGAAGAGATGATCAGTATTGGCTGGATAAGCCTCGCGTAGTCGCCGGCCGGTGCCGAAGGGTTAGGGGCATCGGCCGACGGCGGACCCACAGCAGCACGACTCGCACGACTGCACGAAGGGGAAGCCATGACAGCGACGACCGACGGAAGCACCGGGGCGACCTTGCCGTCCCGCGCTGCCGCGGCCAGCGACACCACCCTCACCACCCCCGAGGCGGCCGGGGTACAAGAAGCCGCCGCGCGCGCAGCACGGCGCGCCACCGACTTCCTGCTCTCCCGGCAGGACTCCCAGGGCTGGTGGAAGGGCGACCTGGAGACCAACGTCACCATGGACGCCGAGGATCTGCTGCTCCGTCAGTTCCTGGGCATCCTGGACGAGAGCACCACGCAGGCCGCCGCGAAGTTCATCCGCGGCGAGCAGCGCGAGGACGGCACCTGGGCCACCTTCTACGGCGGCCCCGGCGAACTGTCCACCACCGTCGAGGCGTACGTCGCCCTGCGCCTGGCCGGCGACGCGCCCGACGCCCCGCACATGGCGAAGGCGTCCGCCTGGATCCGCGAGCGCGGCGGCATCGCGGCCTCCCGGGTCTTCACCCGGATCTGGCTCGCGCTGTTCGGCTGGTGGAAGTGGGAGGACCTGCCCGAACTCCCGCCGGAGCTGATCTGGTTCCCCACCTGGATGCCGCTCAACATCTACGACTTCGGATGCTGGGCCCGGCAGACCATCGTCCCGCTCACCATCGTCTCGGCCAAGCGCCCGGTGCGTCCCGCGCCCTTCCCGCTGGACGAGCTGCACACCGACCCGTCCCGGCCCAACCCGCCCAGGCCCCTGGCCCCGCTGGCCAGTTGGGACGGCGCCTTCCAGCGCATCGACAAGGCCCTGCACCAGTTCCGCAAGGTCGCCCCGCGCAGGCTGCGCAGGGCCGCGGTGAACGCGGCGGCCCGCTGGATCATCGAGCGACAGGAGAACGACGGCTGCTGGGGCGGCATCCAGCCCCCGGCCGTGTACTCGATCATCGCCCTGCACCTGCTCGGCTACGACCTCCAGCACCCGGTGATGCGTGAGGGCCTCGCCTCGCTGGACCGTTTCGCCGTCTGGCGCGAGGACGGCGCCCGGATGATCGAGGCCTGCCAGTCCCCGGTCTGGGACACCTGCCTGGCCACCATCGCCCTCGTGGACGCCGGTCTGCCCGTCGACCATCCCCAACTGGTCAAGGCGGCCGACTGGATGCTCGGCGAGGAGATCGTCCGGCCCGGCGACTGGGCCGTGAAGCGTCCCGGACTGCCGCCGGGCGGCTGGGCGTTCGAGTTCCACAACGACAACTACCCGGACATCGACGACACGGCGGAGGTCGCCCTCGCGCTGCGCCGGGTCCGGCACCACGACCCCGAGCGCGTCGACAAGGCGATCGGACGGGCCGTCCGCTGGAACCTCGGCATGCAGTCGAAGAACGGAGCCTGGGGCGCCTTCGACGTCGACAACACCAGCCCGTTCCCCAACCGGCTGCCGTTCTGCGACTTCGGCGAGGTCATCGACCCGCCGTCCGCGGACGTCACCGCGCACGTCGTGGAGATGCTCGCCGCCGAGGGCCTCGCCCACGACCCGCGCACCCGGCGCGGCATCGACTGGCTGCTCGCCGAACAGGAGCCGAACGGCTCGTGGTTCGGCCGCTGGGGCGTCAACTACCTCTACGGCACCGGCTCGGTGGTGCCGGCGCTGACCGCGGCCGGACTGCCCGGCTCACACCCGGCGATCCGGCGGGCCGTGGTCTGGCTGGAGAGCGTCCAGAACGACGACGGCGGCTGGGGCGAGGACCTGCGCTCCTACAAGTACGTCAAGGAGTGGAGCGGCCGGGGCGCCTCCACCGCCTCGCAGACCGCGTGGGCGCTGATGGCGCTGCTGGCGGCGGGGGAGAAGGACTCCAAGGCCGTCGAGCGCGGCATCCAGTGGCTGGCCCAGACGCAGCGCGAGGACGGCACCTGGGACGAGCCGTACTTCACCGGCACCGGCTTCCCCTGGGACTTCTCCATCAACTACCACCTGTACCGGCAGGTGTTCCCGCTCACCGCGCTCGGCCGCTACCTGCACGGCGATCCCTTCGAGCGGAAGCTGCTCGCCAAGGCCGAGACGGCCGCGTCACGGGCCACGGGGAGCTGACTTGAGCGACCAGCCCGCCCCGGCCCCGCTGCTGATCGCCTGCGCGCTCGGCATCGAGCACCTCGCCCTGCGCACCGGCGACAGGAGCGGGGCGGACGGGCCGTACACCGTCGTCCGTACGGGCATGGGCCCGAAGGCGGCGCAACGCTCCGTCGGCCGGCATCTCGCCGGCCCGGCGGCGGCCGGCACGGCCGTGCTGGCCACCGGTTTCTGTGCCGGGCTCGCCCCCGGCATGCACCCCGGCGACCTGGTCGTCGCCGAGGAGACCCGGGATCCGCGCGGGACCGTCCCGTGCGTGGGCACCGACCTGCTGGTCAAGGAACTCGTGCGCCTGCTGCCCGGGCGCACGGTCCACACCGGCCCGCTCACCGGCTCCGACCACGTCGTGCGGGGCCCCGAGCGGTCCGATCTGCTCGCCACCGGCGCGATCGCGGTCGACATGGAGTCGGCCGCCACGCTCCGGACGGCCGTCCGCACGGGCGAGCGTCCGGTTGCGGCCGTCCGGGTGGTCGTGGACGCTCCAGAACACGAACTCGTCCGGATCGGCACGGTGCGCGGTGGAATATCAGCCTTCCGCGTTCTTCGTTCCATCCTTCCCGCGTTTTTTGAATGGCACCGTTCTTTGCTGCTCCCTCGGAGGTGAGCCAGATGGCCATGCCGTTGCGTCAGTCCATCAAGGTCGCGACATACCTGGCTGAACAGAAGCTCCGCAAGCGGGACAAGTTCCCGCTCATTGTCGAGCTGGAACCACTGTTCGCCTGCAATCTGAAGTGCGAGGGCTGCGGCAAGATCCAGCACCCGGCCGGTGTGCTCAAGCAGCGCATGCCCGTCGCCCAGGCCGTGGGCGCGGTGCTGGAGTCCGGTGCGCCGATGGTGTCCATCGCCGGCGGCGAGCCCTTGATGCATCCTCAGATCGACGAGATCGTGCGGCAGTTGGTGGCGAAGCGGAAATACGTCTTCCTGTGCACCAACGCGATGCTGCTGCGCAAGAAGATGGACAAATTCAAGCCCTCGCCCTACTTCGCCTTCGCCGTGCACATCGACGGGCTGCGGGAGCGGCACGACGAGTCCGTCGCGAAGGAAGGCGTCTTCGACGAGGCGGTGGAGGCCATCAAGGAGGCCAAGCGGCGCGGCTTCCGGGTGACCACCAACTCCACCTTCTTCAACACCGACACCCCGCAGACCATCATCGAGGTGCTCAACTTCCTCAACGACGACCTCAAGGTCGACGAGATGATGATCTCGCCCGCCTATGCCTACGAGAAGGCCCCCGACCAGGACCACTTCCTCGGCGTTGAGCAGACCCGCGAGCTGTTCAAGAAGGCCTTCGCGGGCGGCAACCGCAAGAAGTGGCGGCTCAACCACTCCCCGCTCTTCCTGGACTTCCTGGAGGGCAAGGTCGACTTCCCGTGCACCGCGTGGGCGATCCCGAACTACTCGCTGTTCGGCTGGCAGCGCCCCTGCTACCTGATGAGCGACGGGTACGTGCCGACGTACCGCGAACTCATCGAGGAGACCGACTGGGACAAGTACGGCCGCGGCAAGGACCCGCGCTGCGACAACTGCATGGCGCACTGCGGCTACGAGCCGACCGCCGTCCTCGCCACCATGGGCTCCCTGAAGGAGTCCCTGCGGGCGATGCGCGAGACCGTCTCCGGAAACCGGGAGTGAGGCGATGACCGCCGTTCCCTTGGGCGTTCCCGAGGTACCGGCCCGTCCGGTCGGGCCGCGACGGCAGTCGCGGCAGATCCACGTCGGGCCGGTGGCGGTCGGGGGCGGAGCCCCGGTGTCGGTGCAGTCCATGACGACGACCCGCACGTCGGACATCGGCGCCACCCTCCAGCAGATAGCGGAACTCACCGCGTCCGGCTGCCAGATCGTCCGCGTCGCCTGCCCCACGCAGGACGACGCGGACGCCCTCGCGACCATCGCCCGCAAGTCGCAGATCCCGGTGATCGCGGACATCCACTTCCAGCCGAAGTACGTGTTCGCGGCCATCGAGGCCGGCTGCGCGGCGGTGCGCGTGAACCCGGGCAACATCAAGAAGTTCGACGACCAGGTGAAGGAGATCGCGCGGGCCGCCAAGGACCGCGGCACGCCGATCCGGATCGGCGTCAACGCCGGTTCGCTGGACCGGCGGCTGCTCCAGAAGTACGGCAGAGCCACGCCTGAGGCCCTGGTCGAGTCGGCGCTGTGGGAGGCGTCGCTCTT
Source organism: Streptomyces sp. NPDC029138 (assembly GCF_055564375.1). Taxonomy (NCBI): domain Bacteria; kingdom Bacillati; phylum Actinomycetota; class Actinomycetes; order Kitasatosporales; family Streptomycetaceae; genus Streptomyces; species Streptomyces sp. NPDC029138. The sequence goes on from NZ_JBVHWM010000039.1 coordinate 71,165, forward strand.
CGAGGAGCACGACTTCCGCGACATCAAGATCTCCGTCAAGCACAACGACCCGGTCGTGATGATCGAGGCCTACCGGCAGCTCGCCGAGCAGTGCGACTACCCGCTGCATCTGGGGGTCACGGAGGCCGGTCCGGCGTTCCAGGGCACGATCAAGTCGGCGGTGGCCTTCGGGGCGTTGCTGTCCCGGGGCATCGGGGACACCATCCGGGTGTCGCTGAGCGCGCCGCCCGCCGAGGAGGTCAAGGTCGGCATCCAGATCCTGGAGTCGCTGGGGCTGCGGCAGCGGCGGCTGGAGATCGTCTCCTGTCCGTCCTGCGGCCGGGCCCAGGTGGACGTGTACAAGCTCGCCGAGGAGGTCACCGCGGGGCTGGACGGCATGGAAGTGCCGCTCAGGGTCGCGGTGATGGGGTGTGTGGTCAACGGTCCGGGCGAGGCCCGCGAGGCCGACCTCGGAGTTGCCTCGGGCAACGGCAAGGGTCAGATCTTCGTCAAGGGCGAGGTCGTCAAGACCGTCCCCGAGTCCAGGATCGTGGAGACCCTCATCGAGGAGGCCATGAAGCTCGCCGAGCGGACGAGCCCCGCAGACAAGTGAGTTGAGGCAAGGCACGGACCGAGAGGGGGCCCGAGCGTGACCATTCTGGAGAGCATCCGGGGACCACGCGACCTGAAGGCGCTGTCCGAGGCGGAACTCGGTGAACTGTCCGACGAGATACGTGAGTTCCTGGTGCACGCGGTGTCGAGGACCGGCGGTCACCTCGGCCCCAATCTGGGCGTGGTGGAACTGTCCATCGCGCTCCACCGGGTCTTCGAGTCACCGGTCGACCGCATCCTGTGGGACACCGGCCACCAGAGCTATGTGCACAAGCTCCTGACCGGCCGTCAGGACTTCTCCAAGCTGCGCGGCAAGGGCGGACTGTCCGGCTACCCCTCGCGCGAGGAGTCCGAGCACGACGTCATCGAGAACAGCCACGCCTCCACCGCGCTCGGCTGGGCCGACGGACTCGCCAAGGCCAACCAGGTGCTGGGGGAGAAGGGCCATGTGGTCGCGGTCATCGGCGACGGCGCGCTGACCGGCGGCATGGCCTGGGAAGCGCTCAACAACATCGCCGCGGCCAAGGACCGGCCGCTGATCATCGTCGTCAACGACAACGAGCGGTCGTACGCCCCCACCATCGGCGGCCTCGCCAACCACCTGGCCACCCTGCGCACCACCGACGGCTACGAGAGGGTCCTCGCCTGGGGCAAGGAGGTGCTCCAGCGCACCCCGGTCGTCGGCACCACGCTCTACGAGTCCCTGCACGGCGCGAAGAAGGGCTTCAAGGACGCCTTCGCCCCGCAGGGCATGTTCGAGGACCTGGGCCTGAAGTACCTCGGCCCGATCGACGGCCACGACATCAACGCCGTCGAGTCCGCGCTGCGCCGCGCGAAACGCTTCCACGGCCCGGTCCTGGTCCACTGCCTCACCGAGAAGGGCCGCGGCTACGAGCCCGCCCTGGCGCACGAGGAGGACCACTTCCACACCGTCGGCGTGATGGACCCGCTGACCTGCGCACCGCTCGTCCCGTCCAACGGCCCTTCCTGGACCTCGGTGTTCGGCGACGAGATCGTGAGGATCGGCGAGGAGCGCGAGGACGTCGTGGCCATCACGGCGGCCATGCTGCACCCGGTCGGCCTCGGGAAGTTCGCCGAGCGCTTCCCGGACCGGGTGTGGGACGTGGGCATCGCCGAACAGCACGCGGCCGTCTCCGCGGCCGGCCTCGCCACCGGCGGGCTGCACCCGGTCGTCGCCGTCTACGCCACCTTCCTCAACCGGGCCTTCGACCAGTTGCTGATGGACGTCGCCCTGCACCGCTGCGGGGTCACCTTCGTCCTGGACCGGGCCGGCGTCACGGGCGCCGACGGCCCCTCTCACAACGGCATGTGGGACATGTCCGTCCTCCAGGTCGTCCCGGGGCTCAGGATCGCCGCCCCGCGCGACGCCGACCAACTGCGCGCCCAGCTGCGCGAGGCGGTCGCCGTGGACGACGCGCCCACCCTGGTCCGCTTCCCGAAGGAGTCCGTCGGCCCGCGTGTGCCGGCGCTCGACCGCGTCGGCGGCATGGACGTCCTGCACCGCGCCGACCGCCCCGAGGTGCTGCTGGTGGCCGTCGGTGTGATGGCCTCCGTGTGCCTCCAGGCAGCCGAACTGCTCGAAGGGCGGGGGATCGGCTGCACGGTGGTGGACCCGCGCTGGGTCAAGCCCGTCGACCCCGCGCTGCCCGGACTCGCCGCCGGGCACCGGCTGGTGGCCGTGGTCGAGGACAACAGCCGGGCGGCGGGCGTCGGTTCGGCGGTCGCGCTGGCCCTCGGCGACGCCGACGTGGACGTGCCGGTACGGCGGTTCGGCATCCCGGAGCAGTTCCTCGCGCACGCCAAGCGCAGCGAGGTGCTGGCCGACATCGGCCTGACGCCCGTCGAGATCGCCGGGCGGATCAGCGCTAGCCTCGCGGCACGGGACGCCGGCGGCGTCGACGGAAGTGCCGAGAATGGCCGTATCGCGTCCGCTGCGCCGTCGGGGCCGGTCGCGCAGTTCCCCGCGCCCCTCCGGGGCGCTGATGAGGAGGGTGAATGAGTACCGAGTTCGACCTCGGTGCCCTGCTGGCCGAGCGCGGAAGCGAACGCTACGAGCTGCACGCGAAGCACCTCAACCCGCAGCTCCCGCGCATGCTGCACACCATCGGCTTCGACAAGGTCTACGAACGTGCCGAGGGAGCGCACTTCTACGACGCGGAGGGCAACGACTACCTGGACATGCTCGCCGGGTTCGGTGTGATGGGCCTCGGCCGCCACCACCCGGTCGTCCGCAAGGCCCTGCACGACGTCCTGGACCTGGACCTCGCCGACCTCACCCGCTTCGACTGCCAGCCGCTGCCCGGCCTGCTCGCCGAGCGGCTGCTGGCCCACAGTCCGCACCTGGACCGGGTGTTCTTCGGCAACAGCGGCACCGAGGCGGTCGAGACGGCCCTGAAGTTCGCCCGGTACGCCACCGGCAGGCCGCGCGTCCTCTACTGCGACCACGCCTTCCACGGCCTGACCACCGGCTCCCTCTCGGTCAACGGCGAGAGCGGCTTCCGCGACGGCTTCGCCCCGCTGCTGCCCGACACCGCCGTACCGCTCGGCGATCTCGACGCGCTGGCACGGGAGTTGCGAAAGGGCGATGTCGCCGCGCTGATCGTGGAGCCGATCCAGGGCAAGGGCGTGCACGAGGCGCCGCCCGGCTATCTGCGGGCCGCGCAGGAGCTGCTGCACCGGCACAAGGCGCTGCTCATCGCCGACGAGGTGCAGACCGGCCTCGGCCGCACCGGCGACTTCTACGCCTACCAGCACGAGGACGGCGTCGAACCGGACCTGGTGTGCGTCGCCAAGGCCCTCTCCGGCGGCTATGTGCCGGTCGGCGCCACCCTCGGCAAGGAGTGGATCTTCAAGAAGGTCTACTCGTCCATGGACCGGGTGCTGGTGCACTCGGCGAGTTTCGGCTCCAACGCCCAGGCGATGGCGTGCGGCCTCGCCGTGCTCTCGGTCATGGAGAACGAGCAGATCGTCGCCGGCGTGCGCCGGACGGGTGAGCTGCTGAAGTCCCGGCTCACCGCGCTGATCGACACGTACGAGCTGCTCGCCGACGTCCGTGGCCGGGGCCTGATGATCGGCATCGAGTTCGGCAAGCCGTCCTCGCTGAAGCTGCGCAGCCGCTGGACCATGCTCCAGGCGGCCCGCAAGGGGCTGTTCGCCCAGATGGTCGTCGTGCCGCTGTTGCAGAAGCACCGGATCCTCACACAGGTCTCCGGTGACCATCTGGAGGTGATCAAGCTCATCCCGCCGCTGGTCATCGACGAGGCCGACGTGGACCGGTTCGTGGACGCGTTCACCGCGGTCATGGACGACGCGCACAGCGGCGGCGGTCTGATGTGGGACTTCGGCAAGACCTTGATCAAGCAGGCGGTGGCGAACCGCTGACCGGAGCGCCGACGGCGCGGCAGTTCTCGGCCCTTTGCCTCACAGGCAATAAAATTGCCTGACGGGCAAAGCTGGGGCTGAATGGAGGCATGAACGCCTCAGACGCCGCGCCGGCGGCGGGCTCCGCTCCGGACGACGGCCTTCCCGCCGTCGCACCGCAGCTGCGTGCCCTGCGCCGGCGCGCCGGCCTCACGCTGGAGGCCGCGGCCCGCGCCGCCGGGCTCTCCCCGGCCCACCTGTCCCGGCTGGAGACCGGGCAGCGTCACCCGTCGCTGCCGATGCTCCTCGCGCTCGCCCGTATCTACGGTACGACCGTCTCCGAACTCCTCGGTGAGACGGTCGCCGACCGGGACGCGATCGTGCGGGCCGCCGACATGGAGCCGACCCGCGCGGGCGGGTGGACGTACGTCCAGGCCGGGGCGCCCGGCCGCGGCATGCAGGCCCTGCGGGTGCGGGTGCCGTACGGCTCGCAGGGCGACATCGTGCGCGTCCACCCCGGCGAGGAGTGGCTCTACGTCCTCAAGGGGCGTCTGCGCCTGCGCCTCGGCGACACCATCCATCTGCTCGGGCCCGGTGACAGCGCGCACTTCGACTCGCTCACCCCGCACCGCCTCGCCGCCGAGGACCACGACGGCGTGGAACTGCTGTTCGTCCACACGCTGTTGCAGAGCCCCACGGCCACGCTGTGCCTGGGCCCGCTGACCGGAGAGCTGCCATGAGCAACTTCGAGGAGAAGTTCCCCCGTGCCCTGTGGATTCGGCTGATCATCTACATCGCCCTCGGGCATGTCCTGGCCGCGTTCCTCTACCTGCTGTTCGCGCTGGGCGGCAAGGGCTGACGCCGCGGGCCGCGTGACAGGATGAGCGGATGCCCGAGACATCCGACCTGGTCACCGCCCGCTGGCCCGTCGCCTCGCCCCGGACGGCCGACTGGCTGCGGGAGCAGGCCGGTGACGGCGTCACCGGGTTCATGCCCCCGCCGCTGCCGGACGCGGCCTGGGTGCTCAACGCCCTGTACGAGCACGAGCGGCTTCCGGCCGACGTGACGTACGACGAGTACCACCGTGCCCGCGCGGCGGAGGGCGGGGCCGAACGGGAGATCGTCGGCGGGATCGACCTCGCCGGCGTGGGGACGGCGACCGGCGGCGGTCTGGGCCGGGCCGGGCATCCCGGTCCCGGCTGGCGGCGGCTGCGCTGGGCGGACCTCGCCGCGCGGACCGGCGATCCGCTGGTGCCCGAAGGGCTGCTGCCCTCGTACCGCTGCCTCCCCTCGGCACGGAAGGGGGGCAGCTGGCCGCTGCGGATCGCGCCGCCCACCGAGGGCAGCCTGGACCGCGAGACCTGGAACCGGCTGACCGAGATCCTCACCGAGCACAGCCCGGCCGGCCCGGACACCCGCTGTCTGGCCTACTACAACCCGCTCATGCTGCGGCACCCCGACTTCGAGCACCCGCACGTCCGGTCCGGCCGGCTCGGTGACGCGCGGCTGCTGTACGACAACCCCGAGGTCGACTTCAGCCCGTCCAACCTCTGGGCCGAGGACCGCACATGGGTCCTGTGCACCGACTACGACCTGTGGGCCACCAAGGTGGCGGGCCCCGCCCCGCTCGTCGAGGCCCTGCTGCGCGACACCGAGATCGAGGCGATACGCCTGCCCTGGGCTCCCTGAGCGGGCCCGTCAGTCCAGCAGGCGTGCGCGCAGCCGCTCGCGGGTGTCGGAGGAGAGGCCCAGGCCCTCGGTCAGGTAGGTGTCGACGTCGCCCCAGGTCTCCTCGATGCTCGCGAAGGCCGCCTCCAGGTACTCGGCGCGGGCGTCGAAGAGCGGGTTGAGCAGCTCCATCACCTCGGGGGTGTACGCGGTGTCCGCGCTGCCGCTGCGGCGGACCTTGTAGCGGCGGTGCTTGGCACCCGACTCCAGGTAGTCGGCGACGATCGCGTCCCGCTCCACCCCGAGAGCGAGGAGCGTGACCGCTATGGAGATGCCCGCGCGGTCCTTGCCGGCCGCGCAGTGCATCAGCGCGGGCACGCTGTCGTCGGCGAGCGCGTGCAGCACGCGCGCGTGCTCGGCGGTGCGCTCCCTGACGATCTTCCGGTAGGAGGCGATCATCCGGGCCGCGCCCTTGCCGTCGTCCAGGATCGCGCGCAGCTGGTCGAGGTCGCCGTCGCGGACCATCTGCCAGAACTCGGCGCCGTCCGCCGGATCGCTCAGCGGCAGGTTCACATTCCGCACGCCGGGCAGCTCGACATCCGGGCCCTCCAGCTTCTGGTCGGCCGCGTTGCGGAAGTCGAAGACCGTGTGCAGGCCCAGGGAGGCGAGGAAGGCCGCGTCCTCCTCCGTCGCGTGCGCCAGGTGCCCGCTGCGGAACAGCACGCCGTACCGCACCCGCCGCCCGTCCGTGGTCGGCAGCCCGCCCACGTCACGGAAATTGCGCACTCCGGCCAGCTCCGGCTCGGTCGACGGGACCTGCTGCGTCACGGGGGCTCCTCCCGGTCGGTTCCCGCCGTCGCGGCTCGTCGGCAGGCGCTCCGTCGACCATACGGCATCGATTTCCTCGGGCAATGAGTTGTCCACAGGCATTGTCAGAGGGGTCCGCGGCCCCTGATGATGTTGGCACTTGAGCGGATCTGTTGGCACCTGTGAGGTCTCGATGCTGGACATCGCCGAAGACGGTCGTACCTGGCTCCTGTCGGGCCCCGGCAGCAGCTACGCCCTGCATCTGACCGGCGCGGACGAGCTGCTCCACCTGCACTGGGGGCCACGGATCGCCCTCGCCGACGCCGAGGCCCTCGCGGTGAGCCCGCTGCCCGGCTACTGGCCCTTCGAGTCCCCGCTCGACGGCCGGGAGGAGTACCCCGTCGAGGGCGGCCCCCGCTTCGTCCGCCCCGCCCTGTCCGTGCGCACCGAGGAGCGGCGCGGCACCGAGTGGCGCTTCGTGTCGTACGACACCACGGAGGACGACGAGCTGCGGCTGCGCTTCGACGACGACGGCGTGGTGATCACCCTGCACTACCGCATGCGCGGGGACGTCGTCGAGCGCTGGGTCACCGTCGAGAACGGCGGCCACGCGCGCGTGGAGCTGCTGAGGGCCGACGCGGCCACCTGGACCCTGCCCGACCGCGAGGGCTGGCGGCTGTCCCAGCTGCACGGTCGCTGGGCCGCCGAGTCCCGGCTCGCCACCGCCCCCCTCACCTTCGGTGAGAAGGTCATCGGCAGCCGCCGCGGCCACACCGGCCACCAGCACCTGCCCTGGGTCGCCCTCGACACCGACGCCACCGAGGAGCGCGGCGAGGTCTACGGCTGCGCGCTCGGCTGGTCCGGCTCCTGGCGCATCGCGGTCGCCCAGCTCCCGGACGCGCGCGTGCAGATCACCGGCGGCGCCGGCTACGACGACTCGGGCCTGCTGCTCCTCGCGCCCGGGGAGTCGTACACCACCCCGGTCTTCGCGGGGCTGTGGACCGACGGCGGCTTCGGCGGCGCGAGCCGCGCCTGGCACGCCTACCAGCGGGCGTACGTCATCCCGGACGCCGAGCGGGACCGGCCCGTGCTGTTCAACTCGTGGGAGGCCACCTTCTTCGACATCTCCGAGGAGCAGCAGCTCACGCTCGCCCGCCGGGCCGCCGAGATCGGCATCGAGCTGTTCGTCGTCGACGACGGCTGGTTCGGCGCCCGCACCAGCGACCGCGCCGGCCTCGGCGACTGGACGCCCAACCCCGACCGCTTCCCGCACGGCCTGAAGCCCCTCGCCGACCAGGTGCACGGGCTCGGCATGCAGTTCGGCATCTGGGTCGAGCCCGAGATGGTCAACCCGGACAGCGACCTGTACCGCGCCCACCCGGACTGGGTGCAGTACCAACCGGGACGGAAGCGGACGGAACTGCGCAATCAGCTCGTTCTCAACCTCGCGCGCGAGGACGTCCAGGAGTATCTGTGGGAGCAGTTGGACACCCTGCTGTCCAGCGCCCCGATCGACTACGTGAAGTGGGACTTCAACCGCTGCTTCACCGACGCCGGCTGGCCCGGGGAGCCGTACCCGCAGCGCCTGTGGGTGGACCACGTCCGCGCCCTCTACGCCCTGCTGGACAGGCTGCGGGCCGCGCACCCCAAAGTCGCCTTCGAGTCCTGCTCGGGCGGCGGCGGCCGGATCGACCTCGGGGTGCTCGGCCGCACCGACCAGGTGTGGACCTCCGACAACACCGACCCGCTGGACCGGCTCGCCATCCAGCACGGCTTCACGCAGATCCATCCCGCGCGCGTGATGGCGGCCTGGGTCACCGACAGCCCGAACACCCAGCTCAACGGGCGGGTCAGCTCGCTGCGCTTCCGGTTCGTCAGTGCCATGGCGGGGGTGCTCGGGGTCGGTGGCGACCTGACCGAGTGGAGCGCGGAGGAGCTGGCCGAGGCCCGGCGGTGGGTGGAGCTGTACAAGCAGATCCGCCCGGTCGTGCAGCACGGCGAGCTGTACCGGCTGCGGCCCCCGACGGGCGGTCTGAGCGCCGTGCAGTACGTCCGGGGGGAGGAGACCGTCGTCCTCGCCTGGTTGCAGGCGCAGAGCTACGGCGAGCCGGTACCGGCGGTGCGGCTGCGCGGGCTCGACCCGGCGGCGTCGTACGAATGCCGCGAAACGGGCGAAGTGTACCGAGGTGCCGTACTGCTGCACCATGGGCTGCGGACCGGGCTCAAGGGTGACCTGGATGCGACGGTTATCCACCTGCGTCGTATCTGACTTTTCTGCCCGAATTGACGCCTTCATTCCAACTCGCCGCGGAATGGGGGAGCCTGGAGGGGTGGAGCGTGAGGAGCGTCATATCGGTGACGGTGCGTCGCGCGCCATGTCCACGTAATTCCGCTGGGGAATAGGCGAATTGAAAAGGAGAAGGGGCGGGAATTCACGCTCGGTGACCGTGAATTCCCGTATCCGATCATCCGAAACCGGAACAACGGGAACCGGCTGCTTGTTTCCGCGCGTCCTGCTCGCTTACGTTCGCCACCGACCCGGGCGGAACGCCGAATCCTGCCGCCGTCCGGACTCCCCACACACTTGACCCGCGTCGGCAGGAGCGGGGGACCCACCAGGTAAGAACTGCCTGTCCGGTCTCCGCGACAGGCTAGGGGTGCAGCCGTGCCGCGCACGGCCGGGCAGCTCCAGCCCGAACCCGACAGCTGACCTCGCAGGCGTCGGAGAGGAATTGCGCCATGCCTGCCAAGGGTAAGCACCGACGTCCCAAGACCCCGCGTTTTTCCCGCTCCCTCGCCGTCGCCGGAACCGGTGGCGCCGCCCTGGCCCTGCCCCTCCTCGGGGCCACCGGAGCGCACGCCGCGACCCCCGCGCAGTCCGTCTCCGGACCGGCCGCGCAGACCCTTCCCGACGCGGTGAAGAAGACTGCCGCGCAGCAGAACTCGGGCGTGCGCACCTACACCGTGCGCAGCGGCGACTGCCTCGCGACGATCGCCGCGGACCAGCACGTCAGCGGCGGCTGGCAGCGGCTCTACGACGACAACCGGCAGGCCATCGGCGCCGACCCGGCGGTCATCCACCCGGGCCTGAAGCTGAGCCTCGGCGAGAAGGCGGCGGCCACCACGGAGTCGGCGGCCCCCAAGTCCACGGATTCCGCCGCATCGAAGTCCACCCAGCAGGCCTCGGCGAAGCCCGCTTCCCAGCCCGCGTCCGCCGGTTACACCCTCCCGGTGGCCGGCGCCACCGTCGGCACCGCCTACCACGTCGCCGGCAGCATGTGGTCCAGCGGCTACCACACCGGCGTCGACTTCGTCGTCCCGACCGGCACCCCGCTCAAGGCCGTCGGCGCGGGCACCGTCGTCTCCGCCGGCTGGGGCGGCGCGTACGGCAACCAGGTCGTCATCAAGCTGAACGACGGCTACTACGCCCAGTACGGCCACCTCTCCCGGCTCTCCGTCTCGGCCGGGCAGAGCGTGACCGCGGGTCAGCAGATCGGCCTGTCCGGCGCCACCGGCAACGTGACCGGCCCGCACCTGCACTTCGAGATCCGCACCACGCCGAACTACGGCTCGGACGTGGACCCGGTCGCCTACCTCCGCTCGCACGGCGTCGCCGTCGGCTGACGCCCGCGCCCCCTTCGAACCACCTGCCTGACACGCTGCCGAAGGCCGGACCCACGATCCCCGGGTCCGGCCTTCGGTGTACCGGCAGCCTCTATTCCTTGCTTTGCAAATTATTTAAGAGTGGCTCATCTCACCGTTCGTCAAGCCCTGCCTACGGTCGCGTAGGTCACATCCGAAGGTGAATCATGGTCCGACGTGGCAGACGATTCGAAGAATGACAGCAGATCAGTGATCGGGTCGTACGTGGCGGTGGGGGACAGCTTCACCGAGGGCGTCGGCGACCCCGGCCCCGACGGGGCGTTCGTGGGCTGGGCCGACCGCTTCGCGGTGCTGCTCGCCGACCGGCGTCCCGAGGGAGACTTCCAGTACACCAACCTCGCCGTGCGCGGGAAGCTGCTGGACCAGATCGTGGCCGACCAGGTGCCGCAGGCCATCGGCATGGCCCCGGACCTGATCTCCTTCTGCGCCGGCGGGAACGACATCATCCGCCCGGGCACGGACCCCGACGAGGTGGCCGAGCGCTTCGAACGGGCCGTGGCCCGGCTGACGGAGGCCGCCGGCACGGTCATGGTGACGACCGGGTTCGACACCCGTGGCGTCCCCGTCCTCAAGCACCTGCGCGGCAAGATCGCCACCTACAACGGGCACGTCCGTGCCATCGCCGACCGGTACGGCTGCCCCGTCCTCGACCTGTGGTCCCTCAAGTCCGTGCAGGACCGCAGGGCCTGGGACAACGACCGGCTGCACCTCTCGCCCGAGGGGCACACGCGCGTGGCACTGCGCGCCGGACAGGTCCTCGGCCTGGACGTCCCGGCCGACCCGGAGCAGCCGTGGCCGCCGCTGCCGCCCCGGGGCACGCTGGAGATCCGCCGCGACGACGTCCAGTGGGCCCGCGAGTACCTCGTCCCCTGGATCGGCCGCCGCCTGCGCGGCGAATCCTCCGGCGACCACGTGACCGCGAAGGGAACGCTGTCACCGCACGACATCAAGATGCGGATCGCTTCGGTGGCCTAGGCTCGCCCGGAACGCTCGCTTCCGCCCGCCACGGCCCGCGCCGGCACCACCGGCGCGGGCGCCCTCGCCGCTCCCCAGGCCCGAACGCACCTCCTTCGCGGTCCAGCGGCTCGGGGCAGGACGCCCACGGGGGGTGCGTACGGCGGTCCGCAGGCGGGTCGCGCCGGATCCGCTTCTGGAACCGGATGGGGCTCATCGCGGTCACCGCCTGGAAGTTGCGGTAGAGCGCGCGGTCCCGAGGGGGTGGTCGCCGGGAGGGCCGGAGCCCGGGGGCGTCACCGCTGTCTGTCGGTCAACGCCTCCCGGTCCAGGCTCAGTTCGCGGGCGAGGGCGTCGTCCACCCACTCCTGGGCCCGGGCTCGCGGTACCGCGCCCGGGTACGACGTCAGCTGTACCGCCAGCCCGTCCAGCAGCGCGGTCAGTCGCAACGCCGTGCCGGCCGGGTCCGCGCACGCGAACTCACCGGACGCGACGCCCTCGGCGATGACGTCCGCGATCGCCGCCTTCCACTGCTTGTCCAGCTCCCGGGTGACCTCCCGCAGGGCGGGCTCGCGCAGGGACACGGCCCAGCCCTCGATCCACAGTCGCCAGCCCTTGGCCTGCCCGGTCGGCGCGTACCAGCGCACCGCCGCCCGCAGCCGGCGCAGCGCGGTGGTCCGCCGGCCCAACAGCTTGCGCAGGCGCGCCAGGTCGTCCTCGGCCGCGTAGGTGAACGCGGCGGCGACCAGCTTCTCCTTCGTGGAGAAGTGGTACAGCACCAGCGCGTTGCTCACACCGAGGGCCGCGGCCACGTCGGCGATCCTGACCGCCGCCACGCCCCGCACCTCGATCTGCTCGATGGCTGCCCGCAGCAGCTCCTCCCGCCGCTCGGCCACGCTCAACCGCACTCTCGCCACGCGGTCACCCTAGTGGTTGACCCGGTGCCGCCGAAGCCGTCGCCCGTTCACGCGGTCGGTGCTTCTCTTGTTCCTCCTGTTCCTCTTGTTCCTCGTGCTCCTCCCACCGCGCCTATGCCTCGCCACGGCAGGCCGGTCACCGGTACCACCCGAACCGTTCCGCGATCACTGGCAGCCGGTCGGTCACCAGGGCGTGCGCGGCCATGCGCGGGGAAGTTCCGTCGGCCTGCGCACGGTCCAGCACCCGGCCGACCAGGGCGCGCATCGAGCGCCGGATGTGACCCAGCGCCTCGTCGGCGTCCGCGCCGATGTCGCCGAACAGGGTCCACCACCACCAGGCGTTCGTCGCGGAGTTGACCACCACGTCCGGCAGCACCGTCACCCCGCGCGCGGAGAGCAGCGCCTCCGCCTCGGGAACGACGGGCATGTTGGCGGCCTCGACGATCCAACGCGCCCTGATCCGCTCCTGGTTCACGCTGTCGACGGCGTACGACACGGCGGCCGGCACCAGCACCTCAGCCTCGGCGGACAGCCAGGCGTCGCCGGGCAGTTCGCGGTCGCCGGGGCGCAGCGCGCCGCGGTCGACGGTGCCATAGCCGTCCCGCGCCGCCAGCAGCGCCTCGACGTCGAGCCCCGCCGGGTTGGCGATCGTGCCCTTGATGTCGGCGACGGCCACCACCGTCAGACCCGCGCGCGCGAGGAAGCGCGCGGTGGCCCCGCCCATCGTGCCGAGACCCTGCACCGCGACCCGGATGCCCGGATACGGCACCCCCGCCCGGTCCAGCGCCGTCAGCACCGACTCGGCGACCCCGCAGCCGCCCGCCAGCTCGTCCAGGCCGATGCCGTCCACCTCCACCGCGAAGGCGTCCGCGAGCCGCTTGCGGGCCGTCGCCTCGTCGTCCAGCAGCGGATACACCGCCTGGATGGAGGAGACCAGGCCCGCCTCGGCCGCCGCGCGGTCCACCAGGTCCTGGGTGAGGCCGAGATCCTCGCCGGTGGTCCAGAGGCTCTCGACGTACGGCCGCATGGCGCGCAGATAGCGGACGAGGAGCCCGTACGCCTCCGGGTCCCGAGGGTCGCAGTCGATGCCGCCCTTCGCGCCGCCGAGCGGGATGTAGCGGCCCCCGGGGTGGTAGTGCAGGGCCTCCTTCATCGTCATGCCGCGGGCGAGCCCCGCCACCTCGTCCAGCGTGCAGCCGGGCCGCATCCGCAGGCCTCCGCTCGCCACGCCCCGCACCAGCCGGTCCACGACCAGAAAGCCCTGGCGGCCGGTGACGTGATCGGTCCAGACGAGCGACAGCAGAGGGGCGGCCGGAGGGGCGGTCATGGGGCTTCCTCGGGGGAGCGATGAGGCGATCACTGAACGGCGAGTCAGTATCGGGAGCGGGTCCGGACGCTGTCAACGCTGCTGAACGGATCTTCAGCAGCGGGCGGAGTGACCCCTCCGTGGCCGGGCTGTCGGCGAGGCCGACCATAATGGGGGCTTCACCCACTCCACCGGGAGGTACCGTGACCGGTCTGCGTTCCGCGAGCTCCGGGCTCCGCGCGCTGCGGCCCGCTGCGTTCGGAGCGGACCCGGGAGGTGAGCGCCTGGCACGCATCCGCCGCTCGCCGCACTTCAAGGACGGTGTCTTCCAGAACCCCGGCGGCCCCGCCCGCACCAGGCCCTCCGGCTCCTCGCTGGACCTCGCGAAGGTGTTCCTGGACAAGGACACCCGGCCGCTGCGCGCTCCCAAGGGCACCGTCCCGGTGCATCCCACGACCTTCGCCGACCTGGCCAAGCCGCCCGCCACCGGACTGCGGCTGACCTGGATGGGCCACTCCAGCGTGCTCGCCGAGATCGACGGTCACCGGGTCCTGTTCGACCCCGTCTGGGGCGAGCGCTGCTCCCCGTTCCCCTTCGCCGGGCCCAAGCGGCTCCACCCGGTGCCGCTGCCCCTGGCCGCGCTCGGCCCGGTCGACGTCGTCGTCATCTCGCACGACCACTACGACCACCTGGACCTGCCCACCATCAAGGCGCTGGCAGGCACGGACACCCTGTTCGCCGTGCCGCTCGGCGTCGGCGCCCACCTCGAACAGTGGGGCGTCTCCCCGGACCGGCTGCGCGAACTGGACTGGCACGAGTCGACCCGCGTCGGCGGTCTCACCCTCACCGCGACCCCGGCCCGCCACTTCTGCGGCCGAGGCCTGCGCAACACCCAGCACACCCTCTGGGCGTCCTGGTCCGTCGCCGGTGAGGAGCACCGGATCTACCACAGCGGCGACACCGGCTACTTCGACGGCTTCCAGGACATCGGCGCGGTGCACGGCCCGTTCGACGCCACGATGATCCAGATCGGCGCCTACAGCGAGTTCTGGCCCGACATCCACATGACCCCCGAGGAGGGCCTGCGGGCTCACCTCGACCTCCAGGGCGGCGCGCCGCACGGCGTCCTGCTGCCCATCCACTGGGGCACCTTCAACCTCGCCCCGCATCCCTGGGCCGAGCCGGGGGAGTGGACGAAGGAGGCCGCCGAGGAGGCCGGCCAGGCGGTGGCCCTGCCCCGGCCGGGCGAACCCTTCGAACCCGCGGGCAAGCTGCCGGCGGAGGCGTGGTGGCGGAGCGCGTCCGGGGACGTGCGGCGCACCTGGCGCTCGGTCGGCGCCTTCGTCGCGGAGCCTCCCGCGCGCGGCACCGGCGACTGAGCCGAGGGGACCAGTTCGGCCGGCACGCCCTCGGTGGTGTGCGGGAACCACATGCCCTGCTGCGCGGCGTGCGGCTCCGGCGCGTCGTACCAGCGGAAGTGCCGGCTGTCGGGGAAGAGGGTGCGTGTTCCGAAACCCGCTCGCCCGCCGCCACCCCGGGGTCCGCCTCAAGCAGACCCAGGAAGACGCCGACCACGACCGCGTCCTGGATATCGCGCTCCACCGCCGTGAACCGGCATGGCGTCGGCGGTCCTGGCCGCGCGGGACACATGCCGCTGTACGGCATCGGCGGGCAGGCGTCCGACCTCGTGGACGGCGAGGCCCTCGCCGTGGACTGCCGAGCAAGGCGAGTTCGATCCAGGTGGGCCAGACCAGGGTGACGAGGAAGAGCAGTCCGGAACACCTACGCAGCACACGTACGACGTCCACCAGCCCGCTCCGCCGCAGACCCCGGTCAAGGCCAAAGCGAACACGTTGTGTGACGGACGGGCCGAGGCGGGGCGGGACGCAGGGCCCTGGGGGTCGCCGTGGAGGCGACGCCGGGAGCAGTCGGCCACGCGCGCGTGCGCCGCGCGGCGGGAAGGCCGGCCGTGCGGGGGCGACCAGCCGACGGTTCCGTTCCTGACCGCTTGCGACCAGGTCAGATCGTTCGTGAACCGGTTCGGTCCACTGTTGAGCAGCGGTCATCGGACTGTCGTACGACGCCTCATACCAGAGCGGGACGCTGCGCGGGGGACTTTGTCAACTGCCCACCGCACATGATGCTCAGGCAACTACTGTGAGTGTCCGTCGGGCGGCGCGCGGCCGGGTGCACCGGTCCCGCCGGCCGGCAGCGATGACGTATGCCCGCATCGACGCATGCCCGCAGCGCGCACCGCACGAGGACACAGGCCCGACGGACCAGTACGAGGACGCAGATGTCTCACCTCCGAGCACCGGCCGCCCGCGCCGATCGCCGTGAGGGCGGCCGGCACGGGGGGCCGGTCGCCCGACCCGCTCCCCCCCCGCCCCAGAAGCACACACAGGCCCAACTCATCCGGTTCTCCGTTTTGCCCCCCCCCTTTGTTGCGCTCGGCACCCACGCCCCGGTGCTGTTC